>NZ_CDRUHA020000001.1:0-157649 GCF_977063405.2 Legionella stuttgartensis
CTGACTTTCCTCATCACTCACGACCATTGCTCTTAACAACAGCCGCATGAGGTGGTTTGAGACCTATCGCTGGTGATCGATCTCGGTGGGTCTACCACCATCTCTTCCGCAGCTTGCTACGGCATACCCCCGTTTCTGTAATTTAAGCCAATACGGCGATCGCTTCAAGCAAAGGCTTGTCAACTTCGCAAACAAATAGACTATAATAGAATATGCTTATTTAATCATTACATTTAATTTGTTTGAGTAAATGATTAAACATATTTTGTTGTAAGCGTGTTAAGAGAACAAAATATTTCGGGATCAGTCAAAGCCTACCGCAATAAGAAAAAATAAGAGAATTACCTATGCAAAATCTTTAAACCTGAGCTTTCTTCTAGATCGGATCCTCTACTAAATTCAGTACTGTAATCTGCTTTTATTTTAACTCCCACATGATGATTGGGGTCCAAAAGCAGGGGGTTTGTATGAGGATTTTGGTCTATTCTTAATGAGGTATTATTCCCAATCATCGCCTCAACGCTTCCATACCCCCACTCATTTCCTGTGTATGCAAATGCATCGGAAGGATTTAATATGCAAGGAGTATACTTTTTAATTTCTTCTTCCGTTAATTTAAGTACATCTCGTTCACTTCTATACACCTTGATTGGTCCCTTATAGTCCTCAAATACTCTATCGAACTGCTCCTGCTGTGCTTCATCAAATATTGGAAATTCAATTTCTGCTATCCAAGGATAAGATTGCTCTACAAGGAGCTTCTTATAAGCTCTTAAATAATAAGGAAATAGTAAATGCTGTATTCCATAAGATGTATCTATTTTTGCATAAAAGCCCATTCCAACTGCTGTTGCTTTTAATAAAGCTGGCTTTCCTGCTTCGAGACCTTTCTCGTTTACAGCGCTAAGAAGCATAGAGACATCTTCTAGTTGATGACGAAAATAAGGGCTTGTTAAAAAGATAATAGAGCTGTCTTTAAATAGCGTCGGCCGATAACTACCGTCAGTTCTTCTTCCTAGCAATGTAAATAATCCAACCCTGATTCGAGACATAGTCTCATGAGTATCGTAATCACCGATGGCCTTTTTGGCATCGCTAAAATTTGTTGGCACACCATCGTACAGATGAGAAAAGTGGGTACTTTTATGTAGAGATTGATTAAACTGATCCAGTGTAAAAACAGTAGCATGTTGATGAGGAACTTCAAAATTTGCTCCAGCTAATGAGAAAATAGAGGCAAAAAAAGGTTTGTTGTACTGCTTCAATGGATTTGTATTCGGGTATCCTCCTGTCGCAAAAACTAGACTGTCTGAATAGACAATTTTTTTAGCAGCAAGAAGCCTTTCTCTTGGGGACAGTAGATATGGATGACCGTTGGGTATTTTTGCAAAATAATCCGGTTTGCCCTCATTTGCTAATCCATCCTGAAAAACAACCGCCCTATCACCCGCTACGTTTATTGCAGGAATTTTAATTAAGGCATCATGAGGGCTCTTTAAATAATGGTTGTTATAATAAACTCGAACTGATGGTAAGGATTTTTCTAATTCTTTTTGTGATATTTTCTTAAACAGCCCAGAGTATTCCAATTGCTTTTTAAACCATTGCTCAGAAGCTTTTGTTCGACTATCACTGCTCAATTGTCTAAACATGTTGCTACCAAAAAAATTACCAGCACCCTTTGAAAACATATAAATCCCTCGCCACCAATGATTCTATTAGGTACATTTTGGCACAAATTAGAACCAAATATCAAATATTTTTTGATTGAGATGCTGTCTTGAGATGATGTGTAAAATATTGGGCTTACGAGCGGGTGCCCCCTTGACCTAGCTTTTCAACTCAGCCAGAAAAATCTTTAGAGTTGAATCAACTGTTACCGGTGCTTTTCGCACAATCATAAATACCCAGTAAGTTTCAAGATAATCATCTTTCAATTTCCAAATTGGTTTTGGTGAGAGGCGACAGAACCGAATTCTAGGCTAGACGAATTAGAAAAAGCATTTTGAGCATACCAACTAGCATATTCTTCTCGACTCGCGGTTGTTAATGCTTTCCAATCCCATCCGATTTTTTCTTTATAAGAAAATGGGCCTAAATCAAGCCCTTTAGACTCTGCTAGTCCTTTAATTAACAATTCAACGCAACTTGCATTTCCTAGTTTAACAGGTAATACATGAGCAAGAAGATGAGATAATCTACCTGCATTTTCCAGAAACGTTTGTACGCTTTTCTCATCACATGCGTGTTCCATTTCAGAATAATATTTATCGGCCAGTAATAAATCACCTTTTATCTTATCTTTATTAACTAGTGGGTATGATAACTCTATGACGCTTTTATTTCTTACATAACCATGCTTTTCTGCAACCTTGAAAACATGATTTTGATCGTCCTTTGTCAGATCTTTATTTTCAGATAAACAATCTTCTATAGATTTTAAATGCTCCCCAAACTCTTCATTTTTGATTATTATCTTGCTATTTTCACCAAATTCATTTTTAAATTCCAACACCATGTTTTCTTCATCTTTGTATAGATATAACATTCCCATTTGAATTCTTGTATTTTTTGGCGGCCTACCTAAGGCAATAACATACCAACCATCCTTTCTGTCACTTAACATGATGGTAGAAAGATATACCGAATGATCTTGTTCCTTACCCTGAAATTTAACTGTCTTAGACTTTTCTGGTGATTTTATCTTTATCGTGTATTCGTCAGATACTCTTTCCTTAAAATTAAAATCAGGGATGTGGCCAGTGTTTTTTGTTATCAACGTCTTAATTTGATTACCACTAAGACGCAATACGTTTTTTTTCTCTTTGTTCAGGTCATTGAGATCCTGTTCAAATTGGACAAGATCATCAATCACCACTTCTTTATCTATTCCTTCTGGTGTAATATAGTACAGCTTTTTTGTTCCATTATTACTCAAAAAAATATAACTCTCTTTATATTCTTTAAAATTTTGAGGCAGTTCAGACATCAAACGAATACAACCTTCAAATTCAGTAGTTCCATAACATTCAACGAACCTTCTGTGTAAGATGGAATAATCTTCAAAGTCAACTTCTTGATATTCAGGTAAATTTGCCTGAAGAGCCTTTTTCACTAGATTATGACAATTTTCAAAAATCTTATCTTTTTGTTGTTCCCAAGCCGTAACATCGTCTGAATAAATCATTTCAATTGATTCAAAATCTTGAGGTCTAATTGCTCCATACCACTTTGTTCTCTTTTCTTGTTTTGCATGCTCTAACGTTCTTGCTATTTCTGCTCTCTTGTCAGCTAAAAATGCATAAGCACACCCAACTTTAGTGTCTAAAAAATTATACTCATTGAGCAAGTCTCCATTTTCATCAAGAAATGATTGGCTTAGGTTTGGTTTGGTTTTCGGAAAATCAGGTAATAAATTCATCAAAGAGTATATTGTTTTTTCACAATGAGCTATCCATTTTTTTTGGTTCTCCGACGTGGGGGATCCGAAATCTTTAAATCTATCAGGAGATGATGCGTATCCATTAGGTGTATTAGGTTTAGAAAAAAAACGTCCAAACATTATTTTTTCTCCTCTCTATTTAAGTTAATAAACACAATAACTAGAGAATTGCTTCAAAATAAAATGTCGCCTAGCTGAGAAGTTGTTAAGAAAAAACTCCCCCAAGTATACTAGCTCGGTAAAAGGTCACCAACTAAACCCCTTCGACTTTATACTTTCAAGGTCATTGACACTCCTGACCACAACTTATACTGTATTTATAGCACAAATACGTCGCAATATGTTGCAAATACAGACACTTAATTCTGGTAGTAGTAAGGACAAAATGAGTGAAGAAACGCTGTATGCTTCTGCATCCAGCCCATGGCTGTTGTTGAAAAAAGTGTTTGCGTCCATTATAGGACATGAATTAGGACATTTCCGAGGCTATGACACCTTTTATATCATGCGATTTTCTACTGTTTATGTTGGTTTACTGATCATGTCTGAAATTTTCTGTTTAAACTTGATGAAGGCCTCAAATCAGCTTAGGAGAGACTCCATCTTTTAGATAAATCCCATCTTTAATTTGAGACTAAACCTAAAAATTGAGTCATCTATATACTGTCTTTAGGTGAGCTGGTTTAAGATTAGCGCCCCTTGAGCGCTCATGATTTGAATGAATAAACTAGCTCAAAAAACTAGACTAGGTTGCGTAATAAGCTGGTCAACGCTGCTATACACGTTCTTCAAATTTGATTTTTTTGTTTCACAGAATTTTTTAACTCCTTCAGCGTGTGCCTTAGGAGAGCCATGCCCTGAAGGCTCCGAACAGCCTATAACTTCAACGCCAAAGTCGCCTCCAAGGCCATCAAGAGAATTATCTGAATCAGTAATAGGAAAATCACCCTCATTATTTTTAAATTTATAGGACCTAATCACATTCTCGTTTTGGTCCATTATCGTGAGAACACTCTGCGCCGTTACACATCGATCAATGCCAGGGAGGCGTCTCATTTCAAAACCGATTAATTGCCGCCACACTAAACGAATCTTGTCATAATCATTACCGCTTGATTCATATAAATTATCCCATTCCCTGTCAAGTAATTCGAAAGCATGTTGAAGGCTGGCATAATTGTAGTGCATGCCGGGTTTAGTCAGAACTCTAGGCGCCCAATCTTTGCGAAATTTAACAAGTGCCTTACACAGTTCATTGTCGCCAGTCATGTTTTTATTAAGTAGTGCTGTTACTTCTTGAAGAGTTGCTTTTTTTATCAACTCAAACAATGGAGATAAATCATAAGGCTTCTGGTCCAACATGCTTTCAATATGCGGTTTATATCGCTCATATTGGCGCATCATTTGCTTTTCACCATCGTTTATTCTTGAAAAATAACCCTGTACAATCTCTGCCAACTCATAATCCCCAGCACCTAAGGCAAACTCATAAATAGTGACACGCCTTATTTCATCACCACCAGGTGTTTTTACATTGCCTGTTTCAAGCAGAAGACGTGGATTATCCTCTAACATGTTAATGAGCTCACGCACATCTTCTTTTCGGGCATAGGCGGCATATTGCAATGCCTTGGCAATATCACTATTTGGGCCTTCATGGAAATCACCAATTTCTTGAATTAATTCCATGGGTAATGTAGAAAAAAGGTTTTCTTCGCGATTACGTAACATGAGCATGGCGTAAACTTGGTCTCGGCTTGGCATGGATTTTATACCTCGTTGCTTTTCATTATTTTTTAATGCATCCAATAACAAATGCCTTTTTTATCGTCACATCGATTTAAAGTCAAGTCAAAATAAAAAGAAATTAAAAATTCATTTCAAACTATACTGAAGTTATTTGCAAACAAAGATGACGCTGATGCACATATAAAAAAGCATACTCAAAAATCCGAGTTTGATGCTCTTGAGAGCAGACCTCATCAAACGATAGCAACTGTAAAAAATACGAATACTTTATTTCGAATTTTAAGACCGGCTGGGAAAGAAAAAGGACTTGTATTAGATGTTCGTGGTAATGAGATATCTGAAAAACTTACATTTAAATAGTTTGTTGTAATTTCGGGTTG
Source organism: Legionella stuttgartensis (assembly GCF_977063405.2). Lineage (NCBI taxonomy): Bacteria > Pseudomonadati > Pseudomonadota > Gammaproteobacteria > Legionellales > Legionellaceae > Legionella > Legionella stuttgartensis. The sequence continues at coordinate 5,572 of NZ_CDRUHA020000001.1, forward strand.
CGCAAATGGCTATGATTAAAAATGCTTATAACCAATTCTGAATAATAGCTCTGGTTTAAGCTTTGCCTATAATTATGAAATTAGTTAAAAAGCAAATTAAATTCTTTTGTATTATCGAGCATATAACTCCCAAGATGAAGATGTACCACTTGATATCGAAGATTGAGATAGTCTAAATCAAAGAATTAGTCTAGATTTCAACTTTGTTAAAAACACCCACTTATTGCGACAGCTTGGCATAGAAAAATACAAAAAAGGATCCTCATCTTGATGAAAAGTTGAGCCTTCGTCAATCGTACAAAGAACCATTTCGATTCTTATGTTTTTTATTTTAACCTATTGTTAAATAAAGAAAATCTATGTTAGATTGAAAAACTTATTATCAAAAGGAAAAGAACATGAAATATTTATTATTGGGTTTGGGAGTACTGACGCCCTTTTCATCAACAATAATCTATGCCTCTCCTCCTTCTCCAAATATACAACCTGTATCATGCATTACTTCCCAGTTTACTTCGACTGGCAACCAACATTGGAAATCCATCAACTTAAAATTGACCAATAACTGTGGACAAGTCGTTGATTTTCAAAATTCGACCATCACTTTTCAGACCACAACAGCTCTCAATACGTCTTTTTGGGGTGATTTTGGGCCATTGTCTTATCCTGATAATGCATTGAACATTAGTTCGCAGACGCAACCTGAAGGAAACTATCTGGCGGCATTAACGATGCATTTCCCAACGTTCCCCGGCGCCAACAGTAAATTACCAGCTGGCAGCTCAATCACCCTTAAGTACGGTGATTCTACTGACAGTCATATTGAAAATACAGTCAATATATATTTAGGAACGCCTGTTAATACTGGAAGTATACAACTGACGAATAGTGCTGCAAAACCTTCTAACGTAACCCAGAATTATGCCTTGGTCCATGTCACCCTTAATGGACAACCTCTCAGCGATGTGCAATTACCCTGGAGCGGTTCAAAATTAATAAACGGACTTGCCGCCGGCACTTATGGACTTGCTGCTGAAACTGTGACTGGTACGGATGGTAATACTTACCAGGGTACGGCAGTCCCCAATACTCTAACGGTCACGGCCAACCAGACGGTCAATGCAACCATCAGCTATGCATTGACACCTCAGAATGGAAAAATCACCATCAATACGCAACCACTTCCTGCTGAATTGACTGGTTACACAAATAATCCTTCGGTGCTACTGACTCGTTTACAAACGGGTGCTTCTCAATCACAAGTGGTAACTTGGGGTAATCCAGTCACGGTGAACCAACTCAAAGAAGGAGCATCTTATCAGTTTTCAACCCCTCAAATCAGTTTCAACAACACCACTTGCCAGCCTGTATTTACGCCAGCAACTGTTATTGCCAGTGAAACGAATGCACCAACCACTAATCTAGCTTACCAATGCGTTCAGGTTGTGCAAGACTCTGTCACGGTGAATGTTCAAGGAGCCCCCTCTTCATTAACAACGCTTAACTTTACCTTCACACCGAATAACAATTCTGCGCCAATTGTACAGACTATCGATTTGGTGAATGGAAGTGGCACTGCTATTGTGTCTCTGATTGATGGCGTCATTTACACTGTGTCAGGTCAGTCGGTAGCAGGTTACACCATGACTTTCTCGCCACAGCCTTTAACTGCAACAACGAATGCGATTGAAACGGTGACGTTTACGGCTAATCCAGTCAGTAATGGCCGTATTATTGGGTACTTGCCAGGCTGGAAAACACCTCCAACAGCGCAATCACTAGCTGATGCGGGTTATACCCATATGATGGTGTCCTTTGGAGTATTCAGCACCAGTACCCCTGGTCAGATTACGCCCGCATTTGATACAGTCACTAAAGCCTACATTCAATCTTTGCATCAAAAAGGTATCAAAGTTATCTTATCATTAGGTGGTGCGTTGACGAGCTTGCCGAATACGACTGTTGATTTTCACCAGGTCCTAACTGCTGCGACATCACCCGATGTCTTTAAACAAACCTTCATGGTCTCTTTGCTCGGGTTGATGAATGAATACGGATTTGATGGCTTTGACATCGACATTGAGCATGGTTTGAATGGAGGAGGAACTTTTGCCAACCCGCAAGGCGATATTGCCGTTTTAGCCAGCATTATCAATACGATGTATAGCCAGAATCCCAATCTACTGATCACTATGGCACCGCAGACAGCCAATATGGCCGCAACCAGTTTGTTTGACGGGGTCTGGGGTAACTATGCCTCATTAATTATGCAAACCCATAATTCTTTGGCTTGGGTGGGTATCCAGCTATACAATACTGGCTGTATGTTCGGCATTGATAGAGTGTGCTACGGTCCAACACCGGTAAGTAATCCTGATTTCAGTGTTGCTATGGCCACTGATCTGCTGGAAAACTGGCCTGCTCAAATTCCTAATGGTGGCAATACTGGTTTTCAACCTTATGTTAGTTATTTAAAACCATCCCAAGTAGTCCTCGGTTACCTAGCGGCCAATGCAAACGGCGGCGGTGATGGTTCCCCTGTTATCCCGACAAGCACTATAAAGCGCGCCATCCAGTGCTTAAAAACAGCAACAGCTGGCATTACAAGTTGCGGTACGTATGTTCCTCCACGAGCTTATGGAAATATTGGTGGTGTGTTTAACTGGGAAGTGACTTTTGATCAAAGTAACAACTTCAGGTTCGCTACTGACCTCAAAAATTGCGTTGTCAATGGTGTATGTAACTGATGTAGTGAGCGCTTCTTAAGAAGCGCATATCTTTCTTTAATGTCATAATAGGATGAATGATGAAAAAGCTAGTAGGAAGTATTAGTCTTGCAATGGCCAGTTTTTCGCTATTTGCTCATGGGGCTTTGGAAACACCTATTTCCAGAACCTACCAATGTTACAAAGAGGGTCCGGAAAACCCAAAATCTGCGGCCTGTAAAGCTGCGGTGCAGGTGGGGGGGACGCAACCTTTATATAACTGGCATGAGGTGAACCAGGGGACGGCCAATGACCAACATCGTGAACTGATTGCCGATGGGCAGTTATGCGCTGGTGGCAGAGATTTTTTTAAAGGATTTAATTTAGCACGTAGCGATTGGACCACCTCTGTGGTTCATCCCGACGCTAATGGCCATTTTCAATTTGTGTTTGTGGCGACTGCACCTCATAAAACCAAGTATTTCAAGTTTTATGCCACGAAAGATGGTTATGACTTCAATACTCATTTAAAATGGTCTGATCTTGAAGCAAGTCCATTTTGTACCATTACTAACGTGACCTTGGTTAATGGTCGTTATCAAATGGATTGTCAATTGCCAGCCAATATGTCAGGAAAGCGTATTTTCTACATGATTTGGCAACGCGAAGACAGCCCTGAGGCATTCTATGGATGCAGTGATGTTTTCATCGACGGAACAACGCCGGCGTCAACCTGGTATGAGCTTGAGAATTTTTATGAAACTGGCGATATTCCAGTTAATACCAAAGTCACTTTACGAATTTTTAAACACGAAACCGAAGTAGAAAGAAAGAGCATTACCGTGGATGAAAACAATCGGAAGAGCGGTCAATGGCCTCTAGCTTTAGGCACACTAGTCAATAACTCCTCTTCACTGGTACGTATCGGCCAGCTTGATCCGGAAAGCGGCCAAGTCGTACTAGTAGCCAATCAGGCCAATAAAATCTATCTCAGCGATGTTGATAAAGACAGCTACCACGTGATGGTTGATTTTACTGAGCCATCTAACAGCACGGATATAGTATACCCTGACGGTATTAGCAACTATAAAGCCGGTACGATTGTTGTAGGCCGCCTTGATCACAAACGCTATCAATGCAAACCTTGGCCTTATTCAGGTTGGTGCTCTCAGTCAGCGGCTTATTATGAACCCGGCGTTGGTCTTGCCTGGTCTCAAGCTTGGACTTTACTGGGTTAAACGTATTAATCCCCGCCTAGCGGGGATTTTTGAGCAAATTTAACTTTACTCTGTTCTGACAAAAAATCATTGAGGGCCTCTCAAATCGTTAATAAGAAGCGGTTATGCGTTCAAACGTGACTTTACCTAAACAGAGCAAACCTTAGGGACTAAAGCCAAATGCGACGATCGCACAAAGTATATTGACGCGGATATTTAGGAAATTAAGGCGATCCGGTTTTTCCTTTCGAACTTTCAAGATGTGTATGAATTTCTTCTTTTATTCTTTTTTCTGCTGAAGCAAACAGCCTCTCTACCGCTTTGTGAGAATCGGTTTTCAAGTGAAATCTGCTTGTCCATTGGCCTTGAGCTTTATCAAGAATTTGCATTTCAGGGGAGCGTAGGAACTGGTGTTTCAATTGTTGCAGTTCTTCAAGATTGTCCATTTGGTCTAAAGAGTATTTCAATTCACGAAGAATAGTTCTTTTCAAAGCATCGCCTTTTATGCTCTGATACTGCTTTTTGAAACTGGGGGATTGGAAATCATCTGAACTGACTTCGTGAAAAGTATGGGCCCTACTTTCTCGACGCCCAGATAGATACTCGCTAACTTCGATATCACTATGTTGTATGCGCATTTCATGTACCATACGAGGGGGTAAAGTAATTTTGCCTTGATTGTGAAATGCTAAGAGCACTTCAGGATAATCTGTCAACGCTTTCCCTGGGTTGTTGGTGTACCATTTGTCAATTGTCTCTCGCCATTGATTACGCTTTTTGTTATCCGGTGGAAATTTATAGTTATAGACATAGAGCCATTGATCTTTACCTGCTACTTTTGCGTTTGCTCTATCCTGATAAGGGTAAAAACCCGAATCCAAATCAATTGCTCTTATCCCTTTTTCTGTTGTAATTAAGTTTTGCGGGCTATTGTGTGTATGACTATTGGCTAAATCTGGATGTAGATAACCTAACTGATTGAGCTTTTTTAATCCGATAACAAAATCTTCATACATCAACTGCATTTGCTCTGCAGCAACATTCTGTTTTTCTTGCTTTGGCATATTAAAAACAACATTACCTCTGTCTTTAATATTCCACAATCCTAATACAAAGTACTCATCAATATTGTTATCTTTAAGCAAAAATTTTTGCCTTAGAATATCAAGGTTAGTGCCAATCTCATTACCCTTGTATTTTCTATCGCCCACCTGTTTAAAGGCCTTGTTTTCTGTTTTTTCATAAACATCTCCAAAGGTACCGGAACCAATGTATACTTTTTTGGTTTTCCCCTCACCCTTGTTACTTGTCCACAGAGATAAGAAATCAACGGGCACTGCTCCATCGTATCGAACTGCATAAACATCTTTATTGTGGCGAAAAATTTTAAATTCTTTGTTTGCATCACCAAGATAATGAGTTGTTATATCCGCGCTCTTGATAACGTCATTAATTGATATTGGCATAAAAAAAATGGATTAATCTCTTTGATTAAATTGTAGTAAATTAAATCAATTAGTCAATTAAATACCAATAATCGTTATTTTTAGTCGTTATTGGACAAATAAAATCACTAACAATCCTATGAATGAAATTTTTTATACAAAAACAGCAAGATGCACAGCCGTTAGAGTGATTTAATTAATGAGGTGACACCATAAAACCATTCATTGTAATGACACTCAAAAGTACAAGCGGTTAATTTATTCCTCATTAAAGTTTTTACTAAAAATACACCTGTTTCCGCAAAACTTCTAGGCTGGTATTTTGATTTAATTTTCCATTCTTTTTTACTGCGATCTCGTACTAGTTTAAACGCTTCATCTTTCATGCGTACTTAAGCAACGCTTTAAACAAGGCTCAGGCTGATCTTTTTTCACCAGCATAACTTTTAATCGTAGCTCCTTAACTGAACTAATAAACTTAATTTTCCTGACCACTTCATTATTGCCCTGCCAACTTAACGACCCTTGTAATCATCAGGGAGTTATTTTTGATTGTGTGAAATACCCCTGTTCCGATACTTTCTGGATCTCTTGAAATGATCGAATTATGTCGGGTAATACTTTCATTGCTTCAGCAAAACCATTGCCACACTTGCCTTCGTTTAACTGCTTTCTTAGATCTTCTTCTAACATTGAGGGCCCAGTTGGAGGCGTTCGTGATACCGAACGCATTATCTCATAATTATAAGGCATGATGTCCATAAATAATTTTAAAGATAATTTCTCAGCAGGAGTCATTTTATTCACTGCCTCATTTAACGCTATCATGGACGGAGACATGAGTACACTGTATTCACTCTCGTTGGCTCGCTTTTGGAAAGGGATAGCAACTCCTATTTTGTGAACTTCATACATGGCATCAAGAACTTCTTGAGGAATGTTATTTGCTAGCTCTGCTAGTTCAATAAGCCTGTCCTCCTGCTGATCTTTGGGACTACATAATTTATAAACTGCTTCCTTGATAGAAGGAAAATCTAACAGTTGCTGTATATCATTAGTAGTAAAATGAATTGTAGATTCTTGGCTATCCGGATTTAGGTAATCAACAAAGATAACTGGTCCATCAAGTTTTCTGAAATTTTTGATTATGTCGTCGACATTATACGCATATCCGCTCTCAGAAATGAACAATTTATCACTTGATATACCCCCTATAGAGTTTTTAACCTTTACTGCAACAGGTTGTTCTAAAGCTCTATTATTATTGCTCGTATTTTCTTCGGGCTCAGAGATTACTATGCCTAGATCATGCTTTTCGGGGGAAATAGATAACTGTTTCACGACGACCTCAGGCTTTGACCTTAAATCAGATAATATTTTCTTGGATTTTTCATAAAAAATCTGCGTGGTTTCTCCTCTTCTATTAAAAAAGCCATGCTCGTTTTCTTCAGCAGATTTTTTGAGTATTTCCTCTATATTTTCAAATGCTTTATTCCAAGTCGAATCTCCATTTTGCACCTTATCAATTTCCTGTAATATTTTACCCATCCCTTTTGGTACGGTATTTTTGATGCCTGTCTCTCTGTCAATAACTTTAAGTCCTCCAAAATAACCAATGTCCCACCTAGTGTTCAAGATTAAATAACGAACGCCTTCTAAGACTTGCTTTAGGGCTTCTTCCTCCGAACCGAGCTGAGTTTTTTTGAACTTTCTACAGATAATATATTCTCCTCAGACAATATTTGTTGTTGCCATAGTTTTACTTTATCTAAGTTATCTAATTGAAAAGTTAAGAGTTGCTTTTTAAATTCTTTTTTTACAGTACCGCTTTCTTTTGAATTTTTAATAGCCTCATGAATCTTACTAGATGGAATAGTGCGAAGGAGTGTTTCGTAAAGGAAAGCATTACCTTCAACACTACCAGGCTTGGCTTCTCTAGATACATTAACAAATATTTGTCCAGCTTGTTTGAGGGATTGATTATATTCATCAGAATCATCAATAAAAATGATACCATCGGAGTTTACCTTTTGAAAAATCTCATCAACTTCCCTTAGATAAGGCCTTTTTTTTCCGAAAATACGGTCAAGGCCTATATAAATATTCTTAATATATTTTCCATAAACCTTATCCTCTTCATTTCTCTGAACGCGTTGTGAGCCCATCACTGATGTAATATTATTTTGATGTAGGATGTCAAGCGTTAGCTTTAAAAAAGGCTTATTAGCTATGATAAAATCTGCGGGGTTGTCACTTTTTGGTAAATCTTCATTAGATTTAAATACAACAGGATTTATAAGGCTGCCAACACCCCACACTGCAATTTTTATACCCATATAAAACTCGAAATGTGAAATATGATTTTATTTTAGACTATTTTTTCAAAGAAAACCATCTGAGAGATCGATATCAGTCACTATGGATAAAGAATACATAAAATGCGAACAAATCGCGCAATACTATTACATTTATGAGATGTATAAATGAGTAAGAGAAGTTCAAGAAGTTATGATAAAGAATTTAAGCTTAATCCGGTTAAATTATATCTGGAAAGTGAACACAGCTATAGGCAAATTGAAGATGAAATAGGAGCTCCTGAAACTAAATTATCAATTATTACAACGCATACATATTCAGTTTATTAGGTGCATTATCCTGCAATAGCACTTGACCTCATCCGGTAAGCTGCAACAAATCGTATTTTGACAAATTTAACAAGCTATTGTGATCTTTTGCTGGCGACCCTTGTCTAATATTGAAAGAGTTGGGCTTTGTGCTGCCCTATCCATTTTCAGCGGGTATTCCAGCAACCTCTTAGCCTCATGAAGTTCTTCCTCGATGGCTTTGTCCATTTGATCGTGATTGTTCATGGGATTTCTCCTGTTCAAAATTTGGTTTTTGACGCTGATTTTCCAAATCCAAATCAGCAAAAGTGATTGGCATTTGATATTGAATAACTATCTGCAGGATAATCTTTTTAAATAATGGAGACCCATTCACACAAATACAGTCACCATAGCGCTGCCTTGCCATTTCCAAGGCTCTTTTAAGAGTAGGAATAGACCCGTCTTTAGAAATGATAATTTCCTTTCCATTGTCTCTAATAACACTGTTATCTTTTTTATAAATCTCAGTACCTTCTTTAGTAATAGAGTCGATTTGTCCAAAATTTAAAGAAGAAGAAAAAGTAGAGCCTAAACCTGATATGCTGTTTTTATGCGTATTTTTACGATTACGACACCGCATTGCCATTAAAGCATCCTGGTTGCCACCTTGTGCTTGTTGTTTCAGCCAATCAGCCCAGGTTTTTTTTTGATGAGAATTTAATAACTGACCACGTTCTTTTGCATAATTTTTCCTTATGTTCTCAATCTCATTATGCAGCGTTTTATTTATGTGTTGATGTAAGTACTTTCTCTGTGCTTTAGAAAGGTTCATTAACTTCAAAGCCACTCGTTTAATTCGTCCTCGCTTTTTCGCCTTTTCAATAAGTTTTGTTCTGGCCTCACGCAACTTTTTAAGTTGGTCTGAAACAAAACATTTATTGTGTGATTTTTCGTACTGATATTTAGCATAGAGATTGGTGCCAAGTACCTTTTTATTTAATGGCTCATAATGATAAACATTTGATGCAGGTCTATCGTCTTCTGGGTAAGATGGTACAAATGAACCTAGCTTGGATTCGAGATTTTTTTTAGAAAAGGTTCTGGAAATTGAACTTGCTTTAACAGTAAGCCCTTGGATATTGCAGAACACAAAACCATTGGCTTTAATACGAATTATCAACCCATGTTCTGCCAAAATACTATGTATTTCCTTCCAACTACTGGCTGCCTCGATTTTTTCTTTACAATAGCGTTTCATCCAATTAATTAAGCTTTCAATACCGGAGTGATGCTCCATATCGTCAGCAAGATTTTCTGAATGGTTTTTACGGGTTTGATGATTGGTTATTTGAAGACCTAATTCAATTTCTAGCTTGGATGCAGCCTGCGCAAAAGTCTTATATGCTCTGTAAGGTTCAATCATATTAAAGGTTTGAGGATGAATTTTATTAATCGCAACATGAATATGTAGATTGTCTGTATCATGATGAACAACGGAGATTCTTTGGTGCTCTTTAAATCCAATCGATGAAGCCACCGTATCTTCAATTTCCTGTAAAACTTGAGCCGAAGGGTTTTCTCCTGGAGCAAAGGAAATAAGCATATGGTAAGTTTTATCTCCAGTGGCTCTTTGATTTTTAGCTTGCGTTGCCAATACTTCCTGAACGGCCCAAATGGGGTCGAAACTATTACAGTTTGATAATCTGATCTTACCCACTCGCTCCTGCTTGTTCTGTGTATCAATAATGTACCTAACCAGAGATGAAAAGCTGCTTAATCTTGCTGATTTCATGGGAATATGGCGAATTATCATAGCTTTTTTACCACATCAAGCATTGCATCTTGTGTTAACCGAATCTTGCTTAACAGCGACATGACAAGTCGCTGGTCAAAATGTGCAACACGTTTATCTTGGCTAAGCCAAAGTTTTAGCAAGCCCCCAAGCCGTCCCATATCCGCATTAATTTTGGATAACTGAAGGATGCAGTCTTTATCAACAGTACTTTGAATTGGATATCCAAGGCTTACACGCCTTAAATACTCAGCAATCGATAGACCAGCCTTAGCCGCATTGGATTTGATTTGAATTTCTTCGGAGGGCAAAACAGGAACACGAAGGTGTCGTCCGTTTTTTCTGGTGGGTGTTTTAAGTTTTTTATCCATAAGGATGCTGACCTCTTCATTAAAGTGGTTTGCAATCCTTTGGGTATCAGTTTGTGAACTAGAAGCATCGATTTTTCGTTGAGCACCGAAGGTGCGAATAATACTTGTGAGATTTGATAACCAGCTTGCTGGTTAGCTAACTTCACCTATCTTGCCCTGCGTTTTAAGTTCATCTAATGGCATACTATCAGGTAATTTTATGTAATTTCAAGGCTATTTGTTTTGAAACAAAATTAATTTCTAATAATTACCAATAATTACGATAAATTACATATTTATGCGCTTTAGAGAAGGTTTAATTACGCCAAAAGGAAATAAAATAACTCCACTCATTGCACAGCAACAAAATAGTTTGTACCATCAGAAAGAGAACAATAATAAGTTGATGGTATGACATGGGAAACTCCCTCAGCGAACGAATCGCAGCAAAGCAAATGTTAAGAAAAGCCTCTGCTAAATCTGTAAATAAAGCCGCATTTCTTGCATTAAAAAATGATATCGCTTCAGCGCTAGCTGACGGCTGGTCTATAAAGCTTGTCTGGGAAACCTTAGTTGAGGAAGGCAAAATTTCATTTTCATATAAAACTTTTTGTGGCTATGTAGCACGTTTGATTGCTGCAGAAAAAAAGCCATCTATGCAGGAAAACACCAAGGATGATGAAAAGGCTAAAAGTAAGGCAAAAACCGAAATTCGCGGCTTTACTTTTAATCCCAAACCCAACTTGGAGGAACTCTTGTAATGGCAAAAATACATATCACACTGCAGGGAAAAGGCGGTGTCGGCAAATCATTTATTTCAGCAACCACAGCTCAATACAAACAACACAAAGGCCACACTCCGCTGTGTATTGACACCGACCCCATCAATTCGACCTTTCATGGCTTTAAAGCCCTAAACGTCGATCATATTCAAGTTATGAGTGGTGATGAAATCAACCCCCGTCTTTTTGATGCCCTCATCGAAAAAATTGCTTCAACAACTAATGATGTAGTCATTGACAATGGAGCTAGCTCTTTTGTACCGCTATCTCATTACCTCATCAGCAACCAAGTTCCAGCTTTGTTAAAGGAGTTAGGCCATGAAATGGTGATTCATACTGTAATCACCGGCGGCCAGGCTTTATTCGACACCATAAATGGTTTTGCACAACTGATTGACCAGTTTTCAAATGAAGCACAATTTGTTGTCTGGCTTAATCCCTATTGGGGAGCCATAGAACATGAAGGCAAAGCATTTGAACAACTGAAAGCCTATCGAGATAACAAGGACAGAATATCAGCCTTAATTCAAATCCCCGATCTGAAAAAAGAAACCTATGGCAGGGATCTAACAGAGATGCTTCAACAGAAACTGACCTTCGATGAAGTTTTGGGTATGCCAGAAAAAAGCATTATGACCCGCCAACGCTTAAAAATCGTGCGCGATCAACTGTTCGGACAGCTGGATAGCGCCAGGGTGATCTAATGTCAGAAAAACTGGATAAAATCATTCAAGACATCAGCATCAAACATGGTGTACTTTTGGGTAAAGACGATCCAATCCTCATGCTTCAGACTATGAATGCACAACTGATTGAGGAACATCGGAAAGCCCAACAGGATTTGCTGGTACAGTTCCGAGAGGAAATGGAAGGCATTTCCTCACAATGGAAAGATGATGCCAAAGAAAAAGCTGAAAAGGTTCTCAATGCAGCATTAGCTAGTAGTAAAGAAGCTATAACCAGATTGCTGAACGAATCTACCAAAGAATCGGTCCAGGCTATGCAGAAATTGATCTTGAACTCATTGACTGAGGCTCACTCCTTGACACGAAAGACACAAAAATTCAGTCAATTTGTACTGGTATTATCAGCCACATTGTTTGTTGCCTCATGTATGATTTTCTTATTGTTTTATAAATAAGGTCCTTCTGTTTAAGAGGCCCTAAATTGGGCTTCTTATTTTTATCTACTAAAATTAGGGTGTGTTGACAAAGAATATGGCACTTGAATCAAATTTCTGATCACAGCAATAACTTCAGTTAATGATTTCTGCTCTAGTTCATTTTTTCTCAAAAAGGCTTTCCACATTGACTCCCTGCTTGGGTCATTAGCAAACTCATCGGTCAGGCCAATAGGTAGCTCTTCAGGAAGATCCATACTTCGACGATTAAATGTAGCATGTATCGCTTTAGCCAAGATTTGATTATCTATCTGTTCATTACCTAATAATACATAAAGATCCAAGTAGTCTTTTAATCGACTATTAGTCATGCCCAATAATGCAATTGCGTGCAGTTTTTCTGCAATTACCGTATAAATTGGATAAGTACGGATTTTAGGGGCAGGAAGATCACTAAGAAGTACGGGATAATGGGCATCTATTGGCCCAGGGGTAACTGCATCACCATACCCTATATCAATTTGTATTTTAATCTTTGCTTTCGCCAATTCCCCAAATAACTCAACTCTTGCCCCAGTATAACCTCCATCTTTTTTGATAGTATCGGCCGTCACTGATTCAGACAGGAAACTTATTCCATCATCTGCAGAGATTCTGCAAATTTTACTGAATGTTTGTTTAATATACGCTAGATCATTATCACCAAACCCCAATAAATCAATATCTTTAGTTGGGCGATGAGGCATGTCATACCACAAGTTAAATAGTAAGGCACCTTTCAACAAAAACTGTTTAGAGTATTCTGATTCGCCAATTCGATATAACAAACGCTCTAGACCATAACGAGTCAATACCGCATTAAAATCAGAACCTTCTTTAACAGCTATATTCTTCAAACGAGAGCGTACAGACTCACCAATATTTTTTGTCATTGAATTGCCTCAATATAAGGACGCATTACGTTTGCAACGCGACAAATTTTCGCATAATGCCATAGTTCATCAACTGTGACTTTATTTTTTGTATAAGCCTCTTTGAGCGCTTCAATAGCCACATCAAGTCCAATTTTATTGCGATGTTTGAAACAATCTGCAATTGTCTTGGCAAAGTTATACACCCTTAGCTTAATATTATCTGATTCTATAATTTCAATTCCTTCACTAAAGGCTTCATCTGAATATTGCACCATTTTTAGAGGAGGATAATCCATTTTTGGCGCATGACTCCCTTTTGGCATAGCTATCCATACTTTTCGAGGTAGCTGTGTTGTTAGATCATGAATCTGCAAAGCAGTTAGCAGGCAAAACACTGCTTGGGGTACTCGGCTTGCTATAATAACCAGGCTTTCTTTTTCTGAAAACTCCGTCTCGGGCAAGCAATAGAGACCAGAAGCGAGTTTTTCAAGTTTGTTTTCGCTAACAAGCCTCGAAATGGTCGCTCTAGTGATCCCCCTTTCGGTTAGATCGGACATTCGAACAATGCCCGATTTACTAGCCATCTGGAGTACTTTTTGTTTATAGGTAGCTTCTGTCTTCATATTTAATATTATGATACATAATTTCGTTAATTACAAATAAATAACGAACATTTGTATCAAGCGACTTACATTTTACCTTATCCATCATTACGTCTCAAATAGTCATTTTTATGAAAACCAAATGGCTTTTTCAGTAAAATGCCAATAAAGTAGCTAAAATATCCTTGCGTGAGATTTGCGTGTTTGAGTACGACACTGTTATACTCTGTACGACAATTGTAGTGGTATCCCGTTGCAAATTATTAATTTAAAATCAACGAGTTAATTTTAAGGCTGGGGGCTCATAATCCGTTGGTCCTAGGTTCAAGTCCTAGTGGGCCCACCAATAAAATCAAGTAGTTACGAGTAGTTCTGAAAAAAATTATGACCTCCGTGGGACACTCACGGGGCACTTAGAAATAACAAATACCAATAACTCACAACTATTCAATATTATTTTTGATTATCATCTAAACCATATTGATGTCTTCTCAGTGCTTCATCTTCTGATGTACGTTGTTTTTCTGCCTCAATTTGCCTCTTAAGTATTGCTATGTAATTTTTAGCGAAAAGAACGACTTCACGATTTTGATCGTCTAACCACATCTCAACTTCTTTTATTCTCTCTTCATAGATGTATATAAAACCTTCTGTACCTTCAACAACTCCCGTTGATTGCAATGCGATGGCTACGGCATTAAGTAAATCCTCGTTGTTATTCGCAACCTTGATCAACTCTTTACATATTGGATATATAGACTTATTACCATCATAACCTCGTAATATATCAGCAATAAAAAAGTGAGTAAGGTCATCACCCTTATTCACGAGCTGAATCAGCAATTTTTCAAAAGCAGGTTGTTCTTCAAGTTTTGGAAAAATTAAATTTAACAACCTCGCAGCATTATAAGTAAACAGTCTATCGTCAAATTTCTTATAGGATAGAATCAATTCAATTATCTGTTCTGGAACCTTAGAAAGAGGCTCAGAAAGCGAGCTAAATTGAAATGGAAGAGCCTCAAATCTATCATCAGACTTTTCCTGAGGCAAAATGATGCGTTCACAGAAGAATTGCACTATTCTTCTAGGAGCCTGTTCAGCAATGGGCAATATGATCTCTTCAGCTTCATGACCAATTTTTTTTAGCCAAAGTAGATTTGTTAAAACAACATCATAATTACCTTCATCCATTTTATAGAATACGCTGACATACTCTTTACTAAACCACAGATCAAATATCCAATTTGAATATCGCAGTTCTGTGCATTTCTCAATGGCAGGTATCATAACCTCATTAATGAGCTTATTATCACTATTTTTATGTTGTGCAGCTGAAGTAGCAATTATTTGACTCAAAAGATGAGTGTTTTTTAAAAGCTTAGCTTTATCAAATAATTTTTTTAGAGTCGATAGTTTAAAGCTGGCAGTAAATTGCAAAAACCTTGCAACAGCAAGAAAAAACAGACCATTTCTAATCCAAGAGGAAATAAGACCAGACAGCACACTCTTTTTAGGGCTTTGCTCAACTCCTCGTAGAATTGGAACAATAAACCACCCAAGCTCCTCGGGAAACTCTGATAGTAGTTGTAACGCGATTTCAGACGATTCTTTTCCCAAACACTCTAAAAACTTCCCGAAATAAGGAAAGGTTGCCATATCATTTGAGCGAATAGCAGCATATTGAAAAACTCGCTTTTTCCAGACTGCATAATTTTGTTCATTGATACTTCCAACAAACTCAATAATCTTTTTTTCCCTAATTTTTCTTTCCTGTTCAAAATACCCTTTTTCCCGTTCTCCATCCCAATCATGAAAAATACTTTCAAACCCAATGAGTACACGAAATATTTGAAATTCTTCATTATCATCCAGTTTCTTTTTGACTGCTAATGCCGCTTTTTTTATATCGGAACTCAAGCTCCCTAAATGATAATAAAGCCAGTAGGCATCATGCTCTATAGTCTGAAGTACTTGGAGATCTTCTGATTCAACAATACAGTCACTCATAAATTGAAGAACAACCGTTGTATTATCTATTATCATTTGTTCTATTTCTTTGGTTCGCTTAGAGACACTAGAAAACCTTGTAGCTGTTAACATCACATCCAATAATTTTTTTTTGGTCTCAAGATTAGGAAGTTCGAAGTATATTTCTTTTAAAAAATTTAAAGCATTCTGGCGTAATTTGATTAATCCTTCTTCTGGAGGTATAGATGCAGTTTGAAATGCGACAGTGTTATATCCCCACACAACTCCTTCAATTGAAGGAGATAGAATTTTTTGAATACACGTAAAAATAACATTCAAATATATTTTTCTTTCATCTTTAGAAAAAGATTGAATTTTTTCAATGGCTTTTTCTTGTGGCCACCATCCTAACCGATTAAAGACATCTAAATTATATTGAGCGATAGCTTCAAGTCCTTTAATTGCTTGCTTTCTAACATCTTCATCTTCATGAATAACATATTCAAAAAGAATATTTAGAATTTTTTCAATGTCATAATAACGTACAGTTTCTAAAGCATTAAATACTTGAGTGATTAACTTTTCTTTAGTGTATATACTTTTTAATGTATCTAATGGAACATTAAGGATATCTTTATAACTTAACTCAATGGAATTTAAGCGAGGAAGTAATTCAAGATATATCGATATGACTTGTTTAGGGAGGCGCTGAGCTATAATCTTTAGGAATGCAATTTGTTCTGATATACCATCAAATTCAATACTCGATCTTAACTCTTTATCGGCTTTTTTTAGCTCATTTTGAATTGCATCAAGAGCACGCGAGTCTTTATCTGCCTTAGTAATAAGAAAATTAATAATTTTCTTTTTTTGTTTAAGATCCATGATTACTCTTACTCCAACATTCCAATGATTTCATCCATTACTCGTTCACTAGCAGCATGACAAACTTCTTTATCTCCGACGATATAATGAGTGCCGAGATCTTTTATATACGGATTGGGTTCCCCAGAAAGCATCACAGCACAAGCCTCTACTCTCCTGGGATTATACCCCTTCGAGCTTACTGCCTGTATGAGTGTGTCATGCGTTGGAGAGTCAAATGCCACTAGATAACCAAGTAGCCTCAAGTAAATTTCGCTATCTTGTTTATAAATTACTTGTTCTAGAAGGCGATTAAGAGAAGTCATGTCTACATTATCCTTCTCCATCTGAACATTTAACTCTAATTCTTGGGAATCTATATTTATTTCTGGTTGTGATATCCCAGCTTCTTCTCTATGCAAAATATCAAGCAGCTCCTCAAGTTTTATAGGGTGATAACCCAAACTTTGGAGAGCCTCTGACATAGTATTATCATTAGATAAAGAGTATCTTAACTCATATCTTCCATGCTCTGGTGTCTCTAAAACATTCTTCGCAGCCTCGTATATCCACGCATCTGGTATATCTTTCCGATTCTTTATCCCTTTAAATGGAGGTCTGCCGTGAAAATAAGCATCCCAAACCGGATCAATATGTTTTTCTAATGGTGGATAATTTTTTATACTGTTTTTTTCTAGAAACTCCTGAACAATGTTTTTACTTTTTTCGGTGAGATAAGCAATATCATCTAACTCTTCAAATATAATTGTATTCAGTAATAATTTTGAGAAATAATTTGTACCTTGATGTGAGGATATAGTGTGCCTAAACGTACGTAGATTATTTTCTAAATCCCTTATTTTTTGTGTCCGCCATTCTTCAAGACATAAGCTGGATGTACATAAAATAATTCCGCCATTCTTAGCATAATTAAATAAAGTGTTATACCCCTCATCTGTAGATTTGTATCTTTTGAAAAAACCAGTCTCTAAAAATATTATACAGTTTCCCAACAATGGCATATGTCCCTCATACTTTCTCAAAGAGTGCACTGATTAAGCGTCTATAGATAAAAATGCTATTAACCCTATATGGTAATGCATTAAATTTTAAATCACGATTATTGAGTTTTTAAAATTACTGTCCCACTAGTGCCCCATGGCTTCTTGTATATGAATATATATTTCTATTTTTCATAATCTTACCATAATTATCCATAGGATTAACTAACTGATGTTGCTATTTTTTGGGACATATTATAGTGTGTGGCAACTTATGTGTATTAATGTTTATTTATGGCTACCATTGAAGAAAGAGTCGATAAAGACGGCAAACCAAGTTACCGCGTTAAAGTCAGACTTAAGGGATTTCCTACACAGCAAGCTACATTCAGAAGAAAAACAGATGCTCGCAAGTGGGCAGCGCAAACTGAAGCAGCTATTCTTGAAGGTCGTAATTTTAAAACTACAGAAGCCAAACGTAGAACACTTGGAGAAATGATCGACCGCTACATCAAAGACATCCTACCTCTTAAGCCTAAAAATAATAAAAATACTATTTTGCATCTTAAATGGTGGAAACATGAACTTGGGCAATATTGTTTAGCAGACATATCACCGGCTTTGATTGCAGAACGAAGAGACAAACTATCTTCGGGTATCACAACAAGAAACAAACTCCGCTCTCCTTCTACTGTAGTTCGATATATGGCAGCCCTTTCCCATGCTTTTACCATTGCTGTTAAAGAATGGGGCTGGATTGAGGATTCGCCTTTACGCCGAGTTACAAAGCCCAAAGAGCCTCGCGGTAGGGTACGGTACTTATCAGATGATGAACGGAGACGCTTATTAGACGAGTGTAAAAAAAGTGACAGCCAATATTTATATACTGCTGTAGTACTCGCTCTTTCCACTGGGGCAAGAAAAATGGAAATACTAGGGTTGAAATGGCATGATATTGACCTTACTAGGCAAGTTATCACTTTGCATGAAACTAAAAATGGCGAGATACGTTCATTGCATTTACAGGGTCTCGCTTTTGAATTAATCAACCAATTATCAAAGATACGTCACCTAAAATGCGATTTAGTTTTCCCAAATCACAAATTTAAAAAACCTATCGATTTACGTACTCCTTTTGAAAATGCAGTTAAACGTGCAGGGATCGCTGATTTCCGGTGGCATGACCTGCGGCATAGCAGTGCATCCTATTTAGCAATGAACGGAGCAACCTTAGCAGAGATTGCCGAAGTTCTTGGACATAAAACCCTGCATATGGTTAAGCGTTACGCACATTTGTCTGATGCTCACACAAGTAAAGTTGTTGCAAGTATGAATGAGAAAATTTTTAGCAATACAAAGGATGGAAAATGATAATCGACAAAAAATTTATTAAAGCCATAACCGAGACTCATAAAACAGCTACAGAAATGCTTAAAATAAATACTATCAAGCCCCTCCCTGCAAACATTATTAGTGAAACAAATGCTGCCATAAATGATTTAATAGATTCAAACCTAAAGTTAAAATCATTTGGTAATTGTTGTAACAAAGGTAATCATTCGAAGGCTGACAACAAAACTCCCCCAATAACAAATAAGTCCACAAAAAAACAGAAAACCGTGCAAACTCGTGAACATGCACTTAATACACTTATAAAAGAAACGTATATTAAATCCAAAGATAAATCGCCTCGAGCAATTTGGAGTCAATTAGTAATTATTGCTCAAAATGAAGACTCAATATTACAAGAAGTAACTTCCTGGTCTGCAAAAAATCCGGTAATTAAATGGATTTCACCGGAGGGTATTGAGCAAGATCTACAACGCAATTCATTTCGAAATATCATATATAAATTAAAACGCATTAAATAAAAATACATCGCTAATTACACATCTACACAAAATGGAATTAGCTGTGTATTCCCACTGGTATACCTCTTAATACATAAGAATTCACTTATGTGTATAACGCTAATGAGAGGTATCTATGAATAATACACAACTCCCCCAGAATACTCGCTATATCCCTGTTCCCAATTGGGAAAAACACCATGAATGGCCGCGAATTGGTGGTTTGCGAAATCTTATTTTCAATAAGGATAAAAATGGTTTTGATAAAGTTATCAAGAAAGTTGGTAAACGCATACTAATTGATGAAGCAGCCTTTTTTGAATGGGTAGCAAACCAAGGGAAAGGGGTATAATCATGATTAAAAAGAATCGCCCAGTAAAACCGGGCAACCCTTCTAAAAATTGTCACGAATATAATAATTCAAAATCCAATCAACAAACAAGAATGCTTAAAGCTTTCAAAGAAAATCCAAGGAGATCTACATTTGCCTTTCATAACATGGGAATTGTAAGCCCACCCCCTCGTATAAAAGAGTTAAAAGAAAAACACAATATCGCCAAAGAGTGGACCAAGGAACCGGATCGGAATGGCATTATTCATAAAATTGCTTTGTATGTTTATCTAGGTCCTATTACTCAGGGGGATAATTAATATGTCTCGCATTCGGACAGTTAAACCAGAATTTTGGACAAGCGAGCAAATTTTATCTTGCTCGCTTAATGCCAGATTACTTTTTATTGGTATGTGGAATTTTTGTGATGATAATGGCGTACATACTGCATCCTACGTGCGTCTTAAAACAGAAGTTTTTCCAGCAGATGATTTCTCTCCTGCTGAAATAGAAAAACTCATCAATGAGCTTATTCAAAATAATCTATTATGCGAATATGAGGAGGATAATGCCCTATACTGGATGGTCACGGGCTGGAAAAAACATCAGCGTATTGATAAACCAACATCACGTTACCCCCTTCCACAATCTAAGCTCAATAAATTCGCCGATCACTCTTTGAGTACTATTAGAGGAGTAAACGAATTATTAGATAGTCCTCCGCAACTCCTCCATGAGCCCTCGACTACGGAATGGAATGGAAAGGAAAGGAGTAGAAAGGATATAAATATGTGTGAGGTCGAAACCTCACAAATTGCTGCTTCTCAAGTTAACTCGTCTATTTTTGTAGAAGAAATTTTTCAACATTGGCAAGTTACCATGGATCGTCCAAAAGCAAGGCTGGATAAGAAACGTCAAAATATAATCAAGTCAACTTTAAAATCAGGTTATACCCCTGCTGAGCTTAAACAAGCAATTGATGGCTGTGCTAAAACCCCTTACAACATGGGAAAAAATGATCGTAATCAAACCTATAACGATATCAGCTTAATTTTTCGTGATGCAGATCATATTGAGCGTTTTATTAATAATGCCAAAGAATATAGCACGTGGCATGGAGTTCAAAGCACTGATGACTTAATGGCGGGGGTAATTTGACATGATAATGGCTAAAGAAATTTCACAACAACTTGCACAACGGGCAGAGGAGATTGCTAGATATTTACTCCCGAACGGTAAGAAATCTGGGGCTGAATGGCGTGTTGGTAGCATTCATGGGGAAGTTGGAGAATCACTTAGAGTACGCCTTAAGGGGGAAAAAGCTGGTATTTGGTCAGATTTTGCAGAAGGTAGTAAAGGTGATTTACTTGATCTATGGGCATTGACGCATAATTTAACGCTAGCTAACGCAATTAAAGAAGTAACTCGTTATCTTGGTATACCGTCCCCACAAAAGTTTGAAGGTCATAAGAATTCTAGCTTTGCTAAACCTAAATTAAATAATATTGGAGAATTAGCTTTATCATCCCCTGTTATGAGCTATTTGGTTAATGAAAGAAAACTTACAGCTGAAACTCTTCGAACTTATCAAATTGGCGAACGGAATGGAGATGTTATTTTTCGCTATTGGCGTAATGAAGAACTTATATTAGTAAAATATCTTAAATTACACAGAGTGAACAATAAAAAGAAAATTTATGTTGAACCAGATTGTGAGCCTTGTTTATTTGGTTGGAACCAGATACCAACGAATGCTCGCAAGGTAATTATTTGTGAAGGGGAAATTGATGCAATGTCCCTATACCAATATGGCTTACCAGCTCTCTCAGTGCCCTTTGGAGGAGGCGGTGGAGATAAACAACGTTGGATTGAATATGAGTTTGATCGGCTAGCTATATTTGATCAGATATATCTCTGTTTAGATAATGATGATGAAGGTCACAAAGCTAAAGTTGAATTGATTGATAGATTGGGGCGTCATCGTTGCCACATTGTTACATTACCATATAAAGATGCAAATGAATGCCTACAATCTAATGTTTCTAGAGAAGTTATTCATCAATGTTTTGATGAAGCAAAAACTCTTGATCCAGAAGAGCTAAAATCAGCTCGTGAGTTTGTTAATCAAGTAATTGGTGAATTTTACCCATCTCCTGGCGTTCATATTGGATATAATGCTCCTTGGGAAAAAACAAACGATATAATTATGTTCCGTCCTGGTGAGTTTTCAGTTTGGACAGGAATTAATGGGCATGGAAAAAGCCAATTATTAGGCCAAGTCATCCTTCATATGATGAAACAAGGAGCTCGTGTTTGCATTGCAAGTTTAGAAATGAAGCCCAAACGTCTATTGATGCGCCTCACCCGACAAGCAAGTGCTCTAGCTGAACCATCCATTGAATATATTCATGCTATTCATGATTGGCTTGGAGACAAACTATGGCTATTTGATCTAGTCGGTACAGCAAAATCAAAGCGGTTATTAGAAGTTTTTCAATATGCTCGTCAACGCTATGGTATAGATGTTTTTGTTATTGATTCACTGATGAAATTAGACATTGCTGAGGACGATTATAACTTACAAAAAACTATTACGGATCAGCTCTGTGATTTTAAAAATCAACACAATTGTCAGATTCATCTAGTTGTACATCCGAGGAAAACAGAGGACGAATCAAAAATTCCGGGCAAATTAGATATAAAAGGTACAGGAGCAATTGCAGACTTGGCTGATAATTGTTTTAGTATTTGGAGAAACAAGAGTAAGGAAGATCTAATTAAAATGAGGTCAAATGGTGCGAAATTAAATGAATCCCAACTAAAAACTATTAATTCCTCGGATTGTAGATTGTATTGCAATAAACAACGTAATGGTGATTGGGAAGGTGCTTTAGGTTTTTGGTTCCATCCTCCATCTCTACAATACTTATCTCAACCAGATTGTAAACCAAAGAGAATTGTTGAGTATTCTGAATTATAACCTATTTTAGCATAATGTATTTTTTGATAATCAACCTGATCTGTTCATTTAACATATTATGCTATACTTGCTGCTATATACAAGGAGAATAAATGAACACAGCCTTTCAAGTTGCTGACTATTTTCTACATAAAGCTTCACAAGAAGAAGATGGCAGCGAATTAATCTCAAACCTTAAATTACAAAAATTAATTTATTATGCACAAGGCTTCCACCTGGCTATGTATGGTAAGCCTTTATTTGCGGAGGTAATTGAAGCATGGACTCATGGTCCTGTTTGCCCTGTACTTTACCATGCAAAAAAACAACATAAAAATGAAGCTGTGGCTCCTAATCCCGATTTTGATGCATCTGTTTTCAATAAGGAACAACAAGATCTCCTTAATGAAATATATGAAGTTTATGGTCAATTCTCAGCATGGAAACTCAGGAATTTAACTCATACAGAATCCCCTTGGCTTGATAATATTGATTCAGAAAGTAATAAAGTTATTTCACATGACGACTTAAAAGACTATTTTAAAAACCAATTGAATTAATCATGGCGAAAAGTAGCTTAAAATCCCCTCCTATCCAACAAGGAAAAAATTTTTCTGTAAAAACAGATAATTCTTCAACTAATCCGTATAAGCCATTATTTTCATTAGAACATTTACAGCCAAATTATTGTATTTCTGATTGCACTAAGGAACAAAAAGCTGCACTTGCAGATGCACTTAGGAAACGAGGAAAAATGACTTGGAATGAGATTATTCAGGCTCATAAACATGGATTAGGCACTGAAAAAATTGCTCAACATGCCATCAAAGCGCCCATGCCTAAAGATATAACTCCTGATACAAACCTTATTGCTTTACGGTTTGATGGAAAAGCGGCTATGGTTGGCCGCAGAGACGGAAGAGTCTTTATCGTATATTGGATAGATCATAACTTTACTTTGTACGACCATTAAAGCCTTCACTTTCATGAGAAATAGAACTTCCTAAGCAGGATTTTCAAGTTCATTTAATGGGGGGATAAGCTCCCCTACATTTACATTCAATGCAAATGCAATTTGGATTAAATTTTGAATAGAAATATTTTGCTCACCTCGCTCCACTCTACCCATATATGTACGCCCCATAGATGAAGCATCAGCAATACTCTCTTGCGAGAAGCCTTTAGCTTTTCTTAATTCTCTGATTCTGTCCCCTATTTTTATGAGGTTTTGATGTTTTTCTTTCATTTAATGAGTTAAGACGATCACACCCTATAAGTTCCACACCCAATAAGTGGCATTAATCTGTGTTACCCGATATAATTCCAGTCCCAGCAAGTTATGGGTATATGGAATCAAGAAGAACAAAAAGGAGAGTTGAATAAAATAACATTAAGCGGAGTTGTATCATGAGAACTTCAAACGAAATTCTTCTATCTAAGGCTGAAATCTATATTTTGCTCAGCATAATGACCAACCAATCTGAATCTGGCAGAGGTGTACTAAAAAGCACCATTTCAGACAACATAAGATCTTTAGGTGATAATGACTTTCTAAATTTTATAGATTTTAAACTCAACCTAAATATAGAGCATTTGATAGTAAAACAATTAATTGAGCGTTCGCATGATTCTATTGATCCTGCTTATGCAATTACATCTGCAGGAACAAATTGGCTATTTATAAATGAACACAGTCTTGATGAGTTACTTTCTTTGGATGGAAAAGCTAATGGCCCACATATAAATTTAATTGAAAATTGATGTTAGGGAAACATTCAATTCTTACGTCTTCGATTACTTTCCCTAATTGCTTGTCGACCAGCCTCAGTTTTAGGCCCTGTTGACAAGCCGCCATGCAGTTTACAACGTCCATTTACTGCTGTATCGCTAAAGTGATCCCAAACAGGTGGAGCCTGACATAAGGTGTTTTTTCTAGTCTTAGCATCGCATGTTCCCCTTTCAGATTTTCGAAGCTTTGGAGAATTAGCAAATAATGAAATACGAACATTAAAGTTCTTATCGAAATACACTGTAGCCATATTTTACGTCTCCCTATTTCTACAAATCCAGACCCCATGATGCGCGCGTGTGTAGTGTCACCCTTCATTTATTTGATCATAAAAAACCTAGTAATGACAGCAGTTATCAGAGGACAGTAGTGAGAATTCGTCTCATTACACGAGCGTATCTACTATATTTTATAAAAGAGATAGGGATAAAATTTATATAAAAGGAATGAATTATGCGAGGTTTACCTCTGAGACAAAGGGTAGGTATATCTTTCGGAATTTTATGGCTATTAGTTTCTATACTCGTTTCCCTATTTTTCGCAAATGTTGAAAGTGTAATGACAGGGGTCATTATATTTTTAATATTGGGCGTTTTTCCAGTGATTATAATAAGTTGCCTCTGGTGGATATCAGAAGGAGTGAACTGGACAAAGAACAAATTAATTGTAACCCTCAGTGTAATTATAACTGTAACTTTAATAGTTTTTTGCTATGCCTACATGTCGACTGATTCTTCAAAAGCTCTCTTAAATTCGAGATGGGGGATGTCTGAACAGGAAGTGAAGAATGCTAATGGTGAAGCTAACTCCCAGTGGGGAAAAGGCCTTATACCGCTGGATATAGATGGTGATAGAGGAGTAATACAACCAGCTCCAAGTTCAACTCATAATGCCGAGAAAGTTGTGGTGGTATCGCAAAATTCATTGTTTTTACCAGAATATAGCAAAAGTTTTATTGTAGGTTATTACTTTTTAGATAATAGCCTATATGGATATGACCTATCCTATTCTACAGATAGTAAAGAAGAAATTAATGCGATTTTGGAAAAGCTTAGAGATAAATATGGTAAGGGTATGGTACTTAAAAAAGCTCCTGAAGATGAGAATGAGATTGTAGCTATTGGCTGGGTACAAAAAAAAGAGCATATTTTTTTCTCTGTAAGAAGTAGAGTAGACGACGGTATACTTAAGTACTTTGTTAATATTGAAATTACTTATCTCCCTATCTATAACAAAATTTATAACCTTTGAGAGCCAATGCACTAAAATTAATCAACTATTGTGTAAATATAAGTCCTTTAAGCTATTTGCGTACTTTTTATTGTCTATAATCGTAATCAGGGAAAATGCGTAACATGGAGAGGTTATGAAAGCTAAAACGGAAATTTTAAATTCAAATGACTTTCAATATCATTTCGATCGCCACATATACTATAACAAGCAAAGCAAAAAAATCTTTAGTTCAGAAATTATCGAAGATAATACTGAAAAGTGGCTAGTTGATAAGATTCAAGAAAGAAATAACACGGGCAGTTGGCAAATATATTTTAATAATGGTTGTACTCTGGAAATGAAAAAAGAACTAATTTCTGAGCTTGATAGTTCTTCTTAAAATATCAGATTGAACCCATGGGGCACTGGTGGGGCACTCACAGATAAAAAATAACAATAATCTACAATAGACAAGAACAACCGTTTTGAGCTAACCTCTTGATTGATTTATTGTTATTTGTTGTCATTGATGGTCATTTGTTAATCACATATAACTCATAATCCGTTGGTCCTAGGTTCAAGTCCTAGTGGGCCCACCAATAAAATCAAGTAGTTACGTGTTGTTTTTATTAATTCGAATAAATCATGTAGACGCAATATAGACAAAACCAAAGGACTTTCAAAGAGAATTTTAGTCATCGCAATGGCCTCCTATTTTATTTAGCTCAAAATGAACATACTCCATGACGTCACCCTAAGAATCTTCGAATACTGTTAGCGATTTCTTGCACATGAGTTTCGAGAGCAAAGTGTCCGGTGTCAAAAAACTCCACGATTGTATTTGGATTATCACGCTTGAATCCCTCTGCACCTTGAGGTAGGAAAAACGGATCTCGTTTACCCCAAACAGCTAAAAATCGGGGCTTGTAAGTTCGAAAGTACTGTTGAAATTCAGGATAGAGAGAAACATTTGATTTGTAATCACCCAACAAATCCAACTGTATTTCATCGGCACCTTGTCGCTCCATATAATAATTGTCGAGCGAATAACCGTCTGGAGAAACTTCTGAAGCATCTTTAGTCCCATGCGTGTATTGCCAAAACGTTGTCTCTGGTGTCAAAAATGCACGTAAAGCTTCTCGGTTCGCGCTCGATGCATCTTTCCAATATGCCTCGATTGGCGTCCAACCATCACTCAATCCCTCTTCATAAGCATTCCCATTCTGAGAAATGATCGCTGTGATGCGCTCCGGATGCTTCATTGCAATCCGCAAGCCAATAGGTGCTCCATAGTCGAAAATATAAATTGCAAATTTATTAAATCTTATGACTTCTGTGAATTCATCGATCACCTTCGCGATGTTATCGAAGGTGTACCTAAATTCCGAACGTGGCAGCATTTCTGTTCTACCAAACCCGGGCAAATCTGGTGCTACGATATGGAATTGATCAGAGAGGAGTGGAATCAAGTCCCTAAACATATGGCTTGAAGTTGGAAATCCATGCAGCAGAAGCAATTTAGGTTGTCCTATGGTTCCCGCTTCTCGATAAAACAAATTCAGACTATTAACCTTTGCAGTTTTGAAGTGAATTTTGTTCATTTTATTTCCTTAAATAATAAAACCTCATTGAGGCATCATTTTTACGAATCAAATTCCATATATAACAGCGCTTATAATTCAGTAATAGGGCTTAAGATTGTCTCTACAATCACTTTAGCAAGTAGCCCGTTTGCTTGCAAACGGGTAAACCAACCTAAAATTTCTGAACAAAATAATAGATTATTTGCAGACGTATAAAAAACACATGGGACAAAAGGGATGTCACCCTCTTCAGGACTGCTTTATTTTCTTTTAGTGTAAGCTTTAACAAAATTTTTATTTTGCCTCTTCATTTTATTAGCACTTTTTAATGCTAATAAAGAGGGTATTCCACAGATTAATGGGCAGGCTTTTATTCCACAAATTTCTTTGCTGTTGGCTATCATCTTCACTATAAGTAGTCTGGCTGTTTTAATTAGCTTTATTCATCACATCCCTGAAAGTATTAATATGTCTAATGTGATTGCTTAAGTCGGAGAAGATTTAAATAGTCAAATCAGCAAAAATTATCAAAAACGGATCAGCCTTCGGGCTATAGAGCAGATATTGAGAATAAATTACGATTAATAACTAAACCAATTCCCTCTCAGGAGTTTTGTGACCTATATTTAGTAGAGAGCAACATTATGTATGTAAAGATAGGAATGCAACTTTTCATATGATCGAAATGATTATTTCTATACATAAAAACATCACTAATGATCTGCAGAGATCTATTTTAACCGCTCATGCACTATCGCTTAAAGAGGCCGCAAATGAAAGTCTTCCACTAAAAGAAGACCGTAAAAAACTTTTAAGCTTATATGAGCATCATTTTATTAAGGAAATAGGCTAGTTTATATCATCTACTTCCTGGTCATTTGTTTCAGGTACATTATTCCCCATACAACTCCTAATATAGCCGCGATAAGAGATCCCAGTAGCACTCCTAATTTTGCGGCATTTAAAAACTTCATATCATTAAAAGCTAACATGGCAATAAACATTGACATGGTAAATCCAATTCCTGCAAGAAGACCTACCAACCAAATACCGTTCCATGTCATACCATCTGGTAAATGACACCATTTTAACTTAACACAAATCAAGCTAATTCCAACGATCCCTATAGGTTTTCCACAAACTAGCCCTACAGTAATACCGGTTATAATAGATAACTCTGGAGCAGAATAAGTGCCTTCACTGAGATTTATACCCGCATTTGCTAATGCAAATAGTGGCATGACGATATATGCAATCCATGGGTGTAATGCTTGCTGAACTCGAACTACCGGAGGCAATAATTCTCTTTTAGCGACGTGAAGCTTCTGAAGTAGATGCCTTTGCCTCTGCCCTTTTTCTGACTTTATATCTCGCCCGGTAAGCTCGTGGGTAATGCGTGATAATAAATCTAAAGGACGCTCAGACATGGATTTGGAGCTTACAGGAGTCATTAGACCAAGAATTACTCCTGCTAAGGTAGGATGCACCCCACTCATAAGAATTCCAAACCAAATAAGGCTCCCTGGAATAAGATAGCTCCATGCTGAACCAATACCAATACATTGAAAACCCAACACCAATATAATACCGATTCCTGCTGTTAGAAATCCCCAATAATTGAGACCTTCCGAATAAAATAAAGCAATAATGAGTACTGCAAGAATATCGTCAATAATAGCTAAAGAGAGCAAAAATACTCGAACCTCCCCAGGAATAGAGCGGCCTAATAATGCCAGTATTCCCACTGCAAACGCAATATCAGTTGCGGTAGGAACAGCCCAGCCATTTTGCTGTATTGGTGCAAAATTAAAAGCTAGAAAGATTATTGCCGGAATGATGACCCCACCCAAGGCCGCAATAACAGGTAATATTGCTTGCTTAATTTTACTTAACGAACCCTCATGCATCTCACTACGAATTTCCATACCCACAATGAGAAAGAAAAAGGTCATCAGAATATCGTTGATCCAAAAATGAAGTGACTTAGAAAATTGAAGCTGACCTAAGCTAATAGAAAATGGGGTTTGCCATATATTTGCATAGCTATCAGCCCACGATGAATTAGCCCATATTAATGCTATTGTGGCTGAAATAAGCAAGATCACACCACTCACTGCCTCAATATGAAGGAAGTGTTCAATTGACGCAAAAGCGCGAGCAACCAAGGCTTGAGTTCGTGGCAAACTACGCTGCTTAGGATGGGGATTTATACTCATAACGGTCGACATCCTTCGTTGAAAAATATTAAAAAATATTAAATAAAATATAATAATCAAAACATATGCTATAACAAAACTGGGAGTTGAGCTGATTTAGTAATATAGCACGCTAGCTAGGTAGTCTTTAAATAATTGTGGCAAAGCAGCTTAAATGGTTAGCAACCACTGATTTAATTGATTAATAACCGCATCTATCTTTTCTGACTGACATACACCAAGCGACTGGGTTCGAGAAGTACCTAAAGCGCGTAAATGCCCAGCCCAAAGTCTGAAATAGATTCAGGCGTAACTGAACCTAAAGATGAGAGTTGACTATTATTTGAATCAAGACGATTTCTAATTGATAAACCAGTCCCGGGTAGGCCAATATTTGCAAAAAGACCTTTTTTCCCAATATTAATAGACGTCCCTCTTGGACCAAGAGATAAACTGCCACCTTTCTTACCAATATTTAACCTAACTCCGGGTAATAAAGTAATTCGTCTTCGAAAACGAAGCGCCACTATTCTCCCTCCTGATGATTCTTCCTAATATCCTGTATTGCATCACTAAAAGAAGCTGCCAATATCCCAGTAGGCATTGCAATCAGTCCGATACCTGTAATAGCAGTAATTGCACCAAATAACTTACCTAAAGGAGTTATAGGGTAAACATCACCATAACCAACAGTTGTCAATGTTGCTATTGACCACCACATCGCTCTAGGTATGCTACCAAAATGGTCAGGCTGTACTCCTCCCTCAACAATATACAATATAGAGGAAGACAGAATTAAAGCAAAAACTCCAATAGCAAAACTGATAATTAATTCAAATCGTCTTGAATAAATAGCATGCCCTATATTTTGCATAGCAACTGTATATCGTCCTAATTTTGCTATTCTTAAAACACGAAGCAATCTGGCTAATCTTAGAATAAATCCTTCAGTACCTAGGGTAGTAAGCAGAATTAATAAGACGGTTAAAAGATCTAAAATTGCTGCTGGAGTTAACATATAGACAAGACGATTTGAATATTTTGGATTTTCTATACTTACCCAGACTCGCGCTGCATATTCAATGGCAAAAATAATTGTAAAAATCCACTCCGAAGATAAGAACAACCATTCATGGCTTTGATAAATTAAACGTTCGGTTTCAACAATTGCTAATAATAGTGAGAGAATAATAATGATAATAATCGCTTTATTAAGGACGGATAACCCTGGTGATATTCTTAAAGATGGATCTAAGGACTCTGCAATTTTCCGTCTTAATGACATGCCTTCATCCTCATAGTAAATAATCCTTTTTTATTAATTATAGACATTTAAATTAGGAAAATATTACTAGTGTATCTCTAATTAGAATTGCATAACTGATGACTATGAAAAGCAAATTAAGGTAGAAAATGTTAAGATATCCGAGCCTTGATGCAAACACAACTGTAATCCGGGAGGCTGGGCATTGAACATCCCGGATTTAATTTCACTTCATGGGCTACGCTTGCTAGAGCGTGTTCTTTATTAGACTATTTTTGTCTAAGATTTAACTTTGATTTAATAAATTGCCTTAATTTATTATACCTTTCAGGAAGTTTCATTACCGGGTTTTGTATATAATTTAAATCAGTATTTTTTGAAAAAATAAAACTGTAATGTTCGTTTGAATTTTTATTGCCTGAGGAACTGAAATGCTAGGTTCGGGAATTTTCATTGAAGCCACAGTAGTTATATATTAACAAATTGCAATAATACGTTGCAATGGATAAGGAGATCATATGAAAGCAGCTATTGTACCCTCTGCGAAAGCTAAGTGGGAGATTCGTGAAGTTAAAAAGCCTGTTGTTGGTCCTAATCAAGTGCTCATTAAAATTCATGCTAGTGGCATTTGTTATACAGATGTTCATCAAACAAATGGTCATTTACCTGGCGAATTTCCTCGCACTTTAGGGCATGAACCTGTTGGCGAAATTGTTGAATTAGGAATTGGCGTCGTCAATCGAAAAGTTGGTGATCGTGTTGGGGTTCCATGGATTCAAACCACATGCGGGCGATGTGAATGGTGTTCAAGTAATCGTCCTATGTTTTGTTCTAACCAAATAGCAACGGGTATGCAACTGCCCGGAGGTCATGCTGAGTTTATGCTGGCTTATGCTGACGCCACCATGCTCGTTCCAGATAATGTCAGTTTTGAACAAGCGGCGCCTATCTTTTGTGCAGGATATACTGTCTGGTCGGGATTACGATGGTCAGATCCTAAACCTCACGAACGAATTGCTGTACTAGGCATAGGTGGTCTAGGTCATCTGGCTGTTCAATATGCTAAAGCTGCAGGTTTCGATACCATTGCAATTTCACATTCATCTGGGAAAGATAAGCTTATTAAAGAATTAGGCGCAGATGAAATAGTACGTTCTGGTGCCGAGCTTGCGAAAATGGGTGGTGCCGATATCATCCTGAGCACAACTAATTCAAACCAAGCCATGGTAGATAGCATAGCTGGATTACGTCCCGATGGGCGCTTTGTTGCAATGGGATTTGATGAAAAACCATTTCAAATTTCAATGACCGATTTAATTATGAAACGAATTCGAATTATAGGTAGTCAACAAAATGGGCGCGAATATCTTTATGAAGCTCTTGATATGGTATCAAAAGGAAAAGTGAAGGTTTATACAGAAACCTATCCATTCAAAGAAATACAACGAGCTTATGAAAAAGTTGATAAAGGGGAGGTACGATTTCGAGCAGTTATTACTTATGAATAAAAATTTTATGATTTTATTAAGAAGGGAACGGTTAGTTCCCTTCGCTGTGTAAAGCAAAAAGTAGTTTTCTTTACTTAAAACTTTAAGTCCTTTCCTGCTGATAATTTGTTGTAGGCTCTACACACCAACTTCCTAATGATAAAAAAGATTAATTTGATCCGAAACCAATTTACATTCTGCAACCGCAAGTCATGCTGAAACTGTGTGTGATTTTTCTGCTTCAAGTACGATAAAAAAACCTTCACGACCATTACTATATCCGGAAAAACCTTCGCGTAATTGCTTAGTAGGAGATAAGGATTTGTTCACGTTGTCCTTTGATACAAGTTTACCTAATCTACGATTACGCTGATCTTCTAAAGTCTCGATGATGGAGATTTTATGAATTCAATTCATTAGGAATAAATGCTCAGTTTAAATTATACTAAATTAGAAATTTTTCTCAAAACTAGAACAATGTCTCTGTGACTGCGAAACCTCACAATCAGAGTAAGCAAACCCAAACCCCTTAAAGAACAAGGAGAGTAGCATGTCAGTCAACACCATAAAACCGCTAGTAACTGCAACAGCAACTAATACAGGAGGACGCAACGGCCATTCTGAAACCACCGATCATTCGGTTAGTGCAGATTTTTCCGTTCCCAAAGAGATGGGGGGGCCTGGATTACCCAATACCACCACACCGGAACATCTTTTTGCTGCTGGTTATGCAGCTTGTTTTGGTGGCGCATTAGAATTTGTGGCGAGTCAACACAAGAAAAAAGTCAACGGTGCAACAGTAACATGTCATGTCTCTGTTGGTCCTCGTGAGGGTGGAGGGTTTGGTATTTCAGTTAGGATGAATGTTAAAGTTCCATCTCTTTCTACTAATGAAGCAAAAGAATTAGTAAAGGAAACGCACGAAAAAATCTGTCCCTACAGTCATGCCACACGTGGTAACATCGATTTTGAGTTGGAAGTCGAAGGTATGTAAAATTTTAGCAAGTGTAGGTCGGGCCGCGGGCCCGACCTACGCTCTCCTAAACCAGCTATTCCCTATTAGCCGAACCTTTTCATCATGGATGAGTTTTGAGGAGGAACATGAGTTTTTTGTTATTTTCAAAAATTTACCGCGGTAACAGTAATTTTCAGGCGTTTATAATGAATAAATATAGGGAAAATTTGAAAATCAATCAAATTTACCGCCATAACAGTAATTTATAGAGAATTAATGCAAAGAAATGCAATAATAAATTTATTTTTATCTTTTTTACTGCTATAACAGTAATATATGATTAATTTATGGTGTTCCATGTCCAAACACGAGATTGCCAATTTAGTCCATTACTACCGCAAACACAGCGGCTTATCGCAACAAGAATTAGCCCGGTTAGCGGGTGTCGGGAAGACAGTGATATACGATATTGAAAAAGGTAAAGAATCGGTGCGATTAAACACGCTGCTAAAAGTGTTCGATGTTTTAAATATCCAAATGAAATTTGAAACACCTTTTCCTCAAACAACGGATAATACATGAGAAAAGCATACGTATCAGTGAATGGTATGAACGCTGGAATATTAGAAGAATTACAAGGTGGAACCTATCGATTTACCTACTTTGATGATTATCAAGGCGCACCTGTGTCTCTCACCATGCCGTTAACCAATAAGGTCTATGATTTTGACGTGTTTCCGCCTTTTTTCGAAGGATTACTTCCTGAAGGCATTATGCTTGAAGCACTATTACGCAAATATAAAATCGATAAAAATGATTATTTTGGCCAATTGATACTAGTTGGTCAAGATGTAGTAGGCGCAGTGACGATTGAGGAACTAAGATGAAACACTGTCCTATTACTTATGAAAAGATAAGTGTTCAAGAAAACTATTCACAACGTGGATTGCATTTGCTTTCTCCTCAATTAAAAAATCTTAGCCCATTAGATTTAAGTGCTGATGAGCAGCGACAGGAAGCAATTGCTCGGGTAGGAAAGATGTCTATCCAGGGGGTTCAAAAGAAACTAAGTGCCAAATTAAAGATTAAAGAGGGATGTTTTGAAATCGTTGATCAAAAGGGTCAGTATATTTTAAAACCACAAAGTGATATTTATCCAGAATTGCCTGAAAATGAAGCCATTACTATGACCCTTGCAAAAACTATAGGCCTCGAAGTTCCGGTTCATGGTTTGGTTTATTCTAAAGACAACAGTTTGACCTACTTCATTAAACGCTTTGATCGAATAGGCCATAATAAAAAGTTAGCTTTAGAAGATTTTGCACAGCTATCAGGTGAAGATCGACATACAAAATATAAAAGCTCTATGGAAAAAGTAATTGCAGTCATTGAACAGTTTTGTACATTCCCAAAAATTGAATTCGTCAAATTATTTAAGTTGACCTTGTTTAACTTCCTGGTCGGCAATGAAGACATGCATCTAAAAAATTTTTCCCTGATTACTAAGGATAGAAAAATCTCCATATCACCAGCCTACGATTTACTTAACTCAACCATCGCTCAAAAAAATACCAAAGAAGAACTGGCTTTACCTCTAAAAGGAAAAAAAAATAATTTAACAAAGAGTGATTTTCTTAACTATTTTGCCGTGGAAAAATTAGGATTAAACCAGAACGTCATCGATGGGAGCGTACAAGAGTTCCATCAGGTAATACCAAAATGGCAAGAGCTGATTGGTTTCAGTTTTTTATCTCAACCGATGCAAGAAAAATATCTCGAATTGCTAGAGCAACGATGCAAGCGATTAAATTTGATTAACTGATATCAAATGCCAAAACAAATACCAGCTAATGAACCTATTTCTGATTCCAGAAAAAATAAACGGATTTGTATTTCCCAATCCCAGCGAAGTTCACGTATTTCGCGATTCCGACATCCGGTATTAACGGCAACCCCAGGCATCTAAACAATCCAAAGTACCGTATCAAATTTTTTAAAATTTAGACTTGAATTTTTTTCAATAACCCTTACATAAAAATTAACCAAAAACATATTTTAAGGAGACAGCATGAACACATTTAGAAGAACTATGCCCATGTACCGTGATATGGGTCAGTTGTTTGATGATTTTTTTAATCTCCAAAAGCAGGATGATTCATCCTACATTGAAACAGGCACTTGGTCGCCTTTGGTTGACATTAAAGAAGAGAATAACTGCTTCTTGGTTATTGCTGATGTCCCTGGGGTAAAAAAAGAAGACATTGATATTTCTTTAGAGAACCACGTTCTTACCCTTAAAGGTGAACGTCAATTTGAAAAAAACGAGGAACATCAAGGCTATACGCGGAGAGAAAGGACTCAAGGCAAATTTTATCGTCGCTTTAGCCTTCCTCAAACCGCGGATGATGACAAAATCACTGCACGCTACACTCATGGAGTTCTTGAAATTAAAATTCCTAAAAGAGAAGCGGCTACTGAAAAGAAAATTGAAATCAGCGTTGAAGAATAATGCACTAAGGCCTCATGATGAGGCCTCTTTATTCAGATACAATAAAAACTGCATTTCTTGTTTTAAATTTAAGACTCCACTAATTGAGCAATCGCTTCTACCCAAGATTTATGAGTATTTAAACAAGGAATTAGAGTAAATTTCTTTCCTCCTAAATCATGCCACCGCTCTTTAAGGCGCATGCCTATTTCTTCTAATGTTTCCAGACAGTCAACCGTAAACGAAGGGCAAACCACTGCAAGATGTTGCACTCCCCGTTCAATTAACTCAAATAAAACTTCATCCGTATATGGTTTTATCCAGGGTGTTTTCCCCAATCTTGATTGAAATGCCGTGGTATATTGATGTGCCTCTAAGTTTAATTCTTTTGCAAGCAAACGACTTGTTTCAAAACATTGCGCCCGATAACAAGCTCGATTTTTCAAGCTTGTTAAATGACAGTCTTTCGAGCATATCGTATCGCACCCTGTCTTGATAATGTGGCGCTCAGGAATGCCATGATAACTAAATAATAAATGAAATTCCTTTTCTAAATGGTTTTGAATGACCTCACTTTGTGAAGCGAGGTAGGCAGGGTGATAATAAAAATCACGATGTACACGAAGCGAAGGAATCACGTTTCTCTGAGCTAAGACGCGCATTACTTCTTCAATCGATGAGCCTGTGGCAGCAGCAGAATACTGAGGATATACCGGAAGAATGGTAATCTCGTCACATGATTCTAATTCATTAAGAGCTTGCTCTATGGAAGGAGCACCATAACGCATGCCTAATGCCACTTGATATTGAGCCCCCAAGCGTTGTTGGATAGAAATCGCCAAGTCCTGACTATATACCATTAAAGGCGACCCCCTAGAAGTCCATATCGATTGATATGCATGCGCTGTATTTTTCGATCTAAAAGGCACGATTAATCCATAGACCAAAAAATAACGAACCATCGCCGGTAAATCAATGACTCGTTTATCAGTCAAAAACTCGCGTAAATATCGCTTAATGTCCCGCCTACTCGTAGAATCTGGCGTGCCTAAATTAATTAATAACAATCCTTTTTTCATAGTGAGTAAGCCTTAAAAAAGTGGCATCATAACGTATCATCAATAAATTAAGCTATCCTTTAAGGGTTGCAATAATCACAATAGGTAGGATCGGCTTTTAACAAACCATCTCGTCTCATTTTGTATTCTTGGTGTTCACAAGCAATACAACCCCAAACCTCTTCCTCATAAAACGAGGTTGGAGAGCCACAAAGCGCGCAAGGTAATGCTCCTTTAGTTGCTTTAAATCCAAAGCCAGGGCGTTCACATCGAGCACAAAGAGTAGCAATTCGTTGTGTTAATTTATTCGCCAACTCACCAATCACTTCCATTCGAGTAGGATTCATCATAGCCCGCATGTCCGTTGCTAAAAGAAGCTCTTTT
Source organism: Legionella stuttgartensis (assembly GCF_977063405.2). Classification (NCBI taxonomy): domain Bacteria; kingdom Pseudomonadati; phylum Pseudomonadota; class Gammaproteobacteria; order Legionellales; family Legionellaceae; genus Legionella; species Legionella stuttgartensis. The sequence goes on from NZ_CDRUHA020000001.1 coordinate 42,493, forward strand.
TCAATTTTAAAACCAAGTTCCAGGTGATGAGTCAAGGATTCTATATGGTTAACGCCTTTGGCCAACACACGGTTATTAGAGGGAACTTGCACAATGAGTGCATGAGATGGAAATTGAACTCGTTTAAGAAAAGCATCCAGAACTGTATTTTTGTTAATTGTTATCATCTCATAATTTGTTTTTTGACTTACTAGCTGCTCTGCAATCACCCAATCCCGCGCTCTATCAACAAACACCATCAGCTCGTGAGCGCTCGGTACAAAAGGGAAGGCAGGATGAGGCCCAAAACTTCCCTCCGAAGCAACAGCAAGTGCATAGTCATAGCGCTCTGCTGCTGTTTTAGCCTTTAAAAGGCAGGTTTCATAAGGGCTCAGAGTTCGTGCAATCTCCCCGGTAAACGTCCCAAACTGATCGGTATCAAACTCGTGCACATGCAAAGTGCACGATAATCTAGTCATAAAAGGTAGAGCAATCACTTGCTCTTTTTCATGTTTGGAAGCTAATAAAACATTCTGATTTTTGTAGTACATGATTAAGCCCCTGTAACAGAGTGAAAATAGTCAATTCGCGCCACATTGACATCAGAGACAAACATCACACCTGAATTCTGTTGAAATAAGGTTTTCATGCCTAAAGCAAGGGTTGCAATGACTTCCTCAGGAGCTACGGCAAGAAACATAATCAGCGAAGCTCTGTCATTGAATAATATTTTTCCTTCATGAAATCCATTATGGCCTTTACCTGAAATGTTTCTAAATAAGGTAAATCCGGTGACTTTTGCCTCCTCCATCATCGAGCTGATGAGCTGCTCATGCTCACCAGAAACGATGATTTCTATTTTTTTCATCGGATGCAAATTAATCCCAATATCTTTTCGTTCTTGAACTTTAATAATACTCATTTTTTTCTCCTCGCTATTAGTTTATAAAACTCCACTCACCAGATTGGTTGAGTTGATAAGCAACTTGATTCGTTGGATCAATAACTGCCAAATGCACCCATTGGTTAAAAAATAAGTTTTTTAAGATAGAGTGTTTTTTAATCACTTGAAAAACCATCTCTTTAGGTGCATAGACGACCGTCAATAAACGCTGTGGCTCATGATAGGTGTTCTCATCAGAGCTCATGACCGATTGCAGAGGAAGTCCATGCATCAAATCGCTTCCATTGCCCTGCATTACCCCAATCGCACCAACAACATTGTGAGTGACTTTACTCCCACTCCCAAAGGCCACGTTATCTAAGGTAGAAAATAAATATTGGGTATTTATCCATTCAGCCACCACCATAGGCGCGGTCAAAATCGTCTCAAGCAATGCTCCGTCATGGTCTTGTTCAAAGCGATACGAGTGCAAGAAACAACGACCATCAAGAGGAATATTTTTTGTTAGATGCCGAGGTGCTACAATAAAGGCAGCATTGCGTGCCAAGCCCCATTCATGTCGTGTTTCAGACCAGTCTAAGCTTCGTCTTATGATGTCTTTATGAGGCGTGTCACTGTGTAATTTAATACCCCGCTCTCGGTTGGTTATAAGCCTTGCTTCTTTTAAATCGTTCTGAAGTTGACTTAAAAGCTCAGGATAAAGAGGTTTTACTCTATCTTGTGCATATAGTTCGACACTGTCCGTCGTTGTATTATGCAGGGCCCCGTAAAATACCGTATCTAAGGGAATGTGTATGCCGCAGTCCTCCAAACCTTGTCGAACCTCACGTTTATTAAGAATGGACGCCAACAGTCGCGCGTTGATACCACCATGATTTCCACCACAAGCCCCACAATCCAAGGCAGAAGCATAAGGATTATTTTCAGTAGTACTGCCATGGCCACAGAGAATAATGAGTTTAGCAAAACCTGAGGTGAGCCCCATAAGTCGTAATACTGTTTCAGCATAACTAATCTGCTCGTTCAAGGACAAACCTTGCTTTGAATCGGTTTCACTTAACTCATAGGCGACTTTGGTCGGAAGTGCAGGTTTCAACCAACTCTTGATGGTTGAAACTGAATGTTTCGTTAATTCTGGTGATAAGGATTTTAAAGTCATATTTAGACCACACCAAAGCCCTAAAGATTCGACTAAGGCAAACGGTGTCGACACATTGTGTTTGAGTTGCGTATATAGGCTTTTACAACTGTTAATGAGTTTTTTTCCTCGCTGATAACGCTCAAAATCGTCTTTATTCGCAGCATCCGGTATTTCTTTAATAGCATATTTTGGCTTTAACAAGACAGGACAGCACTCTTTATTTTTATTGCTATCGAACTCATCGATACGAACAGGGAGACCAAAAAATCCGGCAAAACCAAAGGTTTCATACTCCCCTAAAGACTCAATGGCGCGACGAAAAGGTTCTGACCGAACGTCAATACAAAAAACCAATTGTGCATTTCTTCGAGGAACCTGGGCGGCTTCTTTTTGTATCTCTGGCAAAAGCTGACTTAATAGCTTTTGCCGATAGGAGTCTTCATTACTTTTTAATTGCCCCAACACTTTTTTAACCAAAGAGCCATTGTCGACGTTTTTTTTTTCGTTGGCAGCATCAGGCCAGAGGATGCAGGTGAGAACCAAGCGCACCGCTAGAAAATCAATAAGAGTGACCGGTGTTTCTCCTGGCCTCTTTGAATTCTGCCAGTCTGTTTTCCACTTCACAAGCCCAGCCCATCCGGGTAAATAGGAAAGTGTCTTTGAAAGAAATTCTTCTTGTCCTTCTGAAACATGAAGTCTTTGCATACAAATTCTAATTGCCTCTTCTGCCGATTCAGGCAATTGCTGCAGAAACTCTTTTGCTTCTTTTTTATTATGGTGCACTTGCTTGTCAAAATATGCTAACTTCAAGAACCCATAATAAAACCCCTGTTCACGATGAGGCATGTCAATAGTGCCTTGGCCGGCATCAAAAAAACCACCGCACCATTTAATCATTTGCAAATTAACCTCTTCGAGCTGTATATTGCGCTCTGCTCTTTGGCGTCTAAAGCCACCTTGGGCCAATGCCTCTTCAAAGGTTTGTGCTTCAAAGCCTTGCAAGGGATTACAGGCAATAAAAGTTTCAAGCGGCCAAACGGGCGCAATGCATTTTGCAGCGTTGTGCACTAAGACATGTAGTTCAAGGTCTTTGTTTTTTCCAGGATCAATGGTCATACCTACTTTTTTAATGCCGTTGGTTGCCATATCTTCTTTCGATAGCGTTTTTGCAGTAGACATAAATACTCCTTAATACCTTTAGTAGTTGTAATGATTTCGTAACGCAGTGACAGTTTTTCTAGAGGGCTGACTTGAATTGAACAAGCTCATATAAAGCCAACAACCCAGCTTTGATTGCCCCATTGTTTGATGCACCCCTAGATTAAAGACCGCCCATAAAGCCCCAAATAAAGCCATGATGATCCAATGAATAATCGATAACGGGTGGGCTTGCATTGTTGATATGCTTGGGATCAACCACTGAATCAGCTGAATACTCGCGCCATACATAAGCCCTGAAAGCAGAGCAAGAACAAGGCCTGAGACTAGACTTAACAACGTTTGATGAGCACGAATCCAAGTAAGCATGAGTTGTGCACCGGCAATTAAGGCAAAGAACAAGACAAAACTACTTGCCTCATACACTGACAGGGACTTATGTGTCACGAAAGCAAAGGAAATCATTGCCACCCCACCACCAGCAAGAGAAGTGAGAAGTATCATGGGAGATACTTTAGAGGAATGAGTCTCTGATTTTTTTTGTTTCACTGCAGAGCCCGAGCTTAAAAATAGATAGGCTTTGAATAACCCGTGCCAACACAGGTGCGCTATGGCTGCAGCAAATAAACCCACACCACATTGCATCATCATAAACCCCATTTGCGCCATGGTGGAGCAAGCCAACATTTTTTTAATATCATGTTGCATCAATTTCCAAACTGTACCCAGTAATGCAGATATGGAACCGAGTAGGAACAGTACAGTTAACAATCCTGGATAAAGCATCATTAGTGACGCAAATTTAACGATTAGAATTCCTCCACCATTAACAAGGCCTGCGTGCATTAGAGCAGAAACCGGAGTTGGCGAATTTAAAGAGCTGATAACCCATCGATGAAAAGGAAACAATCCAGATTGGGCAAATCCGCCCACCAAGATAAGGCCCGTCGAAAGTGAAAGTAATGATAAGTGACCAGGGTTAGATAGTTGGGTCAAAGTCGAAATAGAGCATGTTGAGTAAGTAACACTTAAAATAATAAATGCAACTAGTAAACACAGACTTCCTATCGACAACGTATATAAGGCCAAAAGACCAGAGTTTTTGGAGGCCACCCATTCTTTCTTATGCACCATCAACAGCACTAGCAAAACATTTGAAGCAAACCAAGCGCCCCAGAATAAAAATAAATTATCGGCAAGCACCATGAGCATGGCCGTTAATGTCAGTGCCGATAAAAGAAGAAAAAATCGTCTGTAGAGTCTGTCTCCATGCATGTACCTTAATGAAAATCGATGCACGATAAAACTCACCAATAACACTAAATTACATAACAACAGACTCAGTGTATTAAGGCTAATTAATAAGTAGATTGTAGGATTGTGCGATAAGGATAAGTAAGATAGTAATCCCACCCCAATCAAAAATCCTACCCCAATACAATAACCTGCCAAGCGCGCCCCAATGATTGGTCGAGAAATTAAACCGCAATTAAAGGCAAGCGCGATTATTGGACAGGCTAACATAAGACATAAAAAAATTAGAACTATTGTATTCACACCATTCCCCATTAGAAATTGTTTTGCTACAATTGAAATGTATTAGATATACTGATATAAGTAAAATTAAAAATATTTATATTTACTATTAGGAATCCTAATGTCACTAGATACAGTAACGTTACAATGCTTTTTAGCAGTAGCAGAAACTCAAAGCTTCACTAAAGCAGCCTCTCGTGTGGGCCGAACTCAATCGGCCATCAGTCAGCAAATAGCAAAGCTTGAGAATTTAATTGAAAAACAGTTAATTACACGTGGAAGAGAGTTATCTCTAACCCCAGATGGGGAGATTTTTTTAAGCTACGCGAAACGAATTTATGAACTGCACCGTGAATCGCTTGATCGATTTAAAACCCCAGAACTTCAGGGTGAACTACGTTTTGGTCTGCCAGAAGACTTTGCATCCATGATGCTCTCGGATATCTTGGTGGAATTTTCAAGGCTTCACCCGAGAGTCATGCTCAATGTGGAGTGTGATTTAACTCTCAACTTAATTGAACGATTTAATCGGGACGAATTTGATTTAATTTTGATAAAAACGAATGAAAGAAATCAAATTTCCGATGGGGTGAATGTATGGAATGAATCCGTAGAATGGGTAGGCAAAAAAGAACTACTGCCAGCACTTAATGATAAAGCAGTTATTCCATTAGTTCTTTCACCTACTCCCTGTGTCTATCGCGGCAATGTCATTGAGTCACTTAATCAACTTCACTTAAAATGGCGCCTGGCATTTAGTAGTCCAAGTTACGCCGGTAAAATGGCAGCCGTTCGAGCAGGCCTTGGGATTACCGCCATACAGCGTAGTATGATTCCAAACTATTTGGATAGGCTGGATGATTATTTTCTACCCTCTTTAAAGGACATCCATGTCTCCTTAATTAAAAAGGAAGATGCAAACAAAGCAATTGATTCCCTGGAGTTTTTTATAATGGATAAATTTAAACATTAAGCAAAGGATATGGGGCGTTTAATGAAACAGGAAATGAATTCCATTGTTGAGACCTTAGATAAAGCGACTATCGCATCAATAGTCATGATAAGCGTGATAGTGAGCCTACTCACCTTAAGCATTCCTATTGCAGCTCAAACATTAGTCAATCTGCTTGCTTTTGGTAAACTGCTACAACCTGTTCTTACTCTAAGCGTAATGGTGCTTGTCTTAATGATTGCTCTAGGAGCTTTAAATATTTGGCAAGCGATTATCATTGAAGTTATTCAACAAAAATTAATGGTGAAAATAAGTCTTAACCTAACTCGTCAATTTACTCATTTGTCACTAGATAATTTCTCCTCCCATCATGGGCCCGAGCTCGTTAATCGTTTTTTCGAAGTGGTGACTATCAACAAAGCGCTATCAAGTCTATTACTCTATGGCGTGAACTTAATTTTGCAGCTCTTTTTTGGTTTACTCTTGCTTCTTTTTTATCATCCATTCTTTCTGGTATTCGATGGATTTATTGTACTAAGTATAATTTTGATTGTTTTTCTACCTTACCGAAAAGGATTGGCGAGTGCCGAAAAAGAATGCGCGGAAAAACATCAAGTAGGTGCATGGCTAGAGGAGTTACTGACCAATCGCTTTTTATTTCGCTTTAATCGTTATCATAACTATGCAACTCAACAAACAGATAAGCGCTTGGTTTCCTTTTTAAAAGCACGCAACATGCACTTTAAACAACTTATCAAACATCAGGTTGGTTTTTATCTCCTCTCGGCAATCGCCAGCAGTCTTCTACTCGGCTTAGGAGGCTATCTCGTGATTAACAACCAATTAAGTTTAGGTCAGCTCGTTGCGGCAGAGATTGTTCTTGGCGCGTTAATCTATGCTTTTAAACGTTTTGGTGTTCTTTTGGAAAATTATTACGACTTAGTAGCTTCCGAGCATAAAATTGACGTTGTATTAAATCTCCCAAGCGAAACGATTAACACCGAATTAAGCGAACTTATTATTCCCATAAGAAGCATCACACTAGTCACTGAAAATCAAAAAAAGGCCTCCAGCACTCCTGAAAATCCCCTTGTTATTTGTATAAATGAAACACAACAACAAGAATCACTTAGCGATTTTATTTTAGGTTTTAAAAATAATAATGCTCTCACCCTGTATATCAATGAGACCTTCTGTCATCAAGAATACAGACGCTCCCTGCGTGAGCACACTCTGCTGCTTAGAGACAAAGAATGGTTTGCAGGCAGCATTTATGACAATTTACGACTTAATCAACCGTCTTTTTCGATACAGCAATTAAAAGAGGTTTTAGAATCATTTGGGCTGATGGATAAAATTATGGGCCAACCCCAGGGCTTAAAAAGCATAATCTATGACTGGGAGTACGTATTTAATGAGCTTGAACTCATTCAACTCATGGTGATTCGTGCGCTACTTTCAAAACCTCAGCTTATTATAATCGATAGAGCTTTTGATAGACTGACCACAAAAGACATTGAGTTATTGCTGTTTCATTTAAGAACGCTTAATAACACGCTTTTGATTGTAATCACCCAATACCCAAAACTTATTCCACTGTCTAACTGCCGGGTGCTCTCATGAAGCTGCACGCTTATCAGATGATTGGCAAATTACCTAATCCTCGCAAAATTGCCAAAATTATTTTTTTAGTTCTTTTGATTTTAATTTTATTTTTAAGCTTTACCCCTTGGCAACAGTTTGCCCTTGGGGATGGAAAGGTGATTGCTTTTTCACCCACTGAGCGATTGCATACCGTCAATTCACCTATTTATGGCAGAATTAAAAAATGGTATGTTGACGAGGGTGTCCGGGTTAAAGCGGGCGACCCCATTGTAGAGATTACCGATAATGATCCCGAACTACTCAAACGATTGGAGCTGGAAAAAAAGGCCATTTTGCTTCGCATCGAAGCGGCTCAACAATCATTAATAGCAGGAAAAGCCAATGTTGATCGCCAAAAGAACTTATACCAACAAGGCATTAATTCAAAGCGTCAATACGAATTGGCTCAAATTGAATACGCCAAATACCAGAATGAATTAGCACAAGCCAATATTGATAAAGTCAGCATAGATGTTCGGATTGCCAGACAACAAACCCAGCTCATCAAAGCGCATGTCCCAGGAATCATCTTTAAGCGCCTGGCGGGACAAGAAAGCGTTGTTGTTAAAGAGGGGGAAATATTAGCAGAGATTATACCTGTAACCGAATCAAGAGCCGTAGCACTCTGGATTGATGGCAATGACATTCCATTTGTTCAGCTGAATCAAAAAGCACGCCTTCAATTTGAAGGATGGCCCGCCATTCAATTTAGGGGTTGGCCGCAAATCGCCGTAGGTACTTTTGGTGGGAAAGTAGCGTTTATTGACCCCACAGATAATGGCATGGGGCTATTTCGTGCCGTGATTGTGCCTGATGAGCCCTGGCCTGAGCCTACCTTTTTAAGGCAAGGAGTGCGGGTACATGGCTGGGTGCAATTAGGCGAGGTACCGTTGTGGTATGAGTTATGGCGCCAGTTTAACGGCTTTCCTCCTGAAAGCTCAGCACAAAAGGCAAGCTCATGAGGAGATCAACGGTACGGGGGTTAGTCCTTATCCTTTTTGGACTAAATGGTCTATTGGAGTATCCAAAATCGCACGCCTCCCAAAAAATACAAAAGTTAAGCTTAATGGAGGTACTGCAAAGCATCGACACTCATTACCCTCAAGTAAAAATAGCCCGCCTTGAAGTAATTAAAGCCAGTGGCGCTTTTGTCAATGCAAAGGGACAATTTGATCCCTCATTAGAAGCCAGCACTCGCTCGCAACCCGCAGGGGGTTATATTAATAACTATGGCGATACGCAACTTACCATTCCAACGCTTTATAACGGTGTGAAGCTTTTTGCAGGCTATCGTAATGGTGAAGGAAACTGGCCCATTTACTATCAAAACTATTTGACGAACTCCGGTGGAGAATATAGAGCAGGATTATCGCTTCCCCTGCTCCGCGACCGCTTAATTGATAAAGAGCGAACCGGATTATTGTCTTCTGCACAATTGATGCTGATGAAGGAACAAGATGCAGAGGCAATCAAAATAAAAATTTATCAAGAAGCGATTAAAGCTTATTGGCAATGGGTAGAAGCAGGCCTTCAATTAAAAACATTTAAACAACTCCTGCAATTAGCACAAAAACGTCAACATGCAATTGAACAACAGGCCAATCTTGGGGATTTGCCAAAACTTGCCATCAGTGAAAATTTACAACAAATCATTCAACGAGAACAATTACTCAATCAAGCTCAAATGATATTTGAACAAACAAGCATTAATTTATCTCTTTATTTTCGCGACCCAAAGGGAAACCCATTAATTCCTAAAGGACGGTCTTTACCTGCTTTGACCAGTTCCTCATACACCTTCGAGGCCTCACTTAAAGAACACCCAGGAATAAAAAAACTTAACCATTATGCCAATATGATGAAACTCAAACGCAATCAGGCACGAAACGAACTCCTACCTCAATTAGATGCAAGTGCCTACACCTTCAAACAAAATGGAACGGGAGGATACCCCTTATTAATTCCACAAGCAGCAATGGTCGGTGTCTCGTTTAAATTTCCTTTGCTGCAAAGACAAGCCAAAGGGAACCTAATCCAGGCGGAAGGTGAATTGCGTCAAGTTCGTGTTGAAAAGAGATTCTTATACGAACAACTCCACAATGAATTTGCAAATATCCTGATTGGTATCAACAGAAGTAAACGACAAGTCAGTTTATTGAAAAAAGAATTAAGTTTGGCTCAAAAGGTGCAGCACGGAGAAACAAAAAAGTTTTATCAAGGAGACAGTACTTTATTTTTAGTGAATCAACGCGAGCAAATGACCACCCAGGTACAACTCAACACCATACAAGCTCAGGTCCAGTTAGAGGAATTAAAGGCTAGGGCTCGCTATTTCGCTTCAACTCACAGAGCAAATAGCTCTACACAACAAAAATAAATAAGGAAGACATGAGTAGCGCATTAGTTTGGTTTAGACAGGATTTGCGGTTAGCTGATAATCCCGCATTTTTTGAGGCTTGTACGAATCACGAAACAGTGATTCCAGTCTATATTTTGGATGAAAAAAACAGCGTCCTTGGCGAAGCTCAAGCCTGGTGGCTTCATCACAGCCTTCAGGCTCTCAATAACTCGCTAACCACACAACTCGGATTAACACTTATTCTGCGCAAGGGAAACCCATTAGACATTATTTTAGATCTTATAAAGACTGTAAGAGTTGAGGCTATTTATTGGAATCGATGCTATGAACCTAAGAATATCGAGCGCGATAAAGAAATCAAAGCAGCACTTCAAAAATCTGGAATGGATGTCTTCAGCTTTAATGGAAGCTTATTGAATGAACCTTGGACAATAAGAAATAAAACTGGTGACTTTTTTAAAGTCTTTACTCCTTATTGGAAAACGTGTCGACAAGCACTTAGTGCTCAACCAGAACAATTAATATCGCATCATTTTACTTCCGTTTCCTTAAAAAGTGATGAAATTAACGATTGGAGGTTATTACCACATCTCGATTGGGCATCACAATTTCCTGATTTTTGGACACCAGGAGAAGAAGGAGCAAAGCGACGACTGCAAGAATTCATCAAGAACCATCTTCATGGTTATAAAACAAATCGAAATATCCCTGAAAAAAATGCCACGTCACATCTATCTCCGCATTTACATTTTGGTGAAATCAGCCCCTGGACTATTTTAAGAGCCGTTGAGTACGCCAAACTCAACCCACAATGTGATTTAGCGGGAGCCGAGCACTTTTTATCAGAACTGGGATGGCGCGAGTTTTCTTATTACCTGCTTTATCATGTACCATCTTTACCCTATCAAAATTTTAAAAATGAATTTGATTCCTTTCCCTGGCATAACGATGAATCGTTATTAAAGAGATGGCAAAAAGGAATGACGGGGTACCCCATCGTCGATGCAGGCATGCGAGAACTATGGGCTACTGGATACATGCACAACCGAGTAAGAATGATAGTTGCTTCCTTTCTCACTAAAGGCTTATTCATCGATTGGCGATTGGGTGCTGATTGGTTTCTAGATACTTTAGTTGATGCTGACTTAGCCAACAATAGCGCCAGTTGGCAATGGGTTGCTGGTTGTGGGGCTGATGCAGCGCCCTATTTTCGCATTTTTAATCCGGTTCTTCAAAGCCAAAAATTTGACCTCAATGGGGTTTATATACGTCGCTGGGTACCAGAGCTTTCTTGCCTAAATAATGGTGAAATTCATGCACCTTGGGAATCCAAGAATGCTGCATCAATTTATAGTACAAACAATTATCCTAAACCTATCATTAATCACAGCGAATCACGTTCCAAAGCCTTAGCTTATTACAATCAACTAAAGAAGAGGACTAATCCATGAGTCCTTTAATTCCCTTTTCAGAAGCTTATTCATCTCCCGTGGAACAAGAATTTTACGCGAATAACCGGCGAGTTTCTCATTTAAAAATCAAAAAAGAGTTACATGTTGCTTTGAAATACCCAACTTACAAAGAAGGACTGACCCAAATTTGGAGAACTGATTTTGCACTTAAATAAGCTAATGAAATTAGCATTATGGATTGTGCTCTTTGAGAGCATAGGCTTTTTAATGGGTTTGCTCACTCAGGCTAATATTTACCCTTGGTACGAGCATCTTAATAAGTCTTCCTTAACTCCCCCTGGGTTTGTTTTTTCGGTTATTTGGATCTTATTATATGCACTTCTTGCCATCATTGCCTGGTTTTTATCAAGCAATAATACCGAGTTCTCTAAAATAGTTAAGATGCTTTTTGTATCACAAATGCTGATGAATTGGGCATGGACTCCGCTTTTTTTTGGCCTGCACTGGTTAATACCTAGTGCTCTATGGATTATTAGCTTAACTTGTTTGAATGTGCTCTTAATCATTAAAGTTAAAAAAACGCATAAAAGCATTGCCTGGTTATTAAGTCCTTACGTATTTTGGCTGATGTTTGCTTCATATCTCAATGTGGTTATTGCAATAATGAATTAAAGGAGTTAAATCATGAATATGCTTATTGCAGGAGTCTTCACGACAGCCAACAATTCGATATCATCATTAATTTATCAGAACCTAGTATTGGCTCTAAACGTTGGAGCTAAAAGGTAAAAAAGGAGCTTATTGAAATGAACTCAGTTTAAATTCACTTACCCTAAGGTAGAGTCTGCGCTCGATGAAGAGTTTTCGATACCATAACGCATAAGGACAAATGATGAATGGAATAACATTAAAGCTATTTTTTATTGCTTTTTTTATATTTATTATTACAGATATGATTTGGTTGGGCTTTATTGCCAAGAATCTCTATTTTCAAAATTATGGGCCCTGGTTAAACCTTGTAGACGGCCAATTAAAACCTATTTGGTGGGCGACCCTTATAGTGTATCTCTTGTTTGCTTTAAGTGTTGTCTTATTCATAATTCCACTGGCTCATAATTCACCCTATTGGGCTGCTTGTTACGGAGCCGTTCTCGGTGCCGTAATTTATGGCGTCTACGATTTTACCTGCCTTGCGATTTTTAAGGGTTTCCCCATAGGAATGGGGATCTTAGACTGGTTTTGGGGAATCCTTCTTTGCTCTTGGAGCTCTTTTTTGACCGTTTATTTAGGCAGCCATTTAAAGTAATGCAGGCAAACCATCAGTAACATGAATTATTTATCCCTTGCCTTAAGTTCCGATTGGCAGGATTTCTAGTGATAGTGTCCTGTCGATTTTCCTCGGAAGAGATGATAAGCATACAGTGTATACGCAAGGAGTATAGGAAGCATAATCACGACACCAACAAGAATAAATTTAAGCGTTGAATCAGGAGCCGCGGCTTCCCAAAGCGTCACCTCATGCGGAATTAAATAAGGATAAACACTAATCGCAATTCCTACGTAAGCACACAAGAATACAATGATACTGTAGATGAACGGCTTGTACTCACTTGCCGCATCTAAGTTTTTCCAAACTTGATAAATAGCAACAGCGGCAAACAATGGTAGAGGACTTAATAAAAACACGTTAGGAATACTATACCAACGATGAAAAATTTCATCACTGTGCAAAGGGGTCCAAATACTCACAAAAATCAAGAATAAACCGACTAATACTAACAATCCTCGTGCGTGATGAATCATTGTACGCTGAAGTCTTCCAGTGCTTTTGATAACCATCCAAGTCGAACCTAAAAGAGCATACCCGCACACCAAAGCAATTCCAGTACATAGGCTAAAAGGGGTTAACCAATTGGGATTATTAACAGTCATTGAAGATTCATTGATGGAAAAACCCTGGACAAAAGCACCTAAAATAACTCCCTGAAAGAATGTTGCAGCAACCGAGCTGATTGCAAAAATCCAATTCCAGATTGGTTTCGATCTCATCGCCTTAAAACGAAACTCAAAACTCACACCACGAAATATTAAAGCAATTAGCATGAGCATGATGGGCATGTAAAGAATGGGTAGCAGCAAACCATAGACTTTTGGGAATGCACCATAAAGCATCGCACCGCCAAAAACGAGCCATGTCTCATTACCATCCCAAACGGGGGCAATGGAATTCATCATAGTATCACGGTCTTTTTCATTGGATGTAAATGGAAAGAGAATACCAATGCCTAAATCAAAACCGTCGAGGATGACATACATCAGAATAATAAATCCAAGAAGTGCGGCAAAAATAAGTGGTAACATTATTTTTTCTCCTCAGGAATATCGGTCATATACTGAAATGCATGATGCTCTACTTCTTCTATTAATGTCTCTGGCCCATGTGCAATTAGTTTGAGTAAATAATAGAGATAAAAACCAAAAACAACCCCATAAGCAAGAATAAGCAACGAAAAGGAAATCAGCACCTCTTCATACCCTATAGAAGATACCGCATCTTTTGTCTTTAAAAGATTATAAACTACCCACGGTTGTCGGCCAATTTCAGCGGTTAACCATCCTGCAATACTCGCAATAAATCCTAATGGAGCCATCGCAAAACACCACCGATGAAACCAACGAAGCTTAAACAGTATACCTTTTAAATACAGAAAAACTCCTACTATGGCAGTGAATAACATCAAAATTCCAATACCTACCATAATTCGGAATGAGAAAAAAACAGGGAGCATGCGTGGCTGCTCAGCAGCAGGAACTGAACTCAAACCTATAAGCTCGCCATTCCACTCATGCGTGTTAATAAGGCTTGCAAGCTTTGGCACTCCAATTTGATAAAAGTTTTTTTGTTGTTCTTGTGACGGGATCGCAAACAACACAAGGGGCGCTCCTTTTTGGGTCTGCCAAACCCCTTCCATCGCCGCAGTTTTTAAAGGTTGGTAGTGATGCACATTAATACCCACTATATCGCCAACACCTATTTGCAAAGGAACTAAAATCAACGCTGCCCACAAACTAAACGCTAAGCATCTTTTGGCAATCGCGTTACACTTTTCCCGTAACAGATAATATCCAGAAACAGCCATGATGACAAAACAAGTGGTCACATAAGAGGCCAATAGCATGTGAATAAAACGTGGAATAAAACTAGGATTAAATACTACGGCCCACCAGCTATCGACAATGTACTTCCCATCAACCAATTGATACCCGCTAGGAGTTTGCATCCATGAATTCGCTGACATAATCCAGAATGCGGATATTGTTGTACCAATAGTTACCAAAAGCGTGGCAATAAAATGAAGCTTTGGCGGAACTCTTTTCCAACCAAATAGCATCACCCCTAAAAATCCAGCCTCGAGAAAAAAAGCAGTCAAGGTTTCGTATGCAAATAAAGCGCCCAAGACGTTTCCAAACTGCGTGATAAAGGGGCCAAAATTAGTGCCAATTTGATAGGCTAAAACAATTCCAGAAACTACTCCCATTCCAAAGGTCAAAGCGAAAATTTTAGTCCAAAGTTTGCAGATCTCGAGATAAATTGGATTTTTTGTTTTCAACCAAGTTGCTTCCATAATCACAAGAAATACCGCGAGACCAAGATTTAATGTAGGAAACAAAATATGAAAACCAATACTAAAACCAAATTGAATTCGAGATAGAATTTCTACAAGCATAAAGATCTCAACCGTGTGAATCGATCCATAAATTGTAGCATATTTACTCTTAAGACATACTGTTAAAATTGATAGGTATAAGTATTTTTAATTAAGACAAGGCCATACAATTTTTTATTGACCAAAAGCTGTTAACTAGTCTAGTTTTCTTCTTTTCAGGGGTGACTTTTTATTATAACTGCTCAGCATCTAATGCAGTCAACACTTGAGCTGCCTTGACAAGGATGGCTTTTTTCTTTTCTTGGTCCATTTTATCCCAATTAAAGTACGCATAATGAAGACGGGGGTTGTTTTTAAGCCTGTCTTGATGTTGCTCTATAAAATTCCAATAGAGGGAATTAAACGGGCAGGCATCTTCACCGACTACATCGCTAGGATTATAAGTGCATGACTTACAAAAATTACTCATTTTTTGAATGTATTTCCCGCTTGCCGCATAAGGTTTAGTCGCCATCACCCCACCATCAGCATAAAGCGCCATCCCTAGAGTGTTTGGTAACTCCACCCATTCAAATGCATCAGCATAGACAGCCAAATACCACTCACACACTTCTTTAGGATTAAGACCTGCTAACAGAGCAAAATTACCGGTAATCATTAAGCGTTGGATATGGTGAGAATACGCTTCAACTTGAGTCTGGCGCACTACTTCTTTTATACAAAACATCTGGGTGTCTTTCCCCCAAAATAGTGAGGGCAAGGGCTTGGATGAGTTAAAATAATTCCTGTTTGCATAATCAGGCATCATGAGCCAGTAAATACCACGCACATACTCTCGCCATCCTAATATTTGACGAATAAATCCTTCCACCGCATTCAACGGTGCCAGTTTATTTTTAAAAGCTTCTTCTGCTATACAGCATAACTCTAAAGGCAATAAAAGCCCTGCATTCAGATAAAAAGATAATTTGGAGTGATATAAATTGACTTCATTAGAGCGCATGGCGTCTTGGTAATCACCAAAATAGACTAGACAATGCTCTATAAAGTAGTTGGCCTCACAAAGAGCCTGCTCGCGGGTCACTGCAAAATTAAACGGATGTAATTGACCAAAATGATGAGAAAACTCCTTTTCCACCAAGCTTAAAACCTCTGAGGTCACTTCATCTATAGGATGTGTCAAGCGACTAGGAAATTTTTCGATATGATTTGCATTCTTTCGATTTTGCGCATCATAATTCCACGCCCCACCTACCGGCCTCCCTCGATCATCTATGAGAAGATGATGCTTTTGACGCATCATTCGGTAAAAATACTCCATACGCAACTGCTTTTTATCTTTTGCCCAATAGTTAAACTCGTCTATCGAACATAAAAATCGAGTGTCTTCATGAATGATAAGAGGTATCAACAATTGTTTTTTTAATAGGCTCATTTTTTCTAGAACGCGCCACTCACCAGGGTGAACAACATGTACCTCTGAAATTTTTTCTTCATTGATCGCGCGATGCAACTCCTTTTCAAAAGAACCAGTATTACTGGCATCATCATATTGAGTGTACCGAACTCTATAACCAAGCACTGTTAATCGTCGTGCAAAATGACGCATGGCTGAAAATAAAAAGGCTATTTTTTTAGGATGATGTGCCACATAAGTTGCTTCTTCCATCACTTCACAAAGGAAAACCACATCATCATGCTTATCGATTACAGCGAGTGAAGAAAGTGACTCACTGAGTTGGTCGCCCAAAATAAAGCATAATTTCGTCATAGAACGCCCTAAAAGTAAATAAATTACACTTTAAGCTTTGGACGAACCGAGCTTAAGCCACCATCCACGGCTAGAACTTGCCCTGTTATCCAACTGTTTTCAGAATTAAGAAAAAATAAAATAGCTCGTGCTATATCAGATGGCTCGCCAATTCGCCCCAAGGCATGCATCGCAGTGGATGCCTTAGCAATCAATTGATTCTTGAGTAATGCATCAGTTAAATGTGTTTTAACCATCCCTGGTGCCACTACATTGATACGCAAATTAGATGATGCATAAGTTGCTGCTGCTGATTGTGCTAAGCCAATAACACCTGCTTTGGCTGCAGCAATAGCCTCATGATTAGCCAGTCCAGTTAACGCTGCGGCAGAGGCAATAAGCACCACAGAGCCACCTCTAGTCATTCGTTTGCCTGCTGCGCGTATCGTTGCAAAGGATGTAGTTAAAGACGCATTAACTGTCTTTTGAAACTCCTCAAAACTGGTCATATGAGCACTTTTAAGTAATAAAGAACCAGCGCAATTAACCACCCCATCAATAGAACCTGCTTGCTCAAATACCCTGTCTACTGCATCAAAATCAGAAGCATCCAGAATAAAATCAGGTGCCATTTTATCCGTACTTTGTGCTGTAGTCAGAACCTCATCACCTTGTGTTTTAAGAAGTTCAACTACGGACTGACCAATAGCACTACTTGCTGCAATAATTAAATATCGAGCCATAAATTCCTATACCTTCGTTGTAAAAAAACTTAATATGGAGCAGAGTATTATTAACTTCAAGTGTTAAAAGGGAATAAATAATTGATGGTTTTTGATGAACTAAATGCAGAGTCAATCCATGGGGCTATAATCAATGGATGTCACCAACTTATTAGTAAACGAGAGGAGCTTAATAGGATTAATGTCTTTCCGGTTGCTGATGGCGATACAGGTGATAATATGGCTTCAGTATGTGTTGCTATTATCGAATATTCTGAAATAAAAGAAGACAATAAATTAACCCTTGAGTCAATAGCACAAGCAGCCATTTTAGGCAGTCGCGGCAACTCTGGTATTCTATTAACACAATTTTTTCTTGGGCTACATCAATACCTTCCTATTTCCAATAAGTTAAATGTGGGTAATTTATGTTCTGCTCTCAAAAGAATTGGAGAAGAAATTAACTCTGTTTTATCAGCACCCGTTGAAGGAACAATAATTACTCTTATTAAAAAACTGGCTGAGTTTGTAAACTCACAAAATCATCCCAACTCTATCGTAAAAACCATGAATATCATCACTCCAATGCTTAAAAAGGAAGTAGAAAAAACCAAAACAACTCTCAAAATAGCAAGAGAAGCAAAGGTTGTGGATGCAGGAGCATTGGGCTTTTACTACTTTATTGAAGGGTTCACTGATTTTTTAGCAAAAGGAGTCGTCCTCAAGTCATCTACACCACATAAAATTCATCCATCACAAGCACATGACCATCAAATGATTGAGCAACCTCAATTTCGCTACTGTACTGAAGCGGTTCTCAGAAACCCGCTAATAAGTCAACATGAGTTGGTGCAGCAATTTAATAATAAAGGCGATAGCCTAGCAGCTATAGGTACAAAAGACTTGCTTAAAGTTCATATTCATACCAATGAGCCGACTCATCTATTCAGCACTCTTTATCGACTAGGTACTGTAAAATACCCTAAGGTTGATGACATGCAACGACAGTATGAGGTTCAGTTTGCAAAGAAACACTCCATCGCATTAGTTACTGACTCAAGCGCTGACTTACCCCAAGACCTTTTAGACAAATATCAAATTCACACCATTGCTTTAAACATTCATATCGGGGAGCATGATTTTTTAGATAAATACAGTTTTGAACCAAATCATTTTTATAATCAGCTGCAAAATTTGCCTACTTACCCAAAAACCTCCTGTATTTCCCCGTATCAGGTCAAACAATACTTAAATCGACTGCGTGCTCATTATAACCATGTTTTGATTTTATCAATCTCCAGTGCCATGAGCGGCATGTACGCAGCTTTTATTGAAGCGAGTAAAGAAGACCCGCAAATAACTGTATTAGATACAAAAACCAACTCCGCATCACATGGATTATTACTCCATTATTCAGGGGAGCTAATTGCAGCAAAACTTCCTTTTGCCGAAGTCATCAGAAGAGTTCAAGTCGCTATAAAAAATACCTTTATTTTTGTCTTGGTAAATCAATTTGATTCAATGATTCGCTCTGGAAGAATGAGTAAGCTATCAGCAAAACTGGCATCTTGGTCGCATATCAAGCCTATAGTATCCATTGATAAATACGGACGCGGAATTGTTGCAGGAAAATCTTTATCCTCAGCAAAAGGGCTTGGCAAATTAATTCAATTAGTTCAAATGCAACTTAAGAAAGCAAATGCTCACCTAGAAGACTACGCGATTGTTCATGCGGACAATCACGAATATGCAACTCTCCTTGCAAAAACTAGCTCTGAGTATTTTAATAAAGACCCTCTTTTTATCAATACGGTCTCTCTCGTGATTGGCTTGCACGCAGGAAAAGGCTGCGTGGCAATAGCAGCTAGAATAACACCTGGATAATAAAGGTAGGCACAAAAGAAAGGAACACTCTAGATGATGATTATGTTTGTCGTGCTTTTAATTATAATAGCTCACATGTCTCTTATCTGGCTTTGGTACCGAATAACGAATAACCCGTCAGTCGTTGATGTAGGATGGGCATCGGGCCTCACATTAAGCGGACTCATTTATCTAAGTCAGTCTCCCTTATCGATACGCACTGTGATCCTTGGCACCGCCTTATTAATGTGGGGTCTTCGTCTTGGTGGCTATCTTTGGTGGGCTCGAATTAGACAAAAACATGTCGACAAACGCTATACGGCATTAAGCAATTCCTGGACTATTAAAAAGCCCCTCGGCTTTTTTATTAATTTTCAGCTTCAAGGACTATTTATCTTTATTGTCTCCATATGTTGGTATTTTATTTCTTTGAGCACTGCAAAAAATATAACCTTTGTTGATATCGCGGCGCTCATTTTCTTTATTTTTGCTTTGGGCTTAGAATCACTAGCAGACTTTCAGTTACAGCAGTTTAAAAAAAGTCATCCCGGACAAGTGTGCAATCAAAAATTATGGCGTTTCAGCCGGCATCCTAATTGCTTTTTTGAATGGCTTATCTGGTGCTCGTTCACATTTTTTGCACTGCCATCTCCTTATGGCGTACTAAGCCTCTTCTCGCCATTAGCATTGTATGTGATTATGGTATTTATCACTATTCCAGTGACCGAGCGTGAATCCGTAAAAGCAAGAGGACAAGACTATATTGAATATCAATCAACAACACCTCAATTTTTTCCTAAAATAACCGGGCTTGATTAAGGCCCACGGCCAGGGATTCATCTTGCACTCCAAAATTTTAATTGCTATACATCCGGCCTAATGGAATAACCAATGAGTCCGCCATGCGCTATCGAAGAGTAATCATTCCCGGTACCTGCTATTTTTTACGGTCAATCTGCACGACAAAAAAGTAGGTTGCTCACTGAAAATGATAAATTACGTTGCTGGATTATCCATTTTCATTGAAGCCATCGTTGTGTTGCCTGACCTGAAGACGATGGAAACTATTCTTTACGCTGGAATTGGACTAAGGGCATTTTTTCAAAACTGATACCGGCTAGTGAACCTATTTCTGATTCCAGAAAAAATAAACGGGAACAGGGTATCTCGGCAAAAACGATTTTGGGAACATCTCATTCGAGATGAGAAAGACGTTAAACATCACGTCGATTCATCCGTTATAATCTCGTTAAGCATGGATATGTAGCTACCTACGCGTGCTACACGCTTGATCTATAAAAATAAATTTACTCTGTGCTGATTCATAAACTATACTAAAAAATCATGGGTATCAATAAGAATAATACCCTGTAATTTCACACTCAGTTTAAGTCTCGTGCGAGGACTAACTGCTCCGCGTAGGGTAGATATTCTCATAGTGATGGCGGGTAGATTGGACCAAATATTGTTATTGCCGTTTCTTTTTGGGATATTTCACACCTCCAATAAGTGATTCGCTTCGAGTTTGTAAACGATTTAGGAGTTGCTGGATAAAACGAACTTGTTCTTAAAACTAGAGGGTATTTGATGCGAATAATAAATATACTTGTAGCGTTAAGTTTGGTCCTGCCTACAACAACAATTGCCGGCACAAATTTATTTAATTCCAGTAAAACTGTTTTACCTAAAACCAGTGAATGTTCCTGTCCATGTAAACCGGCTGAGATTCCTCTGACTGAACCAAATCAATCAGATATAGCTGTGGCAACATGGGCAAATGAAGCTATTGTGTCTGCTTTTTCTTATAATTTTGTTAATTATAATGAGGCATTGCAGAATTTATCAGTATATTTTACTACCGAAGGTTATAAGAATTTCCAGCAAGCACTAGATAAATCAAACAATCTCGAAGCTGTTAAAGCTAAGAGATTAATTGTTTCAGCTGTTGCGACGCGTGCACCGATTATTTTACAAAAAGGATTATTGAATGGTGTTTACTCCTGGCGTGTGCAAATGCCAACACTAGTCACGTATCAGAGTTCCACTGAGTTTTCACAACAAAACAATCTAGTCACTATATTGATAGTACGAGTACCTACTTTAAATGCACCTAAAGGGATTGCTATCAGCCAATTCGTTGTTGGAGAATATAAAGATAAATAGGTAAGTAGAAATGTCGGGCCATGGGCCCGACCAGCACTCTTTTATTTCTTATTCATAACAACAAACTTCACGAATAGTAAAGTCAATATTACAACTGGAATAATAATTTCTGATATGATAATTCCGGCGTTATAAGGCGCAAAATTTTCATGTAAAATCATTTCTCTAATATGACCATATAAAGCGCCTATTATAAAAAATGACCATCCTAAACCAGTAGCCAGCCAAAATTTTCCTCCAATAAATAAGGATAGGATACCTAACAAGGCCCACGCGCCATCGTGAAATCCAACTTCAAATTGAAATGGACTACCAATAGGCCAACCAATCATTTCAGCTGCCATATCAGGAAAGAATACATGGCTGATAAAACCAATTAAACCGATAAGACCTACCGTAAAAAATAGGAAATAAACCAAGTATAAATCTACGACCTGTTCAGCAGAATAATGTTTGCGTCTAATCAAATAGTGAATAGTTGCAAACAATATACACATTATAAGAAGCATGTTATTAATCATTTTAATCCCCTTGTTTATCATATATTAACCATAGCACAGCGGAGCAACCGTAGGTCGGCCCCACGGCCCGACATTTCATCGTACTGCCCCGTAAACGTGCTACCTAAAAACCGTTGAGACACAA
Source organism: Legionella stuttgartensis (assembly GCF_977063405.2). Lineage (NCBI taxonomy): Bacteria > Pseudomonadati > Pseudomonadota > Gammaproteobacteria > Legionellales > Legionellaceae > Legionella > Legionella stuttgartensis. The sequence goes on from NZ_CDRUHA020000001.1 coordinate 64,389, forward strand.
ATGGTATTTTCATCAGTGAGCGACTTAAACTTGTTCAAGAAAGAACCTTTAACTAAATTCAAAAAAACGATGGAGGATCCCAACGGATTTACTAATGGAGAAAGTGCTTCGAAACAAAAAAAGCTTGTATCAATGTCATCATGAGCTATCATTCCTGCTATCCATATTTGTTCATCAATATGGCCTAAATGAACCGCTTTTGAAAACCTCTACTCACTTAACTAAACAGGAATTTTACCTATGAGAAAAAAGATGGATAAACTCTTAGAACACATGAGCGCGTTTGAGTTAAATTTTAAATACCTTTTTGGTTATTCGGAATCCCAAGAAAAACAAGAAGAATCAGAACATTGTACTCACCCTAACGCAGAACCGGATAATGCATCTGAGCTTAATGAGAGCGTAACGTCAACACTCTCACCTGAATATAAAATAAGCTTTGCTAAGGTTCGAGAGCAGCTGGAGCACAAACCAAAACCCTATCGGCATTCGTTAAATGAAGAAGAAAAAAAACTAATCGCTGAAAGAACAGCATTGGCAAGCCCCATAGCTAAATTGAACTTCCGCTACAAACTGACACAGAGCTTATCCAAAAATCCAAACACTGAGCAGCTCTTTGATATTAATAAAAAATATAAATTTCCATCATTATTCGTTTTAGCCCTCTCTAAGGTAAGAACAATGAAATTAAAAGGGGAACTGAGTGACGACTCTTTGAGTGTCCTTCCTAATGAGCTGATTGAACAAGTGAATTTTAAGATTTAGGAGAAAAACTTAGGGGTAATAAGGGTAGCCCGTAAGGAGCAAAGCGGATTACGGGCTACCCTTGCTGTCTTAAATGATTGTAATAGTGTCAATTAGTAAATACACTAATTTGCCTAATTTTATAAAGGATTATTAATGTTTTTCAAATTATCAAATACAATTTTACCTCTCTCCATTTTTGCAACCTCTGCTTTCGCAGGCACCATGGGTGCAGCGCCCAATCCTCAAGGTTTTTTTATTGGAGTAGGTGGAAATTATAACTCTGTAAGGATTCAGCAGGATTCATGGGGTCTGGGGATTTCAAGTTTATATATTGACGGGGTGTACAATTCTACCGGGATTGCCCAAGGGAATGCTGCCCCGTTTAAAAATACGAGCCAAAATTTATCGCCCGAGGCTCAAGCTGGGTATTTAAGATACTTTAATGAGAACATTTATTATGGGATTAAATTTACTTATCAATATCTTGGCGAAGTAGCAACTAATAGGGATGTTTACCTTCCTCAAACCGGTGTGCTTACCAGTGCATCAGGCACCCAGAGCCCTATGTTCGGATATGCAATTGCTGATTCTGTTGAAACAACTATTAACCACGAGATGAATTTATTCGCTTTAATTGGCAAACAATTGGGTAATAAAAGCATTTACTTAGGTGCAGGTCCTTCATTAATCAGTTTGCAATCACAAAACTACAACTCCATAGGTTATGCCATTGTGAATGGTGAAACACTTAATGTCACCGGTTTGGTAAACTATGGCTCGCCTACCATGTGGGCATGGGGTGGCGGTGGTCAAATTGGAATGTCCTATTTTATTACTCCTTCGTGGTTTATAGATGCATCTTACACTTTTTCAGCTTTCGAAAACCGTGTAAGTCGACATGAACAGTCATTTGCTAATACATCTACAATGAATGGCGATAATCTGTTAACAACAGGAATTTTGGCAACAAAAGATACTTTTAAAACGACCGTGTTGCAGTCTATAAACGTTTCCATCAATAGAATGTTTGATCTTTAGTTTCTGGTGGTTATGCTAGCGGCAATAAATCAAGCATAAATTTAGTATAAAATAGCTTGATTAAAATGCTCTTATTTGGGGTAGAGCACAATTTAATTAATTGGTTGGGAAGGGATGACCCAACCTTCTTGAAAAATTATCATTTGTTTTTTATGGTTATTCCCTGGTTCACCGGAAGACACCATTACTTTTGGGTTAAGAAAAATATTTATTGCATGCATTGTGGAATTAAAATCATTAAAATAACTTGGTGAGAATGGACAAATAAGGCCAAGGATTAGATCACAAATGATTTTTAAAAAACTTCTTTCTATCTCTCTACCACTACAAGTAATCATTGCGATTATTTTGGGTATTCTGACAGGATTGCTGATCGGAGATGAGGCAGCCATTTTTGAGCCCTTAGGTAGAATGTATACAATGCTAATGGAAACCGTTGTCTTCCCTTATGTTATCTCCACCTTGTTAGTCAGCCTTGGAGATTTGTCTCCCTCGCTTTCACTCAAACTATTAAAAAAGATATGGGTCTATTTTTTATTATTGTTACTTACCTATGGCACATTGATTATATTAGCTCAAGCAATACCATTAGCGACCACATTATTAACCTACGAACAAACAAACAATCCTCAACAATCAGGAATTTTGGATTTTCTACTGCCAGAAAATCTATTTTACGATTTAACAAATAACTATGTTCCCGCTGTTGTAATTTTTTGTATCTTATTTGGATTCATGCTTCAGCACATTTCAAATAAATCAACCCTGTTTAGCGTATTAGAAACCATAAGTAACACCTGCCTATCATATTGGAATTGGCTGGTTAAGTTCGCGCCTATTGCCACCTTTGCCTTAGTGGCTTATATTTCTGGAACAATAAAATTCAACCAATTATATGATCTCAGCATATTTTTGATTTTATTTCTTATTGGTATTTTATTGCTTATTTTATGGATCATCCCTATCACGATTTCTTCTTTTACTGATATTCGATATAAAGAAATCCTGCCTGAACTTCGAGATGCATTAATTATATCCGCCATCACTACATTATCTGTCGTTGCGTTACCGTATATACAAAAAATTACAGAAAAATTTATTGCCCATAAAAAACCTGAGATCGATACGAAAGAAAACGAAGATATCATCAATACAATCTTACTAATCAATTATCCACTCGCACAATTAGGCAATTTCTTTGTATATCTTTTCATCCTGTTTGCCTCACTTTATTTCGATTCGCCAATTAATAACTTGCAATATGTCTTTCTGCCTGTTATTTCCTATCTCTCATCAATTGGATCACCATCGAGCTCTATTAACTCTGTTGCTTTTCTTGCTAATTGGGTGAACTTGCCTATCGATACAGTTAATCTTTATATGAGCTTATTGCCACTTATTCGCTATGGACAAGTGTTATTGTCTGTCATGGGTTTTGCTTTTATTTCTATTATTGGTACTTTCGTGTTCTTTGGATATGCAAGAATAAACTATAAAAAAATGGCGAGTCATTTCATCATCGCTTATGCGTTACTCATCATTCTTGCCTTTACTTTAAAAAGCGTATTTCCTAACCCAGGAGAAAAAAATTATACGCGATTGAATTCATTTTCTTTAAGCAGAGAACTTGTTGATAAAACTCAGGCAACCATCATGCCATCTTTTGATGAAAAAAATATCTCATCGAAAGAAAGTACAGAAGACGCTTTATTTCGTATACAAAGAACCGGTGTATTACGAGTGGGCTTTAATGCGGACATGCGTCCTTTTGCTTTTTACAACAAAAAAAATGAATTAGTCGGCTATGATATCGCCTTTGCTTATGCGCTTGCCAAGGCATTGAACTCTCGCCTCGAATTTATCCCTTTTACTTGGCAATATTTAGTTAGCGACCTGGCAACAAATAAGTTTGATATTGCCATGTCGGCCATTTACGCAACTGAACAACGATTGACAAGCAGCAAATTCACCGAACCTTATTTTCATAGTCCAGTTTCTTTAATTGTACCTAAAAATAAGCAAAATCAATTTCAAACTGCAGATCAGATAAAAAATATAAAAGGATTAAGAATCGGTGTATTTAACGATCCCGTTTTAATTCCATTAATTCAAAATAACTTTCCTAACGCGCGTATTGTAATCTTGCCAAATATAAGCGGCAACGCACCTGCGCAAGCATTCGCGCAGAATCTGATTGATGCTGTTTTATGGAGCCAAGCTCAAACTCAAGTGTGGGTTTTGGCACATCCGGAATATACTTCTGTTGTGCCTTCTGGTGTTGCGGCCCCCTTTCTCATGGCCTATATGGTGCAGCTTAACTCACCTCAATTTGTAAATTTTTTAAATTATTGGCTTACACTCAAGAAAAATGATGGATTCCAGAAAAAAATGTACGACCAATGGATATTAATTCGGCCCAGTACCGATCATCAACCACGATGGAGCATTTGGAGAAGTCTATCTAATCGGTATGGTTCAAATCAGTGAACACTTCCCATCAAATTTCGTCGCAAGCAAACAAAATTTTCATTAAAAGGTTGCTTGCTTAAAGACACTATCTACGCTTGTTACTACGTGGGGCCTAAATTAGAATCGTCCGCAGAACTATTATCCTTATTCTCGGAAGTGATATCTTTAGGAGCAGAATAAAAACCCTGTCTTGTCAAATGTTCTGTAAGACCTGTAGCCTGCTTTTTAGCAGCTGCATTAGCTTGTTCTAATGTATGATTTTTCTGTCTTAAATCAGCAATGTAGTGTAACAACGTTAGAAATCCCTCTTCGCTGAATGTAAGACCTTTTATGTCCGGCGCGCCCTTTCCTCCTGATAGTTCATAAGCAGCAGAATCTAATCGCTCACTAAAGCGTTCTTTTATAAAGTTATCATTAAGACTGTATCTTAATAACAATCTAACCTCAGTAGTTTTATAAAATTCTAATTCGGAATTTAATGCTTTCTTAGATTCAGTATCCAACCTAGGATCTTGTACTAACATCAATAGTTGAGCTGTTCTCTTTTGAACCAATAAATAAGCGTGTTTATTCGCCCGCTCATAATAAGGATTATTTTCAGGTATGGCCAAATAATATTTTAATGCTTCATCGTCTAATTGCTGTTCTTGACAATACTGACCTAATTCCCAAAGTAAGGATTTATTAGGATAGTCCAGAGCTTTGGTATAAACGTCTTCGAGACTTTTTCCCTGTGCTTTGCATAACTTCAGTTCCGCAAGATAGGTATTTGTATCATCTTTATCAGTAAGACCGAGTGTTCTGTGAATTTCTTCTTTTGCCTTTCCTGCTATTTCATGTAAATGAGATACCGCCTTTAAGAATTGCATCATTTCATACTTATCTTCTGTCGCAAACTTTATACGTCCTAACGTTCTTCCTTGACCCGGTGGGTGCTCGACAGGCGACACATAGGTGATGTTTGTATTGAATGGTAGATTCAGCTGCAATTGCTGCCTCACGCGCTCGATAACTTGCTCCGTACTAAAAACCAATTCCATAGCTACGTGATTGGAGTTTTTAACCTGTTGCGTTCGAAGCTCACTAATATCCTGACTTTGATATGCCTTGTAAATTCTTTCTCTTTTGGCTTCAAATGTTTTATCACGTTTCCAATTATTTTCTGTGGGCATGATTTATATCCTTTATATGCTTCGCTAGAAAGATGTTCCCTTTAATATGTACACCATTATTTTTCGTTTTTCAAAAGCATGATGCTTAACAGGTAGCCCGGAAGAAGCGTAGCGGATTACGGGATTTCTCAACTCATAATTAGCTCTCTCATATACACGAAGGTAAAAACAATATCAGAACAAACCCCGTAATCCGCTACGCTCCTTACGGACTGCATTTCTCAAAACACATTTTAAATCCATCATCTACATCAGCATGCGTCCTCCAGAATCTTAATACTCATTATTAAAATTTCATCAATAATTTTAATAATCCGCTAAGTCTTCATCGATAAAATAACCTAAATCAATTCAATATGATTAAATATTAGACATTTTGAGGCGATGAATTTATTTAACAATGTAAATTAGGAGAGGTCCAATGCTTAGCAAAAAAGAAACACAAATCAATACACGTTCTGTTATCAATCATGACCATTTAATCGCTGATGAAGCTTGTATGATAGGAATTTATAGAGAAGGTGGTAATTTATCAATTTATGCTGAATCACCTGAGGGAATTGAACATTTCTCTATAAATCGAGGAAACACCGTGGATATGGTGATATTAACAGATACTTTAGTAGGAACATGGGAATATCATCAATTACAACGTACAGTGGAGCAAGCAGCACAGATTCGAGCGTTAAGAATGAGTTCTCATGAGTACATCGAACACTCTGCCACTCGCGCTGAATTCGAGCAATTCAAGGGAGTATTTATGCGAGCGTGCGAAGAAAAAATACACAATCAACCTGAAATTGAAAGTTATCTCCAAACTGCTTTGGATATGTTAGATGGGGAACCAGAGATGGCTTACAAACCCAAGTTGTCAGAGCAATGCAGTATTCTCTAGTTTTACTGTAAAAAGCTCGAAGTTTCAAAATCTTCGAGCTTTTGATATCTCTCATTATTCCCGTTGTATTTGCAAACCAAATCGTTCTCAACTATACCTCAAAAGAGACTATCAGGTTCCCTCAATATGGGTGACTTTTTATGGATAAACTAAATCTCAATTTACTTCGCGCCCTGCATGAACTCTTAAACTGTCGTCATCTAACCCTAGCTAGCAAAAGAATGGGCATAAGCCAATCCTCAATGAGTATTTATTTGAAACAACTTCGTGCGCATTTCCATGATGATTTACTTGTTCGTGGGCAAGGCAATATTATGCAACTGACCCCCTTGGCTAGCTCATTGATAGGCAAAACCCGCCAAGCACTCTCAATGATTGAAACATTATTTAATATTACAGATGCCTTTAATCCCTTAATTTCAGAAAGAAGTTTCTCTATTGGGATGACTGATCTGGTCTCAATTTTATTGACTCCGAGCTTGATTCGCCGATTGGAGCAAGAGGCTCCAGGCATAAAATTAAATATTAAGCATCCTAGCTACTTAAATTCGATGGAGGTGTTTGAATCCGGTGAGATTGATTTAATGATTGGTATGTTTGAGGGAGTTCCCGAAAGCCTAAAGCAACAAAAATTGTTTCAAGATGAAGCTGTCATCGTTGGGGGCGGTAACCATCCAGGAATCGATGAAGGGAAAATTTGCATTGAAGAACTATTAAAGTACCCATTAATTCAGTTTTCATTAAGAGATACTCCTTTTTATAATTATTTTGATCGTTATTTACGTCAACTAGGGCATGACAAACGGGTTTCTATTAGCTTAGGCCAGGGAATCATGCCATTACTTGTCCTGACTGATTCTCAATATCTGACATTAAGTATTCGCCATGTAGCTGAAGAGCTTTCTCATTTGATACCCTTAAGTATTGCTTCAGTTCCCTTTGAGGTTGACCGTTTTTATTGCTATCAATATTGGCATCAAAAAGATGATGTTGACCCGGGCCATCGTTGGTTTCGAGAAATGGTCTTCAGTGTGGCTAAGAATTATTATCCGAAATAATCAATTTCAACCCAATCTAAGATGTTAAAACCAGCAAGAGGGTTGGGTCGTTTTCGACCCACCTTCTTTGCTAAGCAAACTCAGATTTTCCTGAAAATTCTGGTTTACGATCCGTTGGACGGGCTTTCACATGCCAGAGTGGCAGCATCAAAAATAATGGAATCAAGCAGCAAACAAACAATGTAAGGAAGAAATTATCCCAGCCGTAATTTTTGATAATTGCCCCCAAAGGAGCACCAGCCATAACAGCACCTAAACAATAAGCAAAAAATCCGGCAAAACCAGTTGCAGTTGCTGCTGCTTTTTTATGCGCTAACTCCGCGCACGCCATACCAATCATCATTTGCGGGCCAAAGATAAAAAAACCAAAGAAAAAAAGAAATAATGAATCGAGGAATGGGGTATATCCCTTAGTCAAAGTAAAGAGCAGTAACGTGGCAAATACACCTGCAGTAAAGAGTACATTAATGGGATTGCGTTTACCTTGAAATATTTTATCAGAAATCCAACCAGCAGCCAGGCTGCCAAAAAACCCACCAACCTCAAACCATATGACACAACTACCAGCTGTGATTAAGGAATAATCCTTCACCTCGGTTAAGTACAACATGCTCCAATCATTTAGAGCCGTTCGCACAATGTAAATAAACAAATAAGAAATGGACAGTATCCAAATATATGGATTGCTTAGCACATAATTCCAAAGAATTTCTTTAACTGAAAGCTCTGTTTTTTCATGGTGGTGATTTGCTGAACCAGAAAAGTCTTTCTTATGTTGCTCTATCGCAGGTAAACCCAGCGACTGAGGAGTATCTCTTAATCGATTGATTAAGAAAAAACCTCCTAAAATGCAGATGATCCCCGGCACAAACATGGCTGAACGCCAGCCGTAATATTGCGCGCACATCGCAACAATCAAGGGAATTAATGCACCCCCAACGTTATGTGATGTATTCCAAATACTCCACCAGCGACCGCGTTCGGATTGAGAATACCAATGGGTTAATAACTTAGTACATCCTGGCCATCCCCAGCCTTGAAACCAGCCATTCAATCCCCAAAAAACAGCAAATAACCACCAGGTGGAAGACAAACCAAACAAAATATTAAAAACTCCTGTCAAAATTAGCCCAATCGCCATTAAATAACGAGGATTTGACTTATCGCCAAGAATTCCACTCAAAAATTTGCTGATGCCATAACTTAAGCTCAAAATACTAGCAATCATTCCAAGTTCAGTTTTGCTCATTCCTAGGGTGCTTTGTAATGCAGGCATAGCGAAGGTAAAACTTTTTCGCGTAAAATAAAACAAAACATACCCTAAATACATTGCATAAAAGGTACGTATACGCCAATAACGATATTGCCGTTCAACAACGACTTTATCTTGAATTTCATTAAGATAAGGAGCAGGTTTTAGAAAAGTCAAAAATGCCATGATCATCCATCATCATGAAAAAAAATAAGATTAGAATGTAACTCGTCAAGTATGTCAAATTATTTCGCATGAAAATGAGCAGATCTCTATCTATAGATCATTAATTAAAAATTTAAATGGAATTCTTCTGAAATTATAAATAAGCTACACGCTTTGTATTAAAAGGGATTTGTGGTAATGAATAAAATAATTAGTTTATTAGATCAAAAGCAAATCGATTTGACTCCTTATAAACGTCCTGAAGTCATAATGGTTTTAAGAAGAAAATGGCGTACTCAAAGAGATTGGATTATTGCCTCGTTCAATCAATATCAATTTACTAAAAAAGAATCTCAAAAAGTCGAATACGCGATCTTAAATGGAGATCTTCGAATAACCGATCTTCTGGAACGCCCTTTTTCCCACAATTTTTGGAGTTTCCTCACCTTTAAATGGGGAGAGATTCTTGCGGGTGGAAAAAGATTATCTAAGCAAGAGATCTTGCAAATTGCTCACTACTCAAGCAAGGGCGAAGAATTTAAAAGAACCCCCATTCAAAATAGAGATAGACTGCTAAAAGGAATCCCCTTGGTTATTGGTAAAGTAGTCACCTCCATGGCACTTTGTATGGTATTTTGCCTGGGATTATTGAGTACTTTAGGAGCACCCTTTGGCGTAAGCCTGGCCTTAGCAATCGTACTTTCCTTCTGTAATGGCATCGTTTGTTTATTAAGTCGTGGGCAAGCCATGCTTGATAGTGCTGGTTTTCAGCCTAAAAAACAAAAAACGTTCACTACCCTTGAAGAAAATATAAGAGAAAAAACAATACTAGATAGTGGTCAGAAATTATTTTTTGGAATTGTGACTTTGTTGGCCTGTATTTCTGCGGGCATTTCTGGATATGCGGGTATTGTAGGACTCCTCACTTTTTTGGGCGCAGGTGCGCTTGCTTCTACCCCTCTCGTTTTGGCAGTAACAATTGGGTTGTCTGTGGTTGCTGCGATTTCTTTTTATTCGTTTCAAGCTGTAGGCATACGGGAAAATTATACCAAATTTAAAAATCTTTTTATTGATGAGTATAAAAAACCTTATGGTCTTTTGAGATGTGCGTTATTAGGAGTGGTAAGCACGCTCTTTTTAGCTGTTTATGCGACGCTGACTTGGTTTACTACTGCATCAGGGGTTAATAAGTTTTTAAACGCTATAGGTGCTACACCTGACACCCTTTTAGCACATGTTATTGCGATGATATGTACTTCGACCACCATGGTAGTGAATACTTTTTCCCAAGTATATAAAGTCTTTAACCCCAAAACGTATGTCGATCTTAAAGAAAAATTTGAATCAATCTATCAACCCCCCGAAGAAAACCAAACAACAGCACAAAAAATACAGTATGGCGCCATTAATATGCTCAAATTATGTGCTTTGATAGGTGATTCTCTTGCTTATTCTGTTGCTGGTGGAATCCGAAGCGGAATTCATATCGGTGAAACATTGGGGGAAGCAATAGGGGAGAAATTTGCATTAACCGTTACTATGGCAATATTGTCTCCAGTCATTTTAGTATTCGTCTCGATCGCCTTTACATGGCCAACCGTTTTCTCTAGAAAAAAGTCAACTCAAAATCCTTCAGAAATGGAACAGCCATTGATAGAAAATAGGAGCTCAGACTCTACTCATGAAACACGGAAAAATAATACTCTATTAACATCAGAAAAATCTCCACAACCTAATGATTCTAAAAGTAAGAAAACTGGGCCAAGATTTTTTGATACGAGTTCGAATGAAGAAGATACTTGCATTTGTCCTTCTTTGGGAAGAACAACTTGGACCTCCTCTACGCTATAAATAATGTAGGGAGGTAAATCAAGAAGATATATGATTTACAAAATTAGTCAGCAGGAAAACAACGGGGTAAATTACAATAAATTATAATCATCATTAATGGTTGGCAGATGAATTCCCGCCTATGCGGGAATGATCTCAATTTAGAGTCTCATAATCTGAAGAGAGATCTTGTGCAGGAGGAATAACAAGATCAATTAGATTTTGAACCTTAAGGATAAATTTTTTGTTGTTCATTACTCGTATTTTTCCATAATAATTAAAATCCAATATTCAAATAAGGCGAGAGCCTAGCCCGTAAGGAGCAAAGAGGATTACGGGATTTCTCAATTAATAATAAGATCCTCTATAGACAGCTAAATTAACAATATTAACAGTAACAAAAAAATATACAGTGGTTCATTATCAAAGGAATTTTTATCTGGGGATAACTATTTTTTCACCCAAGCATTGTGCAATAGCAAAACACAGCCCCCAATAAGATTAAGTCGTTCCGATAGTTTTAGGAAAATTGCAAAAAATAATGTAATGTAAGCAGATTAGAGGGGCTTTGCGGAGACTTTTCTAATTAAACGTTTATTGCAAATATAACAAGATGGGTCTTTTCGTGAACAAAAAAATTTATGCCACCTTTCTTCTCTTGAGCTTACAATCCTTTAAAGTTGTTGCACTAAGTGATAATGAGCAATTACTCAAGCAGTTTCATAACTATGGCATGACGCACTGCGACCAATTTATTATCAATCAAACCGACTTATTAAATAAAACAAATTGGTCATTTGACATAGAAAGCCCTTCTAATTCGCTTGGGAAAGGCTACTCTGTTGTAACATTAATAATTACTTATGGTTCCAAAGGGGATTCAATTAAACAAGATTTATCATTTATTGAAACACCGAATCGATGCATCTTAACAAAACGTGCCACTCTAACTTCTAAAGGTCCTTGTAGTCAGAGTATCAATGCAGATTATTGGCACATATCCGATTCAAGACCCAAGATAGATTATTCTAGTTATCGAAACAAAGGTAATGTACCTATGTTGGCTAAGGAAATTAATGTAGGGGATTTTAAAGCATGCATTCAGGAGTTTCGTTTTACGAGCGATTCTAAACATGATGAATAGCAAGGCGTACTGGTATGGCTTGGAAAGCTGCCACCCCAAAAATGGGTCCTCGATACGCTAAGATTGATAGCTGAGAATCAAGGTAGGTACTATTCTCCTGACTTATTATCATTATTGTCATATTCGAATAGGTACCGTAGGAGGAATTCAAGATTTTTTATTTAATAATAAAGAGTATTAGGCTATTTTAACAATGCCTTAAACGTTCTTAAAAATATTTCCCTTAGAGAAAAAAATGATCGAGATAAAAATGCTAGAAGAAGTGCATATGAATGAATTGTCATCTTATCTCAATCATTATCAAGAAACGACCATGTTTATTAGAAATAATTTATACCATTCAGGAATTACCTACCAAAATAAACCTTTTCACGGAGACTATTATGGCTCCTTTGAAGGAAATCAACTTAAGGGTGTTTTAGCTCATTATTGGAATGGTAACGTAATGATGCAAGCGGAAAATCTCATAGTACTATCAGCGTTGGTAGAAGAATTTAAGCTTAAAAGAAAAAGACCAATTGCTGGAATCCTTGGTGAAGATTCCCAAGCAAATTTTGTGATTAAAAACCTAGGTGTAAAATCCTCACAGTTTGCTATTAACTATAAGGAAAAACTCTTTCTACTTAATCTTGAAAAAATGATTATTCCTCAAACAGTTCACTCACAGAGTTACACGCTAAAAACAGTTTATGATAGTGAAATGGATGTCATCAAAAAATGGCTCATCGCATACAATGTAGAAGCCCTTGGAGATGATGAGAATAATCCTAAACTTGAAGAATCTGTTATTAATGAAATTCAAGATATACAGCTTAGCCAAAATCGATGGGTATTATACTTAAATAATACGCCTGTTTCATTATGCGGATTTAATGCCAATCTACCTGATATTGTACAAATTGGCCCTGTTTATACCCCTCCTTCCTTAAGAAATAAGGGTTTTGCACGAATTACCGTATATCTATGCTTAAAACAAGCTGCCATCCGACAAGTGAAAAGAGCAATTTTGTTCACAAACAATAATTCTGCAATACGAACTTACCGAGCCCTAGGCTTTGAAGAAATTGGAACATATCGCTTGGCCTTATTGAAATAAGGACGTGTTGAATCCTATTCTATCCCATAAAACTATTGGATATCTTGCTTGCATGAAGACAAATAAATAAAATTTTTATAATGAAATCAAAAAATTACAATCCAAGTGTACTCCATCCCAAAACAAGTTAACTTCAGTTGAAGATAAGTTACTCCCTATTGAGTTCCAATCTAATACGAACACAAGCCCAACAACAGATCAATTAGACCTATAAATGCACTATTATTATAATTATTAGAAGGTACTTTATGTTTTAGAGGAACAACATATGGAAGAGAAACGAACTCTAAAAGACAAATATGTTTACGTCCTTGTAAATGACTTTCCCGGGTTATTAAGAGCAGGAGAAACATTAGAAAGCATCGCCAATATAACCTTTTCAGAAGATAAACTCTTTGCAGATACTCAAGTAAGCGTTTATCAAGATTTCAAAAAAGCTGCAGATGCATCTAGAAAGTTATATAAAAAAACAGGAATGGAATTGCAACGACATGGTCAACATCATAAGTTCTACCATACTGGGATTGCTAAAATTAAAATAGATGAACAAAAAATGGGAGAAAAATTATCCCGCGAAGAATTTATTGATGGATTAGAATCAATAACCCACACGAGTGGAATAATCATAACTCGAACCGAACTGGATGCAATAAAACACGAACAACAGGAAGAAAATAATATATTGTATCGGTTCGATGTTAAGGAAGAGCGATTCAAAACCCAGTCTATTATAAAAGATATTTCCGCGATTCCTCACAAGCTACGATACTTATTATTTGTTGACTATGAATTATTTCACCATTGCAAGGAAAATTGGATTGATTATGAGTTTAGAGAACAAAAATGTGTTAAAAATTTGTTTGATACCACCACCACGATTTTAGAGTTATACAGGCGGGATCCCAAAATTAGAACAAGTATAACCCTTGAGCTAATAGATAAGTTGCATCTTCAGCTGAGTACAGGTTTAGCCCAAATGGAGGGCGAAGGGGAAGCTCTTAAAAAATACCGTACCATTTATAACGGATTTCCGATTTTCAAAGAAACATCCACATTAGAAGGGGTTACAGAATTATTATTCCGAATTAGAGAGGACAACAATGCAGAGGGATTTATGCTTGGAAGTCCTTCAACATTGGAGTTTTCAAATAGAGAAGAGATGATTGCTGTAATCGGAGAAGCGAGACAAAATGCACTCGCATGTGCTGGTGACACTTCTTCAGACACATGTGTAAACATTAAAAATTTCCAAGATGAGCAAATAAAAGAGCTCGCTAATAATATTTATGAGAAAATTAAAAAAGGGGTACCTATTTATATACTCACTCCAGAGCCTAAATTAGCTTATGAATATTCTTTAAATGCTGTTAAAACCTACAATAAGGAGATCAGAGAAGCAGATACTGTTCATGATAAGATAAGAGCCATTGATAAACTAACCCATGAATTAGAAATTCTTCATTTATATTATGATGTAAATCTTCGAACGAATTATTTATTGATGAACTTATTATTAATAACTAATGGTATAAAATGGACAATTTTATACAACCCCAATCGTATTGACCTTTATAGTGAAGAACAAAGAATAAACGAAATTAAAAAAGGGATTTTTCGATTTGAACACCTAATCGAACATCAGCAGGAAATGCTCAAAGAGTATAATCAATTAAATAATGGATTAGCTAAAGAATTCAGATACGGTAACTTAGGATTTTATCAACCCTTTCAGAGGGACGAAAGATTGAAAGTAGCCCAGAAAGCTGCACTCCGCAGTTCTGATCCGGTAGGAGATGTAGAAAAGGAAATGCAAAAATTTGATGAAGATTCCAAAGCAGAGCAAAACCAAATAAACAGTGTAATAGATGAATGGTCAAAAAAATACGAAGAAGCTGAAGGATCTTTGAATAATTTTTTAAAGCAATATACTATTTAATTCTTAGCCTAAGCTGTCTTAGAGAAACTACCATAAGGGCTAATTTAAAATTCTGAGATTTGGGGGAAACGACCCAACCTACTTCCCACATGTTAAAAACTTTGGATTTTTTTAACATTAAAATTTAATCTATTAAAATTCATATATCTAAGGAGATATATAAATGGATGTATTAAATTTCCATACCTTATTATTGTATATCCAACATAGTATCTCTTTTTGTGGCGTTCTCGTTATTTTTATTGGTGTTTTGATCGCTTTATTTCATTACATTTCTTATCTATTTTTTACCTCAGATACCAAAAATATTAATCAAATTCGATTACGATTAGGTCGAGTATTGACATTAGGATTGGAGTTTATTGTAGCTGCTGATTTAATAGGAACAACTACTGCACCGGACTATTATTCAGTTGGAATTGTTGCAAGCATCGTTTTAATACGAACGCTATTAAGTTATACCTTAAATCGTGAAATTAAAGACCTTAGTCAACAGGAAGACAACGGTTTTAATTATAATAAATTATAATTATTATGAAGGGATTGTGAGATGGATTCCCGCGTACTCAGGAAATGATATAAATTTAATGTTTCCTTATATAACAATTTGCTATAATTTTATTACTTCCAATCCATTCACAAAGACTGTATGGCTCATAAAACGGGCAGCGCTAATTTACCATTGCATTATGGTCGTGTGCCTACTTGGCTTGCGGATCGTATGGCTAAATTAGGTGCGATCATATGCCAGGCTATTATTCACCATTATGGGCGTGATGAGATTCTTCGCCGTTTATCTAATCCCTTTTGGTTCCAATCCTTTGGGGCGGTTATGGGCATGGATTGGCATTCTTCAGGAATTACTACCAGTGTTATAGGGGCTCTGAAGCGCGGTTTAACCCCGCTCGCGCATGAACTTGGAGTGCATGTATGTGGTGGCAGGGGCAAATATTCACGGCAAACTCCCCAGGAGCTTATCAGTATAGGAACCAAAGTCGGTTTTGACGGACAGCAACTTGCGCAATGCAGCCGTCTCGTAGCTAAAGTAGATAGTGCTGCGGTCCAAGATGGATTCGATCTGTACTTGCACGGCTTTATCGTTACGGATGAGGGCAAGTGGACGATTATCCAACAGGGCATGAATACGGTTAATAAACAGGCACGACGCTATCACTGGTTATCGGAAGGATTGACTAGTTTCATTGACGCACCTCATACGGCCATAGAAGGATTTCATCAAGGAAATATCATCAATCTCACCGATCAACGTGCTCACTTATCACGATTTAAGCAAATTGAGCTTTTGAAAACATGTTCCCCTGAACGTATTCTTGCAGAACTATCCAAGCAAAAAAAGAATGGACTGAAGCCAGTAAACGATTCAACAGAACAGCTTCTTTTACCCCATCTCGATTTGCCGGCACATCATGATGTTAGAGCAGAAAATATTTCCATCACTCGTTTACATAGCAATATTGCTGCAGCCATCAATCGGGGGCCAGAAGATTTTACTGAGCTTCTTCTAACTCCCGGCGTGGGGGCAAGAACCGTTCTCGCTTTGGCTTTTGTGGCTGAGGTCATTCATGGTGCTCCTTACAGATTTTCCGATCCAGCTCGTTTTTCTTTGGCTCATGGTGGCAAAGATCGTCACCCTTTCCCTGTTCCTGTTAAAGTCTATGACGAAACCATCCGGGTATTGAAAACTGCCATTCAAAAAGCACATTTAGGTCAAAGCGATAAATTGGATGCCATTAAGCGACTCGATAATCAAGCACGTGAATTAGAACAATACATTATTTCTGGTCCTTCTGTAGAAGAAATAATTACTCATGAAAAAAAGGCCTCCCCAACTTATGGTGGCAGAAGCATTTTTGGGTGGGAGCGTTAACTACTGCCTAAGCTTAAACAAGATTTTTATTTTTTAACAGTTGATTTAAACGTTGTGCATCTTGAGGTGCATTCGCTTTTTCATCATTGTCAAAATAGCAATAGATTGTTTTACCCTCTTTATGCCAATTAATAAATTTCCCTACATATTCCATTAAGGTAGATTCTTCATAAGCTCCTTTATATGCCTCTATATTAGGTCCATGCATGCGAATATAGATAAAAGGACTTGTGACTATTTCCGGTGAGCGATACATTTTATGATCATAAAAACAAAGTGACATTTGGTTTTTATCTAACAACTCATAAAGTTCTTCACAAAACCAGCTTTTGTGTCTGAATTCAAATGTATATAAATACTTTTTAGGAAGCTGCTGAATAAATGTTTTCAAAGTGGGGATTTCTATTTTCCACCAGGGTGGGAATTGAAATAATATAGGGCCTAATTTTTCTTCAAAATGACTAAACGCTTTAAGTAGTTTATCCACAGTTTCAGTGCTTTCTTTTAACTTTTGAAAATGAGTAATGTATCGATTTGCTTTACATGAAAAAACGAACTCAGGTGGTGTTATATCTACCCAGTTTCTTATATTTTTTTCTTTAGGAATTTGATAAAAACTATTATTAAGTTCCACACTATTCAACAAGTCAGCATAATAAGGAAGTACCAGATTAGGTTTTATCTTTTGTGGGTAGAAATTGCCCAACCATCCCGAATAGCTCCATCCTGAAGTACCTATGTTAAACGGATTTTTTTTCATAAAAAATCTCGGTTTTTTAAAATGATGTTTAATTATAGGATACACAAAGCAAGTCGTTGGGTCAGAATGACCCAACGTAGGTTTACTGACCACAATCTATTGTGGATTTTGTCCAGGAGTTGCTAATCCATTATGATTAAAATTAATGGAACATGCGTAACGACATGACGAGGTCTTGGGAACTTCTTTTCCATTCTTGCTCATATCAGCATTAGTATAACGGCAAAGAATACTTTTTCCCTTACGATAAGAATGCCCCGCCGCACCCTCTTCTTGAACCTTAGGACCTGTGAGCATATTGTAGAGTTTTTTTGCTTGCGTACCATGGATATTAAACTGCATGGCATAAGCTGCGGGTATATTAAAAAAACAAATTGAAGTCAAAACCAAGGCAATTTGTGCTGAACGCATCATGTTATCTCCCTCTTTTATTTTGTTCTGTTTCAATAGAATATTTTTTTACGTGCATTTTAGAGTAGTAGGATGGGTCACAAAATGCCAGTGATTCTTTATTTCATTGAACAATTGTTTCGACAAAGAAGATTGTAATTGTGGGTCAAATGCCCCAACCCACTGTAACAAAATTTGGAATGTTTAAAATTTATGCGGACTCGTTGACATTAAATCAACGGAATGGATAATATTGTTCCTTTTTAAGTTATAGGTTGTACTCATGGGAAAAGTGAGCAAAACTGCGGAAATGAGAAGCAAAATTATCGAGAAACTTACTGCTGAATTTAAGAAATTGGTGGCAGAGAATGGCCAAGCTAAAGCGCCATTAGTAGCACTAATGAATGCTGGCGATAATCCGCAAGCTATGCTGATCACGATTGATAAAAAGCCTGTTACCCTTAAATTCCTAGGTGGGTCAGTGATATCCCTTTTTTCGGCAACATACAAAGATTTTAGCGTGGTGTTTCGCGTGTTACCCGCTGAAGAAAAATATGTGGCTGCTTACGATGTGCTGCGAGTACAACCAGAACTTGCTAAGCACTTTCCAGAACGATATCTTTTGTTACCATTCAAAAATCGCAAAAATAGTTATTATCTTGAGCTAATTGAATATTGTGGTAAGGGTAGTCTGGAGCGGCATGCGGAGGATTTTGACACTTCATTTGATTATTCAAGGAAGATGTTACAACTCATGGTGGATTTAGAAAGGGCTGGCTTTCGCTTTACAGATATTAAACCGAGTAATTTTATTGTTGCGGATGATGGACGTTTAGTCCTTTGCGATATTAAGTCTTTATTGAATGTGCTCGAAGAAAGCTCTATTCCTAAAATGGAAGTTGCCCAAACCCCTATCTATCGCTCCAGACCCACTTCACTTAGCGTGACATCAAGTTCAGATACTTCAAGTGAATATTCGATTTCGGAAATTGATTATAAATCGCGCTATAAGATGGGAGTTAGCATCTATGAAGTGATAACAGGGGTGCCGGTTGCCAGTAATTTTGGAAATTCAAAGAAATCTTTATTTAACTTAATGAACCAGCAACAGTATGACTTAGCAAAAGACACCCCCTTGGGATTGGATGCACAGACCATACAATTGGCTGTCACCAATTTATCAGCCTATTTGGATCAGCTCGATATGCAGGGACCAGGTACACGACTCGATTTCAACCACCCCGCCTTTAACTCTCCCCTAGGCAAAAGTGTAAAAAAGGTTATTCGTGGATTAACTCATGAGAAAGCAAATAAGCGGATGGATTTTTCACAAGCTTTGTTAATGCTAACGCTCGCAGCAAAGAAAGAAGCTATTTCATCAACTGCTATTCACAATGCAGAGCAATCATCCGCGCCACAATCAGATGAATCAATGGAAAGTACACCAGAGAAGAAGAAGCATAAGGCAAAGAAAAAAGTTTCAATTAAAATGTTTTCAGAACAGGAACTAGCCACTTCTTCTGCTTCCTATCTAGTAGAGCAGGAATTACAACAAACGACACCAGAACCCGAAAAAAAGCCCACTCCTAAGTTGAGTCTAAATGCAAAGCAATACTCACATCGCGATTTAGAAAAGCATTTAATGTTTAAAGATAAAACGCCAAAAACAGCAAGAGGGAAAGAACCGAGAGAACAAGAAAAAGCTGAGAACGTTACCGATAAAAGAAATAATTTTAAAGGCAAAGGAAGGGCAGCTAGTGTTTCAGTTATTCCAAGTATTAGCAAAACGATAAAACCACTGGAATCTGACAAACATAATTCTGGGAAAACTGGTAATTTGTCGCCGAAATACTACTAAAGGCCCCCTTCTCTAGCGTCCTTGCGTTTAATTTGTTGGGTCAAACGACCCAACCTACCGGGAAAAATCAGAGTATTTTTACTCCATGGACTTTATCCTGTAAAACAAGCAAAATTGATTAAAGGAATTCTTGGATGAGAGGGCAAGGCCATGCCAAAAAACTATAAATTCCATGATGATAATGCTTCTGAAGACTCTTGTTATGAAAGTGACGGAGAAACAGAATATTATCCCCAAAAAAAAATTGGTTCGGGCACATACGCCAAAGCACGAAAATTTCAATCTGTTGATGGTCAACGCTCAATTGCCGTACTAATGCCAGCGGATAGTGATGATGTTGATTTTATCGAGGCCTACAATAAATATAAATTTTTCAAAACCCTATACCCGAAACAAACTAGTGAATTAATAGAACGGGAGGATACTTATCGTTTGGTGCTTCCCTATATTGATGGCATACCCTATGAAGAGTTGCATTTTACTAATGAAAGGCAACAAATAAAGCTTTTTATTTCTGCAATTGAAGCATTAAAAGATTGTCATGATAAGGGATATATAGTTCTGGATTTAAAAGCGGACAATATTCTTTATAATAAGGATTCAGGTAAAAGTTATTTACTTGATGGAGGTATTTCTGTAAAGAAAGGGATGCTACTCGACCCAGATATCTTTTTTGTAAAAACTCAAGAGGCTCTAATATCGAATAAAACAACATATACGCAAATTGCACCCGAATGCTGGTCACAAAAGCCGATAACTGCTCAAAAAAGTATGGATGTTTACGCTCTAGGTGTTATGATGCAATCGATATTAAAACCATCTGCCGCTCTCAATCGTCTCATTCAATTATGTCTCTCGCTCAAACCAGAACATCGACCTACTTTGGGCACACTGGAAAAACATCTTCGACAATTGTTAGTTCATCCAAGAAATCAACCTCAAAAAGCTCCCCCTAAAAAATACTCAAATAATGAACAAAGCAATTATGCCAATGCTTTGAAAATATTAGCAGAGCAAGGTATTGTCCTCACGAAAAGACAATATAAAAGACTTAGAGAAAACAATAAAATTCCGAACGCTATTGTTGATTTTAATAATGAATGTGTTCTGATCCAGGAGAGCCAAAATACAATTAAAAACCTTTATTTTAGTACTTATAAAAGAGAAACGCTTACCTTAATGCTCCGAGGTCCTATCGAATTTAAAAAAGAATATCCTCTCATTGAAAAAAGGGCCATGATCTTTATTAATACTCAATTATTTAGAAGATTTACCCAAACCCAGACCATAAAAATTTTAACCACCTTAAGCGACTCTAAAACAGAATTAGTTGCCCCATTTACTTTGCATAAACCGAGGAACAGTATTTTTGAAGCCCCTAAAAAAGGAGCTGAACATGACGAGGTAAAAAAAATAGAAGTGTTGAAAATGTAGTTACGATTGTTTTCATTCCGCTGACAAGAAATTGCTAGGTCAAAATGATAACCTTCTTAATGATTCATTTGTAAGCCTTTGAAACCATTATGCAAAAGTTGAAACTTGTTTTCATATTCAATATTATTTTCCCCCAATAATATAGGAATTATATCCAATTAAGCTTACGGACTCTCCAAAACTAACAATAATGCAGTTAAACCAAGAGTTTAAAACGTTCTTAAACAGCAACAGCAAGCTCCTAGTAGTTTGATAATCATGTAATTTGCCTAAAAAATAGAACAATGGATGAGTTTCATCTCGCCCTATATGAGTTGGCAACTCAAGTAGGGAGAGAAACTATTAAAATGAAATATATTTAAACAACGAACGATAAAAAATGAATTATCAGAATATTACAAGTTAATGGATGAAATTAATTCTTTATTCTATGATGAAGATTTAAAACAGGAGATGAAATTAGCGTTTGAAGGAAAACCCGTCTCGGGGTTCAATGTACTTATTGACTATAAAAATAACTCAAGCATGGGTTATAAAGGAACATTTTTTGAAGATAGTCATATAGTGACATATAAAATTACGTTTTCAGATGATACCGAACTGACATGGCATTCCTTAAAAGATGAAAAAGAAATGCAACAAGCCAGGCAAATTTTTGAGAAAAAGGTCCCGCAACCTAAAAAAGAAATAATACTTGAACCAACGGATACAACAAAGGAAGAGGAAATTCCTACGTCAGACAAAGGTGATGACTCTCGGTATTCAAATTCATGTGCACTTATCTAGGATTAACAAAGCAAATAGCAACTGTCTTGAAATAAAATACAAGGCAGTTGCTACCGTACTTTGTAGTTTTAGCTAGATGATGGGCTGCATCTTGAACCTACAGAATAGGTGTCGCGTTCATCTTGCCGAGATTGGGAGCGCTTGAAAAATTTAAAACTCTTTTTTTCTGGTTGCGGTGATGGCGTAGGACTTCCCTCAACATTTAAAGTGATGTTTGCAAAGGCTTCTAGCATGGTACGAAAATTGGCCACATCTTCACTAGTACCACCGTTAAGTATCGTTATTTTTTGCAAGGTTTGCTTATTTTTTTCAATAAATAAAAACAACTGAGCAAGTTTCGATTTATTTTGAAAGACACTCAAATCTTCGATGACTATTCCTTCTAAATTAGAGAACTCCATAGCTTTTAGCATGCAAACTAGGTCTGCAAATTTATCATTTTGTAATTTCTGCGAGGATGCATCGATGTTACTCGGCTTCTTCGAGGAGGCACCGATTGTAAGATATTTAACATTCTTGAATATTGAAAAATCAAGAGTGCGATCCATGTTGTTTCTTATGGCGATTAAATCTTCTTTGACTTGCTGTAAAAAAACCTCTTTAGCAGCGTCCAGAACAATTTTGTGAATATGATGAAGATCATTATTATTATTTGAAGAAGATTGTGGAAAAATTTCTTCAAATTTTGCTGTTAATGCTTCATTGTTTAATTGCTCTTCATTCACCAAGGTACTCAGGAATTTTTCTATCAAATTTGACATCCGCTCAGGAAAGTAACGTAACTCTGCTGAAGATAAATCCTCATTTAATGAGGATCCATCTAATTTCATTGCAAACCAAGCTTTAGTTTTAGTTTCTAACTGGCAATGTTGGGTAGCTAAACGTATCTCCTCTATAAGATTAAAAAAGTTAATAAATCTCGAACTACTATTAGGAGGCTGTACAGAAAATTTTTCTAGAGCATCGAGAAAACGAAATGTTTGCTTGGGTTGCTCCAGTAGCGTTTCAATAAGTTTTAATAATTTCTCGAGCAATTTATCCTGTTGTATTTGCCGCCATTGGCTAGTAAGTTGCTGGATTTCTTTTGTATTTTCTTCCCAATTTGTATTGATACTCAAGCCAACAATTGTTCCAGAGCCATTGAAAACTATTTCTTCCTGTCGGGTTTGGATTGGAATTCCCTTTGCTAGAGGATTTGTTTGTTTCTCTTTATTGTAAAGAGCTGCGAGAGGAAGCTGCTTACTAACAAATAATTGCATTCCATCTCCTTTAAGAGTTCTTGTGTACCTAAGTTGTCTTTTCGATTCTATTTCTGATTGAGTGATTGGATCCTGAGTTACAATTGGGTCATGTGAAGGCCTTGATTGATACGCTGAATTATTTGGCAACAGAGGTTCGGTATTCGTTCCATTATTCTTTTTTGTACGTTTGGGCATAAGTATTCTCATTCACTAATGTTAGTCAAAATAATAATTAAAAATTCTATAGCAAAGTTGCTAGGTATTTATAATCCCGATATCGATTTTGTAGTGCCAGGCTTTTTGTACAACGAGGAGATATCCTTTTCTAAATTAGGTCATCTTGGGAACTAAAATAGCATAGGTATATAAAAATTAAAGATTTTTTAGCGATAAGATGTATAAAAAGTAGATTTACTATATGGGTTGACCGAGATTTACCCCGCTATAGACTCATGAGAGAGAACAGTTAGTTGAAAACCATTTGACCAACATTCGAAATTATAAGCGATTGCTTGTTGGGTCAGACGACCCAACTTACTAGTAAAAAGATCGGCCTATAGCTGATGATCTGGAGTCATTAGGATCATATTTTTCATCTATTTCTAGGGAGGACACTATTGCTTTAGCTCGAATCTGAGACGGCGTTGCTTTGTTTGATGGTTTAAAGAACAAGTGTGGATTAAGGCCTTTCGCTCCCTCATATCTTTCTATGTCTGTATTTTTAGAAGAATAAGAAGTGATATTCGAAGACTTATAACCACATAAATCATTTAAACTGGAATTAGTAGTTGAAATAAACTCTGCCAAAGTCGTCTTTTGGGATATAGGCTTCTGGTTTTCAGCATTGTAAATTACCCCCTCAAGCTGAAGTAAGCTCCTTTGGTAATAATAAGTATAAGGGAATTTGAGTACATGTACCAAAGCAACTATGGGCAGGACCATTACCGTGGCTGCTGCGGCCATCGCGAATCTTAAAAACTGCAAACCAAATCCTATAAAAGAGGATATGTTTCTAAGAAGAGTGGCTTCATTCAATTTTTCTTTATCTAGAGCATATCGGAAAGGATTGGCACTACATGGCTTACTAGGTACTCCGTAATTAATTAAAAAATTAGATAATTGCGGGATCAAGGTGATATCAATTAACCCATGTTTTAGTCTATTAGGATCGAACTCCTTTCCATCCATTTTATCGAAAATCCCATAATTTCCGTACATTATTGCAAAGGTGTCGCTCAACCCTTCAAAAAAATTATTTTTTATAACTTTATTTAGTCTTATCCAGGGGTACCAACTGTTAATTTTCAAAGCATTGATTTTAAAATTCTCATCAGCTTTTAATCTATCGGAAGCATAAAAAAGAAAACGAGAGGCTTTTCTTACTGCGAAACAGGTTACATTTTCATCATCTTTCCACTTATCTAATGCATAGACATAAGCCCAACCGTTGATCTCAATCGCTGCTAAAACGAAACTTTTTTTATTTTTTAATGCAGGATCGGCATGAGCTATTGCAGAAGGATATAATCGTATTACTTCAAGCATGAACTCTTCATTAGCTTTTAACTCCTGAGAAACATCCTGTATTTGTATTATTTTATTTTTTATTTTCTCTAATTCTTGTTTTTGAAGTGGAGCTAGCATAGCTAATGAACTCTAAAATTACCAAATTAACGGCGAATTATACAGTTAGCTTATTTAAGTTACAAACAAATAGTGTTAAAAAAATAAATATCAAACAAGAATATTTTCGAGATGGGTTAACAAAATGAAAAAGTTTAATGTAGCGATAGAAATTTGATTTATAACCTAGGAGATATCGCTACAGTTTAATTATATCACTCCAACATTAATTTAATATTAATAGCTGATGCCTCGGAATTACAGACATCGCGCCAACTAAAGAATAAAACCTTCGTGTTTTAAGCTCAGATATTCTGGGGCATTATTGGAGATAAAGCTTTTATTTAATGACTCAATGTTTATAAAATGACAATTAAATTTATTCTTATATCGTTTTTATGCAAAGCGCTCAAACATTTATTTTAATTCACGGTGCATGGCATGCCTCTTGGTGTTGGAGGCGTATTGCAAAAGAGTTGTTCCTTAAAGGGCATAAAGTATTGATGCCCGATTTACCTGGCCATGGCCTAAAAAGTCAAATGAGTAGCTCAATAGGTTTCAATGACTACGTGCAGAGTATTGTCACACTAATTGAGCAACAACCCGAACAGGTAACGCTGGTTGGCCATAGTATGGCAGGTTTAATTATCGCAAAAGCTGCTGAGATTATTCCTGAGGCGATTCGTGAACTAATTTTTGTTGCAGCCTATGTTCCACAAGACCATAAGTCTCTGTTTTCATTAGCACAAGAATCTGAATCTAATAACCTCACACCTTATTTAATCATCGATGAGGCATTACAAGAAATTCGCCTTCAACGTTCCCCGGATTTAGTCAATGTTTTTTTTAACTGTTGTAGCCTGGAGGATGCTCAAAAAGCGATGGCTCGATTACAACCTCAACCCTTACGGCCCTTTATCGAATCAGTCCATATTGGCGAACAATTTACACGTATTTCGAAACGCTCTTTAGTTTGCCGGTATGATAAGGTCTTACTTCTAAGCGATCAGCTACACATGAGTAGAGAAGTCACCGATAATATTGTATATTTAGACGCCGATCATGCCGTTTATTATTCAGGCGTGAGCCAGATTGTAGATGAATTAATAAAATAAGAGAAAGTGCTTTTATGCGTGAAAAAATTCTGAAAGATAATAATGTTGCGACAACCTCCCTATTGGCGAATTATTGGAAAAAAGAGGCTAAATCTAAAGACAATTGGCCGGCACTAACCCAAAAGCAAGGCACAAGAGAGAACGATTTGTTTAAAGATCCGCTCATGCAAAACTTTGTGAACGAGCAAGTTAAAGAAGAAGCAGAACAAAGACTAGATAAAAGAATGTGGTTGCCATTAGCTACTAGAACCCGTTTTTTTAGACGCACCGTATCCGATGTAGTCAAAAACAAAGAAGTTAAGCAAATCGTCATTTTAGGGAGCGGCTTTGATACCCTGCCCGTTCGTAAAATGAAATATACGCAACAATTTGGCGCACGTTTTTTTGAAATTGATCAACCGCAAATTTTAAAATGTAAGGAACAGATTTATTCCGAACAAAGTATTAATAAAAATGCCACTTATATAGGTTTGGACTATGTTAAGGGTGATTTAATCGCTGAATTAACAAAAAATGATATTGATTTCACAAAACCCACTTTAATTTTATGGGAAGGAAATACCTTTTACCTCGAAAAAGAGGAGGTAATAAGAATTTTACGTGATTTATCAAGTAAGTTTAGCCATTTAATTATTACCTTCGACTACATGCATACTTTAATGCAAACCGGGGCACAACAATTAGACTCAACTGCTAAAGAAAAATGTTTAGAAAAAACTTTAGATGAATTTGCCAGTAAAAAATCTCCTTTCAAAACATTTTTTGAGCCAAGCGAAATTGTACTTCTATGTAAAGAGCTTGGAATAAAATGCATTGATCATAAAACGGCAGCAGAGTTAGCCAAGGAATACAAAGTGGACCAAGAGCCATATTACACAGCGGAAACCTATTCGATGGTAACATTTGAACACAAGTAAAGTTCCCCCCTCAATTACCAAATACAGTAAACATTGCTAAGAATTAGCGCACGCATTTCATTAATGTGGCGCAAGTTCCATTTTTAGGCACATACTAATCATTTTTTATTCCAACCCTCGATATTACATTGAGCAATATGTCCTTTATATAAAATAAATGTTCACTTTTCGCATTACTTGTTGTTTAATAATGAATCATTCTAAAATTTTTTTAATTCAAGGTGACATGTGCAAAAAAAAATTGACGTATTAAATACAATTAAACCGGTCTCAAGTATTGAGCTTTTTACTAAATATGGAAAACACTATTCCTTTGATATTACTACTGAAGCGACTAAAAAATTTGGAATTTACTTTTTAGATAGAATAACTACCCCTAAAGGAATTGGAACGGTCATTGGGGTATATGATAATTGGTTATGGATTTGGATTGACCATGAATCAGGCCCCACTTATTGGAATAATATCACAGGAAATATTCTCAATGTGCCTGGATTTAGTGAAAGTGGAAATATTCATTATCCTCCTGAAGTAAGACAAGACATCAATGAAGCTCTGGGGTTTGAGATTCCCTTTGCTCATCTAAATTTTCTTGATTTTTTAACCCTACTAAAGACATTACGCCAATATTCAACCGAATTCCTAACGAAACAATTAAAGTTTGAATTAAAAAACTATCCTGAAAATTTCAACATGCAACTAGGATTACTAATTAAAGAGTTTGAACGGTTATCTGTTTCAGATCTGGATATTCTTGCAGGATTCAGCGAGATAACACGAGAATCCAACAGAACCGAGTTTATTAGTTTTATACAAGATACGAAGATAAGCGATATAGCAAGTAAGCAAGACAATACGATTAAGGACGTGATAAAAGAGTTGCAAACTCAAATTGATATAATTAAAGAGAAACTGGAATTGCTAGGGCCAAATGACAAGAATTCCCTCTATCTTATGCTCACCAGCATGCAAAAAAATCTTGAAACAAGCCGGGATAATTTAATCAAGGCTACTGAAAGTTTAAATACTGTTGGTTCTGAAATACCTCATATAAAAAAAATAAGTCCATTCGAAAACTTTAGCGTTCTTTTAAGTGCACTCATTGAAACCTATTATGAGTTTCCCTTCACCCCAAATGATCCGTTAGCTCTAACTCATTATCTTGAAGGGGCCTCAAAAATGATGCAATTCATATATGATCAGGGGCATCTATTTTTTGATGATGAATCCAAAACTTCCTCCGATGAGAACAACAATCAGGAGGAGGCCGAATCTTTAAACC
Source organism: Legionella stuttgartensis (assembly GCF_977063405.2). Classification (NCBI taxonomy): domain Bacteria; kingdom Pseudomonadati; phylum Pseudomonadota; class Gammaproteobacteria; order Legionellales; family Legionellaceae; genus Legionella; species Legionella stuttgartensis. Next base: position 92,485 of record NZ_CDRUHA020000001.1, read on the forward strand.
ACCTTGAATTAATGTATCTGTTCTTGTTATTGAGTGGTAACGCTGCAACGCCAGCCACCATACAGGCATACGTATATCTTAAAATCTTTAAGATGCTGGGAATTCAACCCAATGATAATGAACACATGCCCGAAACATTTAATTTAGGGCGTTTTGTTTTGAATAAGCCTGAAGACTTTATAAAACTTTATCACTATTTCTTTCTTAAAGAAGGACCATGCAAACAGAAAGCTCAAGAGCTTATCTCCAATAACCACGCTATTTTCTTAAGTGAATTAGGACAGTTAACATATTATTATGCGATGGCATTGGAAGTTCTAGCAATACGTCCTAATGGGAAACCTGGCGCCAAACTAGAAATTAGTTATCATTTTAAGCAAAGTGTTAGTTATCTTTTAGAAGCGTCAAAACAAGGGATGTCTCAGGCAGTTGAAACATTAGGCGCTCTAATGAGTTCAAATGATACCCCAAAATATATTGAGTGGAACGTTGATATAGCAATACTATTGGCCACCTATTATACTAACTCCAGAAACTTTGCTAAAGCGCACCACTATTTAGAACTTGCTTCGAAATTACCTGATAAAGCTCCCAACTCTCAAAAAGATTTGCAGCTACTGCAAGTCAAACTCTCCATTTTAGAACAAGCCGGTGAGAAACAAAAAGAAGCCATTGAAGCATTAATTCAGCTGATGCGTGCAAACGATAAAGCAGCTTCTGATTTATTCCAAGAATTAAGTATGCAAATTCCCGCCGTTGCATTTACGGCAGTAGCTTATTGGTACTATACAGACATTAATAAAATGACACTTGCAATGTTGGAACTTGCAGCAAAAGAAAATTCAAGTCTTGTTGCATGGTATCAAAATCGTTATCAAGTAGAAAAAGCAGGAAAACAATCCGAACTTGCTCTCGTTCTTAAAGCAGTAAAAGTTGGTTTTCCCCAAGCGATTCTTGAGCTCCATGAACTGCTTAGCAATCCCGAATATGCCAAAACGCATGAACAATCGCTTTTACCAATAATTTCCGATTTTGATATCTCACAACATATTGCTCCAGCGCATTTAACCACTCTTCTTGTAAATTATACACAAGGAAGTTTATCGAAAGATGCTTTTAACAAGTTTATAGAATCATTAGTACATACATCTTTTAAAGAACCAGAACAGTATTTTGAGCTTCTCTCACTTATCCTTCGTGATTTAAGGGCTTTAATTGATTCCGAGCAATTGATTGCTATGCTTTATGCAATTAAGAGAACAGGACTATTATCTCCGAAAAATCATGATTTACTGAAAACAATAGCAACTCTATTAATTGAGCAAGCAGCAAGTGACGGTAAGTCAACATTCCATTACCTCACTCGTGAATTTCTTCCCCACTACCCTCTTTTAGCTCAAGCACTCAATATAGATACTGAAGCATGGAGCATTTTAAATAGCAACATTGAAATAGGTACTCTTGTACAAAACATCATTAAAGAGGGGAACTCTGTAAATGAAGAAAGTGCTCTCCTTAACTTGTCATTATTTAATCATAAAGAAGAGCTGACAAAGTCTTCAAAAGAAGAAGTTGAAACCAATATGACTGCAGACATTCAAAACAGTATTAATGAATCAGAAAAGACAGAGGAATCTGAAGAGCGAGAAAATAGCCCTACTATAAGCAGTTAATCCTTTCTCTTTTTAATACCACTGAATTCTTGATTGGGCCTTTGGCCCAATCAAACGAACCGGTAATTTTAAGATTACTTCTTGATTTTTCTATGATATTTTTCTAAAAATTGAACCATATAGCTTTGGAATGCAATTACAGCTCGTTTCTAAGTGCTCTGTAAAAATAATCTAAATCAGGAGAATTACATGTGGAGTAAGGATTTATTTATTGATATTCCTGTGCGAGACGACGCACCGGAAACCCGATTACATATCAAAATAGTCAGTGAAAATGAGAACAAGCTCGATAAAAGGCCTTACATTTTTATGCTCCCTGGTGGACCTGGTGCAAATCATTCTCATTACAAAGATTATGAATGTCTATCTACCACAGGAAATATGGTATTCATCGATCCCCGAGGATGTGGATTAAGCGATAAAAACGAACCTTCATCATATACCATGCAAAATTATATTCAGGATGTTGAGGAAATTCGTAAGCAGCTCAATCTGGATAAAATCGTTTTATTGGGTAAATCTTATGGAGCAATGTGCGCATTAGGATATACCCTGAGCTATCCGAACCACGTTGCCAATCTGGTGTTGGCAGCAGGTTCTCCAAGCTTTAGAAACCTGGAGACAGCACGTCAAAATGTCAAAAATAGAGGTAACTTAGACCAACAAAAAGCTTGTGAACAACTATGGGAAGGAAGCTTTAGTAGTGATGAAGAATTGGATAAGTTTTTTGATGTTATGGATTCTATGTATTCCTGGAAAAAAAGACACAGCCTCCCTATAAATCGACCAGCTCCTGATTATATTTTTGCCCATGAACCCTTAAACCAGGGATTTGGTGGGTTTTTAAGAACATTTGATTATGAAGATCGCTTGCATGAAATAGCATGTAAAACACTTATTCTTGTGGGCGAAGAAGACTGGATTACCGATAAAAAACATTCCGAATTCATGGCAAGCAAGATCCCAGACAATCAATTTATAGTGTTTCCCCAGGCAGATCATTCAATGGAGGCAGATGTTCCAGAAGCATTCTTTTCAAGCATAGAGTCCTTCCTGAAAATTCAATTTTCAAAATGGAATCCTCACCATTTTTTCCAGGAAAAGGGAATAACTGTGAAGGAAAAACCTAATTTTAATGAAACTAAGAGTTTGGAGTTTAATTAAAAACCAGTCGAGGTAATTATATTGAAGACTAGTTGGTTTTTAGAGTGATTTTTATATAGCTAGCGTATGCCGGGTCAACGGACCCGACCTAAGCTAGCTAATCAAAAATACAATATGGAATATCCTTATCAGCAGCTTCTGGGCCGCTGTCTTCTGCGTTCACCTCATTAAGCGCTTTTCTACTTTGAAAAAACCAATTTTTAGTTCTTAATGTTTTTATCTCAGCTTTAGTCAACTGTAATGTCTTATCGGTTATTTTTGTCATCTCTGATTTCTTAATGAACAAATCGATTATCCAAGCAATAATACCTAATTCCCATGGGCCAGGACGGTTGTTTTCAATCATTTTGGCACTATCTTGTAAAATGGCTAAGGTTGCTTGAGGTGGCCTTAAACTCGCAGTTTTAATAGCCGTAAGCATCATTGCTGCAGCATATTTACGAGCATCATAAGCTTTTAACAAGCCCTGATTGTTTTTTGGGTCATCTATAGGATTTTTATTAAAAAAATCCAAATAGGATTCGATTTGTTGTTTTACCTCTTGTAAATAACCTTGATCCAGCATCCAGGATAATGCATTGTTTGCATTAAAATCTTTCGGTTGAACCATCAAAAATGAAAGATGATCTTCTATTTCTCTTTGACTCTTCCGGGCTTTTCTTCCTAATGTTCCTATTTCTTTGGAGTCCCCTTCACTTGCATCAGCTTTTTTATCTAATTCTACTATTTGAGCTTCTACTTCATCGAGACGAGCAATAAGTAGCTTTCCAGTTTCGCGGACAAGTGCATTATTTTTACTTATTAAATGATTAACAGCATAAGCAAATACCTTCTTGTAAGTCGTTTCTTTTACAATCAAAACAGCTGGATCTACTTCTTTACTCATTTTTCCTTCAGTTATTCCTTCAGCTGCCTTAAGTCCATTTTCTTTAAATGCTTGAGTAATTTCATCCTGTACTATATGACGAATACCTTGTGGTGATTTGTCTTGATTACCTTCTTGTTCTCTTAACCAGACTTCATGGCTAAATAGCGCTGCAGCAGCTGCCATAATTTGCGTCATATAATACGTAGCTTCCCCTGGCCCGTAAGATGCCCCGATAGATAATATTCCAAGTTGAATCAGTGGCAGGTCTTTAATAGAAAGATCTGTTTCTGCAAATAAATTTGTCAATAAAGGGGTGACATCATCCGCACTCAGGGGCTTTTCACTTAATGACTGATATTTATCATATATTTTCTTGGCCAAACCTATTGATGCAAAAACGTAGTCACCCTTTCTTAAAGCATCAATATAAGCTTGAGGTTCTAGTTTACCTTGCACATAAGCCCCATCAAAAAAGCACTTTGTATAAATTTAGATCTTATCATAAATCTGTATATGGATGAAATTATTTAATGGGGAAGGAAATTACTCTCTCTGTGCGACAGTTTTATTCTTCAAAATCTTTAAGTATTTCAGGGTATATGTTCAAATAAATTGTAGCTCGCTAGTTTGGACTTGGGTCCGACAAAACAAATCGTTCCAACAAGATTACATTTGGTATTTTTATAAGGAATTGTCGGGTTAAGAACCACCTCCGCCCTGGGGCGACATCGGATTATTATGTTCTGGGACAACCTCATTTTCTTTTTTTATTTCGTTAAGCTCCTGTTTAATTAGAAAAAAGCTATTAGTTCCCAGTGTTTCTATCTCCGCTTTAGTTGACTTCAATGCCTCATCGGTTGTTTTCATCATCCCCGATTTACTAAGATAATCTTTTATCCAAGCAATAATACCTAATTCCCATATACCAGGACGGTTTTTTGCTAACGCTTCAGCATTATCTTGTAAAATGGCTAGTGTTTGTTCAGGTGACCTTAAACTGGCCGTTTTGATCGCCGTAAGCATCATTGTTGCAGCAGATTTGCGAGACTCGTAAGATCTTAATAATTTTAGATTTTCCTCTGGCTCTTCAACAGGGTTATCATTTAAAAATTCCAAATAGGATTCGATTCGTCCTTTTAATTCTTGAATAGATTTGACATTAGGCATTTTTTCAAAAGCTTTATTTGCATTAAAATCGTGAGGTTTAACCATCAAATTCGAAAGATGTTCTTCTAGTTCTATTTTACGATCAAATAATACCCTTCTAGATTGTACCATTTTTTTGAGGTCATCTTTATGTTCCTTAGCATCTTTACCCAATTCTTTTATTTTAGCCTCTGCTGATACAATCTTTTTATCTAATTCTGCCATTTCAGCTTCTACTTGATTGAGCTCCTTAACAAGTAGTTCTCCCGTTTCACGTATTAAAGTATTATTTTCTTTTATTAAATGATTAATAGCATAATCAAATGCCTTCGGGTGAGACGCTTCTTTTGTAAGCAAATCCAAAGCAGCCATTTGTTTACTCAATTTTCCCTCAGTTATTTTCACGGCTTTAGAAATCCCATCTTCTTTTTTTTCAAATGCTTTAGTAACTTCATCTTTTACCATTTGGCGAATTTCTTCTGGTGATTTGTCTTGGTTTCCTTCTTGCTCTCTTAACCATGCTTCATGGCTTAAGAACACTGCAGCTGCTACTAGGATTTCATTCATATAATACCCAACTTCCGTAAGGCTTCCGGTAGAGAGTGTTCCGACTTTAAGCATGGGCAGGTCGTTAATAGAAATGTCTGTTTCTGCTAATATATTTGTCATTAAAGGAAGATAGTCGTCAGCCAGAAGGGGCCTTTCCGGTGTCTGATATTTCTCATATATTTTCTTGGCCAGAACTTCTGCTGTAGATGCAAACTCACCTCTTCTTAAAGCATCTACAAAAACTTGAGCCTCTAATTTATCTTGCATGTCCACTCTCCGAAACAAAGCACCTTGTATAAATATAGTACATGTTGTGATGCTGCATAATGTTGATGATAATTTAATGCACGAGATGGATGGCTCTATTTATGCGAATAGTTTATTCCAGAAAAATCTATATTCCTGGGTATAATCGATTTCATAATAAACTGATTTGTAGCTATATCGTCGAAGCCGCGTTTTAGATTTCTACATCAGCAATTATAGGTAGTCGAATGATGCTCACCTTGATGGGCGGGGGATTAAAAAACTCAAATAACCATTATTTTATCCGACTGATATTTTTTAGAGAATCTACTTATTTGGAAAATAATGGTTTCAAAAAATGTAAATTGTAAAATAAGAGATCACAGGATACTTTTTTGTTCTTTTGCCGACTAAAAGGGATTAATCATGAAAGAAAATAAAATAAGTAGTCCTACAAATCATTCTCAAATATTAGCTCGGCTTAGAGACATCCAAAGCGCTGCAGAATTAAAAGAAATGGCCTCCACCCTTCCTGAGTCACAGGCTGACGAGTTGATTGAATGTTTACTTAAAGACAAAGAAGAATTTAATCGTTTAATTAGAGGGCACCTTAGTTTATGTCATGTTGCAAAAGGCTTTCCTCAATTTGCCGATCAACTAATTGATGTGGTTATTAGTGATCTAAAAAATTTTAAACAGATTATTTTAGCCCCCTCCTTTTTAAACAAAGTTGTAGCGGCACTTACTCCAACTGCAACGAATAAATTAATCGATTTTATTTTCAATAACGAAGCAAAGGTATATAAAGAATTCATCGACAATCCCTACTCTTTAAGTAGTTTCCTTTTCCATAGAAATTTACATCCCTATGCAGATAAGTTAATTAATCATCTACTGGAAGATCCTGATTACTTTAAGCAAGTTGTGGGATTTATGGGAAATCTATTACGTATTGCTATGGTTACCCCACAGCATGCTGATACTTTTTTTAATCGAGTAATTAAGGATTCAGAACACTTTAATAAACTAATAAGTAATAAGTTATATCTGTCGAAACAGTTTCGCAATTTTCCAAAGTACGCAACAGTATTTGATGCCTCAGTTCCTCCTGAAGAAAATGAAAAAGCCCGTCAACTCTTCTTGCTAAATGCTCAGCACGCTGAAATTAGAAAAAATGCGCGTTTATTTGCCCAAGCGGAACGCACTCGAAGTGGACAATTATTTTTTAACGAGAACATGCCTCGAGAGTTACGATTTATGATGGCAGGATTTACTGGAAATTCTGATTTATGTAACGAAATGGAAGCGATTCAAATTGCAGAAGAATATTTTACGCGTCCCTCCAAATAATTTATCAAGTAGGGTTGAATCGTTTTGATATCAGATACCGTCACCGTTTTTAACACCCAGCTCACTCCCGCGCAGGCAAGGAATCCATGTCTCAGATCATTTTGATCCTGCAAACAATCTGGCCCAACTCCGAAAGTTGGGTCAAACGACCCAAGCCTACCCGCTATGGTTACATTCTAGGTTCGTAGGTTTCCATATGCACTGCATGGTGAAATGTCCACTCATACAAATGAAATTTATGTGGTCCGTATAGACCACTCGATCCAGGTCACACTTAAGCATCACATTTAAGTTACTTGTTTTTCCTATCTTTATTCGCTGATTCAGAATCATCTTCATTTCCTTGGCTGCCATTTTTGGGCCTCCGCTTCTCTCAATTTGCACTCTTTTTCGCTACCACGTAGAACTACGCATTTCACTCAGAATTGTTGACTTATTGACCTACCAGATGACAGCATAGTCAATCTGTTTAAAATCAAATTACCAATGAAAACTCATATCAGATGTGTCATTTGAATTCGAATATAAGGTGAAAAGTAATCATGAGAAGCAAAGAAGATTTAAAACCATTGTTGGCAAAATGCATTGAAATCCAAAAAAGAATAAATGAAAAAATTCCACTTGCAACCAATCGGTTTGAGCAATTTGAACAGATTAATCGTACTGAAATAGAAACGTATATAAAAGCCAAGATTGCAGAGGCCCAAAATAATCATGAAGAGCCATTAGAATCATGTATTTATGAAATGGAATACCTCGAGTTGCATGATAAAAAATATGAGTTGTATCAAAAATTCGTCGATCAAAAGAAAATCCAATATCAAATTCTTAATGAAATCAATTTACTTTTTAGTGATTTTCTCACTGAAGCAAATGTAACTTCAGCACAACAGTTAAGTCCGGAACAGAATAATACATTTAAGAATCTTGTGCTGAAAAAATCACAGATTTTTTGTGACAAATTGACAAGAACCCATCAACTTCTAGGATACGGTAGTTCTATTGATGAACAACAAATTGATGCCTACCTTCAGAATAATATCGAGCATTTTATCGAAATTTTAAGCCAAGGGGAAAAGCTAAACATTGACGATGAAGAGTTAGCTTATCGATTTAAAAAAGATCTTGAGTTAGGTGAGCATCGCGATGCTTTTTCCAGGAACTTTAGCAGAGAAAACGTTCTGCTTGTCAAAAAAATGGTTGATCCTAAGATTGGTGAAACAATAGAAAAAAAAGCTATTTTTGCAAAAGCCGAATACTTTGATAAGGAAGAAATCGATGTGGGTTTTTGTGATGAACATACGTCAATTGCCTTGAAAAGGTTATATGATGAATTTCTTATCAAGGAGGGAATAACCGTTGAAGCAATATCTGTGTCGTATTTTGATGATAACGGCCAACCCGCGGACAACCATATCTTCCTAGCCATAAACCGGGATCCTGATAGTCCACTCAATGATATGAGTCAATGGAAGGCTATTCTGTTTGATCCCTGGAATAAGGTAACCTGCTTTACGGATGATTTAAACGCTCAGCCTTACTTCATTTCGTATCCTGCTGGAGCCCAATGGGAGTCAATTAAATTTACAGAAGCTGATTATGATATTAAAAGAAATCTAAATGATGCAGCGACCTATTTTAGTATGACCGGCAGCAATGCTGAAGAAAAACGTGTGCCCCAGCTCATCGAAGAACACCAATTGACCTCGCTCGATAAAGAAGGATTAGAGGCAACCAAGTCATTCTTATATAAACTGCTGGACAAAGTGCGTCCTGATAATTTTAAGGGTCCAATTGAAATTTTTATTACTTCCAGAGGCGCCCATCTCGTTGATACTCTGTCAGGATTTTCTGAACCCAAGATTATAATCCACAGCGATTTTCTCAAAAAAATGCAAAATGGTGTTTACACCGTTGAGGAACTCGAATTTGCATTGGCAAATGCTCTACTTTATATCATGCACGAAGGTGTAGGAATTTATCATTCTATTCCAAGTAGCGAACAACACAAGCTTGATAGGTTAAGTATCGAGAAATGTCATAATGCCCCGGCTGCAATTAGTTATCTTCGAAAAAGTATTGATTTTGAAGCGCAAAATCAACATGACATCAGTGAGGTCAAACTACCTGATTTGATTTTCAATTACAGGGAAGGTCCGCCCGCGGATTTTTCAACGCGCATAAAAAGTTTAATGACCTTATTGGCCATAGATGAGAAAGAACGGGATGACAAAGAGCAAACGTCTTTACCTGGTTTCATATTGGACGAAGTGGCTTCTATTAAAAGACGCTTTCACTTTAATGAAGTATATAATGTCTGCGAAGGAACAGTAGAAGTACTCAATTATCTGAAATCAAAACTGAACGAACTGATAACCACCGAGTTACTTCCTTATGAGTTGACTTTCAAACCAAGTATTCAAGTAAGAGATTTTTGTCAGCTATTGCATAAACTTCCGATTGATTTTGAAAATCCTGAGCATTTAATGGCAGCGAACCAGTTAATCGATCGGGCTTATGAATTAAAAGTCCCAGCATTTGAGTTGATTTATCTGGCTCTTGTACATCAAACCTATAATAAACACGGATATTTAAATCGAGATGTTTTTGTTAGGCCACTGGGTTTTTTTAATGAGATTGAACAAACTATCCAAGCTTTTATAAGTGCACAGGATTACAAAGAAGCTAAAGAGGCCGCAGAGAAACTAAAGGCTCTTCGTGAGAAACATACTAATCATCTTTCTGAGTATTTAGCCAATTCAGCATTTACGCATTTATATCAGTTTAAGAAAGACAATAGAAGAGCTCCCACGGGAAGAGAGCGATTTTTTGGTTCCTCTATTGGTGCTCATATTAAATGGAGTAATTTCCGGAAAAATATGCTCCAAGAGGGAGATGAAGTACCATGGTCAAAACATCTGAACTGGGCAAAAGAAGATGACAGCCATGTTATTGCTGACACTTTATGGAGCTTTGGGATTAATAATGATAAGCGTTTATGGTCCTTGTTTGAACCCAAGGAATTATATGGATATACAGATTTTGAAAAGTCTTCAAGATACCTAAAATTACCGGAAGCCTATAAAAAATACGCAAACCCTAATTTTTATGAAAATATTTTAAACTTTTTATCTGAGGAACAACTCCAAACATTTAACATTCGATTGGAAATGTTCTTTAGTGAACTGAGTTTTGAAGAACAATTCAAGCAGTTTTATGATCTGAATTGGGCGGTATTAATTCATCCAGGCGATGATAGAAATTCTGATAATATCGCGATTCGGTTTTTACTTGCAGAATTTGCTAATATTGCTCTAAATGGTACTTCTGAAGAAAAAGCCATTGTAAAGAGTTTCTTCTTAGGAAGAGAAGATAATCGCGATCTAGAACATTTAATCAAACCTAATAGCAAGAGTATCCACTCGAGCTTGAGCTATAAAAGCTGTTACGTTCCATTTGTAACGAAGCAAGAGTTTCAAGGAGCAAAATTTAATTTATTTACTCCCGATGAGCAAATCAAAATAATTAATGATCGCTCGATATTAATATATGAGATTCCGGCCCAGGATTTAATTCACATTTTCCGCCTCCCTTTTGAGTCACTCTCTATCGAATGTATTACACAGTTAATGCCTTTAATTGAAAAATCGATACCATGGTATGCCGATTTATTTAAAAAAATGGTTTTTTTAGCGCATATTGAAGAACATGGACCCTATAGTATATTGTCCAAAGAAGCCGTCAAACTAATCCAATTAGTAACAAAGTCCTTGAGAAACCCTGCGGATACGAAAAAAATATTAACTCAATTTAAACAAGATATTCCTCAAGATATTAATGAGACGCGTCATTTGACTCCCGAAGAGTTGGTCTTTCTTTATCGCACTCTTGACGCACACCTACTCTTTTTATCGACCGAAGTACAAGAACGTTTTGCTGCTCTTATCATACAACGAATCTCAGAAATAACAGATGATGAAGAAAGGATGAAAGTTTTAGAAACATTACTTTTTGTAGAAAATAACATCACTTTACCACTGAGTAACATTCAACTACGTAATGAGGCCATTAAGTTATTAGTAAATACTCTAGGTACTAAATATGGGAAGGATAATCAGTCTTCTCAATATAAAGAACAAATGATCGCTGTAATAAACCATCTTTTTGAAAATGTAGCACAGCGTGATGCTCCCATTATCCTTTCTCGTTTGGCGGATACTATAGAATCGCAATGGGGTGTAACAGAACACTTGGGAATATTGCTCGAGCCAGAGAAATACTTAGCTACTAATAATAAAAAATTTTTAGATAGGACTCTCAGCAATTTGGCCGTCGTATCGCAACTGCTGAGTGAAGACAAAAATGATATCGTTGCATATCTTGATTTTATCTCTGCCCCAATTACCAATGAAACTACGGATAAATTCACCACCTATTTATTAGGCCACGAAAAGATAAACAATTTAGCTGAGTCTCTGGGATATGGCAAAGACATTAAGGAGTTCGAACAACGTCATCCTGGTAGTGTGGCGATGATGCTAAGAACACTTTATTGCCAATTTTGGGATAGGAAATTAGAAGAACGGGCGGTCATTATTGATCATTTGCTGATTCCCGCAAATGCTGTAAAAACTGCCAAAGAGATGGATGCAGCGTATGAAGAAGCATTTTTATATGTTACACAAAAACTATTCCCTAATATTGAAACAGATGAAGATGAAGCCTTTGCTTTTGTTCTATTAAAGGCCTATCTGGAAACAGCAAATCAATATATTCGGAGTCATTTGTTAGCGGGAATGTTAGTTGCAACTAACGAAGTCAACCGCTCTGGAGAAAAGCCAAGCGCCGGCAAAAAATTAGCTCTTTTATGTGAGCACATGGGACCAGCCTACATCAAACTTGCTCAAGCAGTGCATAGTCATCCGCGTACCCCCGAGCATATCCGTCGCGATTTGGATCATGTGAAAGGACGAGCTAATCCACCTCCTCGTTGGCAATTATGGCGACTTATACGTGAGGTTGTATCGCATGAAGATCAAAGTGATATTTCTCGCATTGGCGCTCTTTTAGGTTCTGCTTCTTATAACTTGGCGTTAGAAGCTGAACTTAAGGATGGACAACACGTTGTTTTATTGATGCAGCGTGAGAATGCAGCAAAAGATGCAGAACAAGGTTTTGCTCATTTAGAAGCAACCATAAAGGCTTGTACACACAAAAAAATGGAGTCAATGCGTGAAACCGTTTTGTCCATCATTAAAGAAGCAGAAGCATTATCTACTGTTGAAATGGATAAAGATCTTAGCGAAAAACAAAATCAAATTGCTTCCCAAAAATATAACCGGTTGGTCACTGTGATGGGGGACGGTGTAATGCGTACCCTAACGATGAAACCGGCTCATCTGCTTAAAAATGGTCAAGGGTATCGGTTCATCGAGCGCTTCTATGGAATAGAGTTTAATGAGTTACCCAACCTGACCAAAGAGGATAAAGCAACTCGTAAAGCAATTGCTAAAGCAGTCATCACAGTGGAACTGGTTAACATTCTAAGCGGTGGCTGTTTTGATTCGGATAGACATGGTAATCAATTACGTTATGAACATGATAAGTTGGGCTTGTACGACTTTGGGGAAATGTCATTAGCACCTCCCACCGAAGTTGAGTTAAGGCAACTAGGTGATGTCTTGAGATCTGTGCCAAAAACTGCAATAAAAAACGCGCTCTTTGGTACAAGTTTCGACACTCTTTTGTCCGAACATATCGAAAAAGCACGAAAAGCTGGTGAACCCACCACTTATTTAATGCGAGTCCGTAAAGCGTTCTTGGCACTGCGCGATTTTCAGAAAGAACTTTCGAATGAAGAACTTTTTGGAATTTTAAAGAGCGTTAATACAAGTGGGCTCATTCATCCAAAACTACAGACTCAATTTTCAAATTGTATTAGAAATTTAGGGTATCTTAATGAGCTCTATCGAGACTCTAAAAGTGCAGCGAATGGAGTTTCATTTTTTGCAAAGAAAATAAGCTCGTTGAGAGGTCATAGTTTAGAACCACCGCTTATCAATAATGAAGGGCTACCCGCTCCAGCACGATAAAAAAATTCTATTTCAATTAACCTAAAAAGTGGATACTAAAAACTATGTATACTAAATCTCCTCGTGATTCTTTTTTAGCTGCTTTATCGATTAACGATCTTAGTGCTCTAGAATACTGTTTAAATGTTAACGGAGTTTCTCCCAATATTCGTATTGATAGTAAGCTTAATACGGCAATGCATTATGCGGTACAACAAAACAATAAAGAGTTGGTCCGCTTATTGTTAAAATATAAAATTGATTTGACCTATAAAAATAAAGCAGGTTTAAGCGCTATTGGGCTAGCGGGTTTTATGGAGGCTGATGATTGCCTTTCCATAATGGCTGAGTTTTGTTTCGCAGATAATACTCGGCAATTATCCTCAGGTGATTTGGCTTTGTTAAAAGTGTTCCATGTTGTTAAGGAACCCATTGATGTTATAGCGCGACCAGTAGCACAAACAACTAAAAGAGATACCTTTATACAGGCTGTTAATAAAGGTGACCTTCTCCAAGTGAAAGCGTGTTTGGATTCAGGCTTCTCTATCAATATTCGTGTGGATAAAGAATTAAACACGGCTATTCATAAAGCAGTAAAGTTAAATAATAAAGAATTAACCGCATTATTATTACAATATAAACCTGAGCTTAATGCATTAAATAAAAATAAGCTCACACCAATTCAATTAGCTGCTGAATTAGAGCACTGGGATTGTTATCAATTAATTGCTGACTTCATGCATCCATTAGACACAAAGCCTATGGACATCGAGACACGGTTTTTTGAACCATTAAATCCTAGGGATGCTTATAAAAAAGCAGTTGAAAACATGGATGTTGCCGAAATTTCTAAATTGTTACAAAAGGGTGTATCTGTTAATACGGTTATTGATAATGAATTAAATACTATTTTGCATCTGGGTGTGAAAATCCCAAATGTGGCGCTAATTCGTTTATCTCTGGAATATGGTGTACATGTAAATCGGAAGAATAAGCAAGGCAAAACAGCTTTCGATTTGGCGGTCCTTAAAAAAGAGTGGAGCTGTATTAAAGCAATTGTAGAAAATCATAGGATGTGTGAGACCGATAAAGTTATCTATGATTCTATTTTGATAGTTGCACTAAACGCCAATCAAATAGAGTTAGCAAGTGCTCTATTAAAAGCGGGTGCGCCAATGCAGTTTTTCACTTCAGAGAAGGGCAAGGTTTATTTTAAAGAGTTAATTAAGAACAATGAACAACAAATTATTGCTCTTTTAATCACTGAAGGAAAAGCTGACATTATTAAGCCATTAGTATTAGAGTTTTGTAAGTTGCCTGCCGAAATACTACCTTCTTTTGAAGATCCTATTTACTATGAGGAAATGAACAATCCTGTCATTACTCCTGCAGGAATTACTTATGAAAAAGCAACCATAGTAGATTTGAATAGGGATCCTTCCACACGACAAGCTTTAACTCAAGCTGATTTGATTCCGAACTTACTAGTAAGTGATTTAATTGCCTATTATAAACAGCCTGGAATAGATCTAACTCAGACGCCCCCTATCCTAATCTCTAAAGAGACTAATAAAACATTTGAAAGTCCAGTTGTTGCGGCAGACGGAATTACTTATGAAAAAACAGAGATTGAAAAATACTTGGCTGAACATGGAAACCTAACACCAAAAGGTATAAAACAAACCATACCACTCTACCCCAATCTGCTCGTGAAAAACCTGATTGAAGAGAGAAATTATAATAAACCGGCTTCAAAGAAAGAGCTTATAGCTGATGTTCACTTGGGTGTGAGCAATGCAGGTCAGTTTGGGCAAAAAAATAAGAAGGAGGAGGCCGATAATAACCCGCAATTCGATGTAATCAGGATGGATATGAATGGGTAAATGTTTGTTTTAATTAATACAAGGTAATTATCATTTAGAACGTAGGTTGGGTCGTCTTGACCCAACCATCAATCTCCCACAATTTCGAATATTAGGTTAAAAGACTACTTTTCGTTTATTTGAAATTGCTACTCATTGAGCTTTCATAGGAATGTTGTGACACTTCCATTTTCATTGGTGAGGGCATAAATGCCTGATGGGGTGCAATTGATATCGAACTCAGTTGTGTAGGGAGCTCTTGAACAAGTTGGTTCGCTGAGTATTTTTCTAAAAATATTTGATGCGCTTTAGCACTTATGGGCGTTAATTGCGAACTGATATTAGCCAGCGGGATATTAGGGCGCTCACCTTTTACATATCCTGCCCACTGTTCCCGTCGTTCTTGCTCCGTTTTTGAAATGATTTGGCTCGCAAATCCCTCCTCTTCTAAGAAACGAGAGTATTCATTTACATATAATGCCGCATTTGGATTTCTTTCAAAGTAATATTGATACTCATAGGGGTTTAATTGGCGACCTAAGATCTTAGATAAAGAATAATTTGTTAGAGGCAGATTTTCATCTAAAGCATCTAAATCAGGAGTGATTGCAGCAACGAGTTGGCAAAGTATCCAAATACCTCGGGTGTATGGAAACCCCTCCCCTTGTTTTCTTTGTACTTCACGTAATTCATCTTTATGATCATCGACTTCCGCGACAAATTTTGCTTTCCCATCCACCCATTTCATCCATTCAGTATCTTCATCTCGATTGGTACAGCTGATTAGAGTCAGAGGATGATCTTCAGGATTTTTTCGTTTAATAATTTGTTGTGCGATAGCCTCTCCACCTTCATCAGGTTCCCCGTCATTGAATAAATAATGTGACCAGCTTCCTGAATAATCGAATCCTGCTTGTAGCGGATCGGCAACCGGAGTTGTTCCTAAATCAAGACTGGCAAATCGTTCACGAATTACTTTATGGGCGTACTCTTCAAATTGTCCTGGAGTTTTTCCTTTTCGCTCTAAAATCAATGGGGTGCGACTATTCAAAAAACGTATTTGAATGTGCTCAAAGGGAATATATGCCAAAATACTTATCATAATATGCAAGCGATCTTCGGCTTCTTGCAGACGAGTCATTTTTTCACCGATGTAGGGGGCTCTCCCTAAGCTCTTTCTAATAGCTGACTTTACCGGCTCTGAGGCTTCCAAGGCATCCACGTCGGTAAGATTGGACATGGAGCCACTATCATCAATAAGAAAATCTAATTTATATTTGGTTAACGCTATTAATTGATTGATCAGCCCGAAAGGAGTTGCATATTGTGTAAATTTTTCTCCAATTTTATCGATAATTTCTCCACCATCTAAAGGGGTTGGAGACTGGTATTTTTGTAATGTCTCTTCTTTCTGCAACATCTCAATTGTTTTTGAAGTGGTTGCTTCCATCGGTACTACCATTTTAGCGGATTGCAATTGGATTTCAGAAGCCTCGAATATCTCGTCTGGCGATGAGACTACCGCGATTGCGTTAAGAGGTTTTTGAGCGGTTGGTATTGTGTTTACTTCAGAAGCATATTTTGGGTTTTTTTTCATAACACCATTAACGGTAATGTATTTAGGTTGAGGCATTGTAACTCCCTGTAATAAAAAGTTATTTTCTGAAATTCATGAGTCGAATTTCAGTCATATGATTTTTAACATAAATGTATGTGTAATTACATAAGAAGTAGATTAGGTCCTTTTCACCAACAGATTTGTTTTTTAGATATAAAATAATATCGTTTGGTAATTCTTGATTCCTACGGGTTGGTAACAACGATATTTCTGTTTACAATTCAAAATTATATAATTATTTATCGCTACTACGGCCTGACTATTTGTTCACAGCAAAACCATAAGGATATGGGAAAACAAGATGAATAAAAATTTAAGTCCCCTGAGTTTACTTTGGATTTCAATTACCAGCATGGTGGGTTCAGGTTGGTTATTTGGTTCTTTATACTCCGCTCATTTTGCCGGTCCTGCAGCGATTATTGCCTGGCCACTTGCAGGTTTTTTACTTTTATTTGTTGCCTTATCCTATGCTGAGTTAGGTACGATGTTTCCACAGTCCGATAGCCTGGCTTGCTTACCTTTATATACTCATGGGCGTTTAACAAGTGCAATGGTGAACAGCATGACCTGGTTTTCCTTAGCTCTCCTCCCCGTAATAGAAACCCAAGGTGTCATTCAATACGCTAGTAATTATATTCCTGGTCTAGTAGCCCATTATGGGGTGTATTATAGAAATACTCCATTAGGTTATGTGCTGTCCTTAGTGGTATTAATGAGTTTTGTTTTGTTCAATTATTTCGGTATCGGTTTATTTGCGCGCATTAACGCAGCATTTACTGTTTGGAAAATAATAATCCCCGCGCTTACCATTGCAAGCCTAGTGACCATGAGTTATCACCCAGATAATTTCTTTGAATATGGTGGGTTTATGCCTTATGGTTGGCAGGGGATCATGGCTGCGATGTCAAGCGGCGGTGTACTTTTTTCCTTATTAGGATTTAGGCAAGTGGTTATTATGATGGGCGAACTTGAAAAACCAGGCCAGTATATTCCGTTGATTTTGTGTGGTTCGTTATTTTTCACAACCGTACTTTACACAGGCTTACAATGGTCTTTTATTGGCAGCGTTAGTGATCATTCACTTGCGAAGGGCTGGGTCAACTTATCGTTTATCGGTGACGCAGGCCCCTTCGCAGCTCTCGCGTCCCTAGCCGGCATGGTATGGTTGAGTATTTTATTGTACGTTGATGCGTTTATATCGCCTTATTCAACCGGTCTGGTTTATTCAACTACCTCAGCTCATATGCTAAGCAGCATGAGCTCGGTGGTACAAACCCCCAAAGTCCTTGCCAAACGAAATAAGTTCCAAGTGCCCTGGGTTAGTTTAGGAGTGAACTTTGTCCTTGCAGCCATAATGTCGCTTGTATTACATGGCTGGCAAGAAATGTCAGCTTTTCTTGTGGCCATATTAATGGTTAGCTATTCCGTAGGACCTATTGCACTTGTTTGTCTACGTAGGCAATTACCCAACTATAAACGACCTTTTCGATTGCAGGGTGGTAACTTTATTGCTTGTATTGGGTTTTATGTTTGTACAGTCGGTGTTTATTGGGCGGGATTCCACAGTATGCGAAAGCTATTGGTGATCACGCTGCTGGGACTAGGAGGGACCGTTCTTTATTGTTTTATAAAAAACACCCATCAGGAACTTGATGGCAAACAATCCCTGTGGTTTATATTGTATCTTTTTGGTCTTGGTATTTTCTCTTATCTTGGTAATTACGGCGGTAAACATATTCTACCTCCGTATTGGGATTTAGCTTATTTATTGCTGTTCAGCCTGTTTGTGTTTGTTTTTGCTATAAGGTCCCGAAAACCCAGTGTTTATACTCAAAACTTGGTAATCGAAAATGCTCCAACCAAGAAAAACAATTAAGTTGGTTGGGGCATCTGACCCAACCAAACAATCGCTTAAAACGTCTATTGTTGGGTTAAAACTAACCCGCTCGGTAATTTAGGATGGAATTTTTTCAAATTAGAATGCAAAATTTCCATTATGGCTATTACTTTCATGTGGATTATTTGTAGCGCTTTTTTTCTCAGTTGAGAGATTAGAAAACATGCCGACAAAATGTTTGCATTGTTTTTGAAAAAAATCAGTCCGAGAAAGGTAGAATTTATTGAAAAAACTTGTATCGTTTAATTTACCGACTACCTTTTGAAATTCATTTAATTGGTTTTTCGCCTCGGATTCATTTTCTGAAATGATTAAACTTAACTCTACCCGCTCCTCATCGCGATTAAAATCAATTAGAACATGTGTTAAGTTTTTTGGAGTGTCGAAGAATTCCACATCTTTTACCACCGCACGAAACATTTTTAATTCCCGATTAAACTCAACATACGCGTTTTCATCTCCAGGGCAATTATTTTTTATTGTTTTGGGCATATTAAGCATAATATCTCTCATTATTTACGTTTAAAAAGAAATGCTTATACATAATTTTTTAAATAAATACAAATTAATGAAACTTCGATGCATCATCAATTTATTTTAGCCACTGGACCCAGTAATTCCGATAAAGATAACATGATGAGGTACATCAAACTCCAACAAGGTAAAACGACAAATTCCTATTGAGTTCGGTTTTTCTGTCCTTAAAGCCGACTCCCTGGCCTTGCGTTTAGAAATAGTTTAAAAGAGTGTCGTTTTTCTAGCTTGAATGATGACAATTGACAGCACCTCAAAAAATTGAACTTAGAGATGATTTTATTGTGATTTTGAAATTAATTATTCATACCTTTTTAACTATATTGGCGTTGTTTCTTTTTATCTTGGCACTCTTAATTGCCCCTAGTGCTGGATCTTTCCTTTTCTACAAGGAGGTGTGGGCTAGTTGTTGGTTTCGGTTGGCTAAACATGATCCGGAATGATTAAAAGAACGGACGTTTAAATCTCTTAGTAATTTCCCTCTTAATTTGAAGAATATATTTATCGTGAACGAATTTATTAAAGGACTGATAACTCTTTGCCTCCAAAGAATCCACTTTAGTGTACTTTTTCTAAATCTCACATTCAACTGAAAATGGTTATCTCTATCCCTTAGCGTGTGACTTAGCTGGTTTTTTCTTCTCTAGAGATCAAGTAACAAACCAATGGTCAAGTACTTTCATTTTGTTCTTTTCACTCACGATAAATTGATAAGGCCTTTGATAAAAAAATGAATACGACAATCAAAGACCATTTAACTACTAAAACCCCAATTAAATTAAGAAATTGGGTGAGATTCGTTCTTGCAATCCAGAGAACTACAATTGGATAGTCTCACTAGAGGAGCAGGAATTTTCTTGATTTTCCAAGTTATATAATTGGATGGCATTTTGCATCATTTCAACTGCCTCATAAAATTGACTTCGAGAAGTTTCCGGAAGTTGCTTTAGGTAATTGCCTGTATCAAGATTGTTTAATGCAAAACGCTCACTTGAAAGATAACTGGGATTTCGCAAAACTTCCTTCATTTCCTGCTCAAGACTTAAGTAGTCTTCAACCATCTCTTTAACCGACCAGCCCGGAATATTATTTGAATTTTTTAAGATTACCGGTAGTAAATTGTTATTCATTAATAAATAGAAGGTTAAAAGCATCGAAATAGTACGACCCACTCCATCAGGAAACGGATGATGTAATACGGTATATTTGATAAATTTGAATAGTGCTGCGAGCTTCTCTCGTTTTGAGTTTGATTCCAAGATCTCTTTCTTGTATGTCTTTAGATGTAAATTGCAAATTTCATTGAGGTATCCATCCACATCCCTAATTTGTTCATCCATTTCAGAGGTACGCATGCTTATCGTCTGTTCCTGTTTGAGCATATCCCAAATCAAAAGTGCCTTTTCCCTGGGATCAAAAGCTTTATCCCGCGTACTGGCAAGAATTTTACCGCTCTTATCAATAAAAGAGAGGCCTTTACACTCAGAAGTCCGCATATAGAGTAGAATTTCATAAATACCTTCAAATGAATTTTGTTCTGCATTCAAGGACCAGCTAACTAAAGAATTTTTCCTGAACTCACCGGGTCTTGAACCCATTAGATTCCTGACTACTGTGGTACATGCAGCATGAAGACCTTTGATAAATTCTAAATCAAGAACCGCAGACTCTTTTAATTTGTTTACAATAAAAACAAAGCCGTGCGCCATACCAAGCATATAACCCGGCTCGGATAGCTCAAAACCATTCCATCCCCTACGCATTTCGAAATAGTCTTTAAGTAATTGCGGGTCTTGTTCCTCAAACTTAAAAAAATTTATAATTAAATTGAGTAAATTTAAATTTGCTAGCGAGAAACCCCTGAAAGCCAACTGGTAAAGTTCGTTTAATCTAACGGTTTCCAGATATTCTATTCGTTCCTCTCTGTTGAGAACTCTGTACTCTCCATGAAAATTAATTGTTACCCCTTCAAGGCACTTGATAAGCAAATCTTTAGAAAATTGCCTGTCGTCATACCTCGATCGCTCAACAAAAAAGCGCCAAAGTTCGATACATGGAAATTGTTGTAAAAAATATTGTGTTTTATTTTTTTCTTTATTAGATACGGTGAAAAAAGATTTTTTCATTTTAAATACCTCTGTATTTTTATTCTTTTGTTGGGAGTGACGTTACACGTTCAAGATATTCCAGGAATAAAGTAGTAACTATTGAATCAACAAGACTATGAAGTATTTCGTAATCAGAATAGAGAACATTTATAAATAAGTAACAGTCAATTAATCTCTAAGACGCATGAATAAATGGATATTATGCTTAAACACAAAGGGACTTTAAAAGCATGTGGACTGATTAACTTAAATATCTACCTCAATAATCTGGCTTATTGTTCATAATTTATTGATTTAGAGTACTAAGTGTACCGGTCCTCCATTCATCCTTGCTTAGCACATGACGATATAATTGGATGAATAATTTATATTGAGGGCCAAATTATATTTCGGGTTTATTAAGAGATTATTAAAGTCTAAGAAATCCATCCTTTATTTTTTCAGGTAGTGCTTGAGTAAGGCTTCAATCTATGAAACCAATGGGTTCATGACGCTATACTGAATTGAGCGGATAACTATTCCTGCAAAATATATAACATAGAGGACGAGAATGATGATTCCCTCTTTTCTTCCCACCTTACCCTTTCTCCAGAAGATAAAGATCATGGTGAGCATCATAATCATCATCCAAGAAAAAGAATACTTCCGAGTAAATCGGGTTAAAGTTAAGGGATTTATGAGCCCTGCAGCACCAGTAATCATCGATAAATTAAGTATATTAGCACCCACTATATTCCCTATGGAAAGATCCGCAATTCCTTTTTTGACGGATATAATCGCGGTAACCAACTCAGGTAAAGATGTCCCTATAGCGATCACCGTTAATCCAATGACTATGGATGGGATCTGAAGTGCATTGGCAATCGCGACACCAGATGTGACCAACAATTTGCTTCCCACCACGACCACAAAAGCCCCGATAATGAAGGTAATAAATGGTTTTTTTAACGAAATAGGTTCAGAATTAGTATCCGATTTACAATCAGCATTTTGCTTCATGGTTTCCATAATCCCTTTATAGTCATAAGCAAGATAAGCCATTGCAAATACCACTAATAAAAATGCAGCAAATCGCCCCATCTCTAAGGATATAGAGAATAAGATCACCAGAATAGCAGCACAAAGCATCCATAGAGATCGATTTCGAAAATTAGCTTTATCGACAGAAACTGGCGCTAAAAAAGCGATAATTCCAACTATGAGCCCAATATTCGCGATGACAGATCCAACCGCATTTCCTATAGCGATCCCACTATCCCCCATCCAACTAGCCGTTGTAGAAACAACAAGCTCGGGACTGGTTGTAGCGAGACTTACTATAGTACCACCTACCACGATACGCGGAACGTTTAATCCCTCGGCTATTTGGACACTTGCATCCACAAAGAGGCTCCCTCCTTTAATTACCAGGAAAAGGCCTACAGCAAGTAAACAAATATTCAATAGCATTGGCATCATGATTCTTCCTTTTTCGCGTTACCAGAGTCTGCTCTTAGATTACTTATTACGGTGCAGCATTAGATCTACCATGGTTTTGTAATTTGTGTAAAACCTCCTTTTGATTTTCACCTAGATAATAATTGTCCATTACATGGATTAACTCCTCTTTTGAATAAAGGCTCAATCCTTTGGATTTAAAAAGTTTTAGTTCTTCAGCTGTAGGGAATGAATAAAATCCTTTGTCGGCTTCATTTTGAATCAAAGCAGGTAAGAGCTCATGGCTTGCTGCTTTAAGTAAGTTGCTCGTGATTAGATCCACTCCTGTTGGAATGAGATCTAATGCGTTTTGTATCATCGATTTGGAATAATCAATGGGACAAGTTCGTGAGTCGATTATTGTGCCTGCATCCAGATTTGCTGATACTCTCAATAAGGTAATTCCATGTATTCTTTCTTGATTAAACATCGCACCAAAAACCGGCATAATTCCTCTGTATTGGGGTAATAAACCTGGATGAACATTCCACAAATACTGTTCATTAGCCTCAGTAAAATGATTTATAAGGTGTTCATCAAGCTTAACGATGCATCTAATGGAAATTACGACATTAATATTCCAAGCTTTTGCTTGTTTTAAAATAAATTCTGATCCCTTTCTACTATCAATAAAACTGCAATAATCGTAGTTAATATGATACTGCTTTGCCAAACCTTCCAATCCTAAATATTTGCCTTTATTGGAATGACTTTTGAGATAAGGAAGTAAGACCTCACTAAATAGGGTGCGTTCATAAAAGATTAACTCTTTTATTTCATCTTGTATTTTTTCTGGCTTAAATGCTAACTCATTTTTAAAAACTAAAAACGATGCTTTAAAATGATGTCTTGCAAATTGAAGACAAATCTCATTCGCCATATTATACGAATATAAATCGTTGCCTATAAGAAAAAGTACATTCATTCGAGCACTCGTAAACAAGTCTATAATATTGGAGTTATAGACATAATTGCTGCAAGTAAACTAATTATAGAAGAGTTTTGCAGTCCATTTTAAGGAGTGGTTTATGGATTCCGCTTCATTAAAAATATATAGGCTTAAATATAAACTGCCACAGCCCCTCTCTATTGCTACCTATACCTGGACTCATGTAGAAACCATTTTGGTTCAACTTCGTTATAATAATTTTGTAGGAATGGGAGAAGCAGCCCCGTTTGCGCTCATGACGGGTGAAACTTATGACTATGTGGTTTCTCAGTTACACGAGTTTAAACATTGCTCGATTAATCCTACGGACGCACCGCACGTTTTTTATCAGCGCCTCCAGGAAAACATCCAAAGCTCGCATGCGGCAGCTGCTTTGGATAGTGCTTTTCATGATCTGTTAGGAAAGATAAAAAATAAACCAGTGTATGAACTTTTTGGTGCTGTAAAGAATCTCACTCCCAATAGCTTGACGATACCGATTTTGGGTTTGGAAGAAACTCAAGAGTTTGCAATAAACATTCGTCAAAATCATCCTCAAGTCCAATTAATTAAGATTAAATTAAATAATGATAAAAATATTCATGACATCGCAAGAGTAATTAAAGGTGTATTTGCTAAAAATGTAGCTTATGTAATTGATCCCAATCAATGTTTTAAAGATTCTCGCCAAGCAATAGACCTATTGAAAGAAATACAAGCGATTTTGGGGTCTGTTGTTGCTATAGAGCAACCCGTGGAAAAACATGACTATCAAGGATTATTCGACATAAAAAAACAGTTGGATGGAGTCGATATTTACGCTGATGAAAGCATAGTGGGCATGGATGACTTGGAACAATTGATTCGCATGAATGCGGTAAATGGAATCAATATTAAAATCCAAAAAGCAGGAGGAATTTGGAAGGCTCGACTTATGGCGCAAAGAGCTCACGAAGCTGGATTAAAAGTAATGGTTGGTTGCATGATGGAAGGTCCTTTGGGCGTTTCAACAGGAATTCATTTTGCAGCATCAATGCCTAATGTCGTATTTACTGATTTAGATAGCGATTTATTTTTATTTCAGAATTTTAAAGAACCCATTTTTACTCAATCTCCCTATGCTGAGGGCATGAGAATACCTTTTAAGAAACCGGGTCTGGGGATTGATGTTAATGAGCATGTTCTAGAGCATCTAGCAAGACAAAAAGAGCTGATTTATGAAGAGCTTTAAGGTTGAGTTGTTATCAATTGTGCTGTTTTTAAAGTGAGAAAATCTTGATAAAGACTGTCAAAGTTTGCGTTGGATAAGATAAGTGTTGCTGCGATATTAATTGGTTTTATCGGAATATCATCTTCTTTTGTGGCTCGCGGTTGAATTACATCACCAGGCGTTACATTCCACTCAATACTGAGCTTACTATTGAAGTTAGGTACTTCTAAACTTATAACCGTGCCATTTTTTTTAGGTATATAACAGAAAAAAGAAAAATTTATCGGTGGTTTTAGTTGGATATGAATGCGCTTTTGCAGTCTTAGATTGAAATGGGCTAATTCTATATTTACTCCTGTAATCTCCTCAATCATTGAAACCACTAATGCTCCTGAAGGTCTGGCGGCTATTTCTAAAAAAATGATTTCATCATTTTTCGTTAAAAATAATTCACAATGAGTAGCTCCATCAGGAGGTTGTAAAGAAGCTATGATTTGTTCATGAACTGAATTCAATTTATCCCAGCGTGGATCGGTTTCAGGAAGGACTATACTCCCCATGGGATAACCCTCTTTAAATAATGCCATAGGCCAAAGGTATTCTGAAATTGCAATAAATCGGATTTTTTTATTTTGAATAATTGCATCACAGTGAAATAAAGTGCCCTCGATAAACTCCTCAATTTGAAAAGAGATTTCAGAGTGCGCTATTTGTTCCGCATAAGTTATCCATTCCGTTCGATTATGTATTTTCTTGAAACTGGCACTCCCATATAATGCGATTGGTTTCACCGCAAAAGGATAATTGAATTTTTTTTCAACTTCCTTACGGTAAAGTACCTTGTTTTGAAAGTAGCTTTCTTTGTTAAACTCTTGATAGTGGGGGGTACGAATGCCCTGGGCATGCAATATATTTTTCATTACAACTTTATCCACAAATTTAACTAAGTTTCGTTCGCCCTCCCCTTTTAAACCTAAATGATCAATAAGTTTACCTACAATAAGAGTGCAGGATTCATCATTAGTTACTAATCTTAAGTTATCTCGATTTGTTTCTTTTAAATAGTGAGTGACTATGGGTAAAGTCGTATCAAAGGTTATGGGATTAATAATGTGAATTGTTTCAAAAAAGCATTTTTGGTTTTCTTTTAATTGTTCATAAATAGTTGGGTTAATTAATAAAATAGTGCGTTCATCGGTAGATTTTAATGGGCTCAAATCACTTTTAAAATTAGTAATTGCATTAAAAAAAATGACTATTGAGCTCATTTTTTTCTCCATATTAAAATGTGCCAATAAAGAAGTACTTGTTTCCGCATAGTTAATACTAATTATATGTTATTTATAATTATCAGCTAAAAAATGACGAATCGACTTTTACAGAGTGAACATGCAAACTGAATTTTCAAAAGAAGTGCTTAAGTTAATTAAATCAATACCCCGGGGTAAGGTTGTAACCTATGGGGACATTGCCAGACTCGCAGGTCATCCACGCGGAGCACGTGGTGTCGGATGGCTTCTTCACTCTTCTACCAGGAAACATCATCTTCCCTGGCAGCGCGTTCTAAAATCCAGTGGAGAACTTTCTTTTCCGGTTGGAAGCCCTCACTATTTGCTTCAAAAAGAATTATTAGAAAAGGAACACATTGTAATTACAAATGGTCGTGTTGATTTAAAAAAATATTCTTGGGATGGTGTGTGATAACGAATGATAAAATATCCCGACTCGTACTAACTTTAATAGATCCTGAGAAATGTATGTCATTCCAACGTTGGTGGGAATCCATCCACAAACAAAGTTAAGTTTAATTTGTCGGATAGATTCCCGCCTGCGCGTGAATGACAACATATATAGACTTGATGGTACAAAATAAGTGACCCTACCTCGGGTCAAAATGACCCAACTTACTTAAGGTTTTTGCCAAATTGGGGCACCAGTATGTCTGTTAAGGCAGGTAATATAAGTTTTTGAGCCACTACGATCTTTTGAAAAAACGAAAACATAATCACCTGCAATTTGCCATGATAATATTTTAGCGTGGAAAGGAACATTCCATAAACGGACTCCAGCATATGTATAGGCAGTAACGTGATCTTGACTATCAAAGGTTGAAAGAACCATTACAGAATCAGGCGTGAGCTTCATTCGCTCTTGTTGAAAATCATAATCATCTACCGGAACAACTGAGGCATGATCCGCTATTGAAGCAGCAGAAACTGGAGTGATTGAAGAGAGAGAAAATAAACAGCCTAGTAACATCATTCGTAATAATTTCATATTAAAACCTCTTGAATAAAGATAAAGGAATACGCTTTATGATTAACTTTTCCATGGAGCGTATAGGACAAATTCGATTCAATTCGAGTATCGTAAGAATCCCAGCGAAAAATACAATTATTCTAGGTTTTTGTAAACTATTTGAGATTTCTGCTTGCAAAATAAACGTGTGCAATGATTAAGGCTTAAGACCCATATTGGGCCCATCCTTATAATGAGTATGAGGATAAAACAAGCAGGGATAGCAACTGTTTTGAATTAAAACTTTAAACAGTTGCTGCGTTTTATCAAATGGAGTAGTTACTTCCAGGAGTAGGTATTTCCTCTGAATCCTCTTGTGGAGAAGCCAGGAATAACATCTGGGTTGTATTTGCCTGACTATGAATTTTAGGTCCAGGTGGTAAGTATCTAACAGGCATAGAAAAATACCGTGTAATTTCGGCAAAAAGCTTCTCGTTTAGTGATTGACCTGATTCTTCAGAAAGAACAATGTTTAGACCTCTCTCTAACTTTTTCACGGCACTGATTTCTATATAATTATCTTTTACAATGTTTGCAATTTCTTCGATTCTAAAGTTATTTTTTAATAATATATCTAGAGCTTTCTGAATATTGGAATGAGAAGAACACTTATCTATGAAAAGACGTAATTTATTAAATGCTTTAAAAGAATCGAATATAGGTTCTAATTGTGTTTTCAATTCCTCTTGTTGCAAACTCCCTTGACTGAATTGATGGATAAGAATGCTAAATTTGGCATTATTTGTTTGAATAATGGCATTATATTCTTTCTTATTCGGGTCCATTAATTGACAAAAGACATCATGTATTAAAAAAACTAACTCTAATTGTTGCGTCAGATGAATAACTGTTTTTAGATCAGTCAATCGCAGTTGTTGAATAGCAGAATCAGTTCCTGCCGGTCCCAAAGTTGACTGCGATAAAGTAGGAAGCACGTTATACATAAAAGCTAAAGTGTCACTATCCTTCACACACCTATCGAGGAACGCAATCATAACGTGATAACTGGAAAAATACTTCTCATAGTTTTCAGGGAATTTTCCTTGCAAGGCATTATTAAAGAGATCATTACTCCACTCGGTAAATTGCTGTGGAAGAACATTGAACCAAGAAAAATGCGGCGTCAATTTTTGGGTCAATGCATTTACCTGACTAAGGCAGTAATACTGAGTGTTAAACAATCGCGCAAATTGGGGTAATTGTTGGTACCAAACTTTAGGCTCCAATTGTAATTGTTTTTCTAGTTCGTGCCGCATTACTTTAGCGAGTTCAGGATCAGACTCTTTGCTTTTTAACGCAAGTAATACGGTTATATTTTGTTTGAGGAGTCCTATTTGTGTACATGCTATAGCTTGGCTCTGGGTCAATTGTAGTGGGATTGTATTAATCAGCATTTGAAAGCGCATCTGCCAAAGATCCGGTAGAGGAGATAGAGCAGGAAAATGCTTTCTTAAAGAGCTAGTGAGTTGTTCATGACGTAAAATGAGACGAATACATGCATCTGTATTATATTCCTCAAACAATTTAAAATGTAACAAATCGAAAATAAAAGAGCTTTTGATATCAAAGTTTCTGATGTTAGTAAGCATTGCTTTGAATCGTTCATATTCTTCAGGGCTTGCCGTAGAACGTAATTCGTTAAACTGATTAAGCCATATTTTCAGCGTTGCTTTTCTTGGTTGTCTATTTTCTTCTTCTTTTTCTTGTTCCTTTCTCTTAACTATCTCATCAAGGGGTTGCTCTAGACATTTTTTTAAGTCTTCAGCAGTAGTCGTCTGTTCCGTTCTTTTCTTTTTAGTTGGCCCTTCAAAGGGGCTTTCAGCGGTATTTTCTCGTACGGTGTTTAATACGCTTTGGAAAATTATTAAGGCTTGCTCAGGCTTCATTCTTTGCGTTTTATCAGGATGAAGTGTACTTCTAAGAGCATCGGTTAGTTGCTCCTCTAGGATTGGATCAAGCTCCATATCGCAGAAGATACCTGTAAAATCTGGATTTTCTGCATCTTCGAGTGCTGTTTTACCACCTCGACGAGGTGCTCCTGCTAGCTCAGCAATACTGACAAATAACGCATATAAATCGCTTTGAATATCATAGTTTCTCGGCCTTCCATTCAGCCTCGCAAGGAGCATATCGGTATCCCATACCATGCGATTACCATAATTTTGTAAGGTAGAATATTGCTCACCGTTTTTTATTGTTTTGGCTAAACCCATGTCAATCACCGTAACCGTCCATTCACTATGCCCATCATCTTCATTTTTATTTAATTGAGCCATAATGTTTTCTGGTTTTAGATCACAATGAATGATCGTCCGACCTTCGCGTTTTCCGACAGTAACTATTCGATGAATTTGCTTAGGAACCTCTTCGATTAAAGTACAAGCAAGACTTAGAAACTCCTCGCCAGAAAGTTGATCAACATAAAAATCAAGAGTACGTCCAGGAGCACGATTCATGTGCAGATAAGAACAGTGTTCCGTTTTTATTAAACTATAATGTATTCCTAAAGTCGGATGTTGACTTCCTAGATATTGTTCTTTATTCGCTACACGAACAAACCAATTGGGTTTGTTGGGTTTATCACTTACAGCATGTTGATCGGCATGCGTCTGTTTTACTACATAAGAGCCTGATTCATCAAAAATACCGCTGTCTCCTTGAGGAATGATCGACTTTATAACTGGGAAAACGCGGCCAAAGCTGCCTTTATCATCCGAGCTAGGTTCAAAAATATCTAAACGTCTTGGTGGTGCACCAGAGCTAATTAATGGGTCAGCAATGAATTGAAGAACTGGGAGAGTGAGTACAAAACGTGATTCTTCGCCATTTTCTGTGTGTAAAGAATAGACTTTATAATTTTCTAATAATCCAGGATCCCCTCCATGTACGGAATTCATGAGTGCTACAACAGTAGGGATATTTTCAGGTAAGGTTGGATTAATAAAACAAATAGGATTAGGCATAGCTTTTACACTCAAGAAATACATAAAAAACTAATTAATGCGCAAAATTATACCATAATGACTCCTATGTAGTCCATTTGTCTAAGGGAAGTAAGGGCGGTAATTACATAAGTGAATCATTTAATGGATTTACAAAACAATCATATAGGTCTATACACTTAGAAAGAATCAAATAAGAAATGAAATATGAATATTTTATCTTGTTTGAAAGGCTTTATTGCAACAGTTGATTGTAAAAGCTTTTCAAAAGCATCACGAAAATTATATATCTCACCCTCTAAATTGAGCAAACAAATAACTTGGTTGGAGGAGGAATTAAAAGTTACCTTATTGATCCGCTCTACAACACGACTAGTTGTAACTGAATCAGGGCATCAGCTGTATGAGCAGGCATTAAAGCTTTTCGAGCAATTAGAGTTAGTCAAAGGAATTGCAACCCCGGATCAAGTCGAGTTAAACGGCTCCATTAAACTCTATCTTACTGTTACCCCTGCCATTCCCTATTTAACCTCCTTATGTATTGAGTTTATGCAACAACATCCGAAGATTGAGATAGATATTATTGTAGGCTCTGATATAAAAGAGCTCTATTCCTCCACATTTGACCTGGCTATTTCATTCGAAGATGTGAAGCATTCAAAACTGGTTTGCAAAAAATTATTTTCAATCCAAAGGAGTATCTTTGCCTCACCGGGTTATATTGCGCAACATGGGGCCCCGAAGACAATCGACAACCTACCAAAGCATAATTGCTTGATTAATACGCTTTATGGTCTTCAAAATATATGGGTTTTTAATAAAAAAATCATTCCTGTCTCAGGAAATTTTAAAAGCAATAATGCATGTGTTTTAAAACAAGCTGCCGTTGCAAATACAGGGCTTCTATGGGCACCTTATTTTTCAGTTTATGAAGAAATAAAAAAAGGAACATTAATTCAAGTATTACCTCACGAATTATCACCTGATATTAATCTTTACGCAATCTGTCCTAAGTCCTTGGTGAATGAACAAAAAATTAACTCACTCTTGAGCTTTTTTTGTGAAAAAGCTTTGTCAGAAAAAATTGCAACCTCTTTTATTGATAAAGATAATTAAAATAATTCAGATATAAATCCTGAACATCAATAGGAACGAATGTGCTGGGCTTTGTTGGACAGATACAGTAAGAGTTAGCAAAACAAAGTATTTTCCAGTATAAGTATATTAAAATCATGCAAAGGCATTTCTTCAATTGGTTTAATTACACCAGACTCGTTTAAACCAGCTGAAGAGGTTGATGTAGTGGTGTCTACTAAATCGGAATGGGATAAAAAGTGTAAGGCGATCCGCGGGATCAAACCGCTTAGACACCCTTTTAGAAAACGGAGTTTCGATGAAGCAAAATATCTCCCATCTGCCCAGGGAACTCAGCCATATGGTCTCCTGGTCCCTTACTCGTTTAGGAAAATCGATTGCAGAAGTTTATGGGGAAGAAGCATATGAACGAATTGAGCAAATTCGGCTATCGATGCAAGATACGATTGGGAGTGAAACGAGTGTCCTTAGAAAGGCACTTCATAGTCTCCAAATTGAGCTATCCAAACTAGAGAGAAAGCAGCTTTATCAAATTGCGCATGGGTTTTCTCTCATGATGGAACTCATTAATGCCTGTGAAAGTGCCTACCGGATTTTTCGTATCAACCAAAGAAAAGAAAAAGTTTATACTGAGAAGCCTCAAGGTATTCATTATGTATTAACCGCACATCCCACAGAAGCGCGTACCAATGAATTTTTAACGCTGTTTAAAGCAATTCGAGACTATCTGGTCGAAGTGCTGAAATCCCCCTATCTGATGAATGAAACTCATCTGGACCAAATGCTTAAAATCTCACTGCAAATTAATATTTCCTATCATGAAAAACCAAGCGTAGAGGATGAAGCACGCTACATCTATCAATATGCCCTCAATCCCCTCAACATTAAGCTGTATCATTCCTTTTTCACCCAAGGTATTCCCATGCAATTACGTACTTGGGTAGGTGGCGATAAAGACGGACACTCAGGTGTTAATGAGAAAATCATGGTTAAAAGTCTTGAACTTTCTCGATCTTTTTTTATTAACTACATTCGGGAGTGCTTAAGTGAGGTACTAGAAATTGTCAAACTCTCAACCGCATTAACTGAAAACAAAGTCTTGACGAATCAAATCAAACAGCTTACCCAAAAAGCACAGGAATTGAGGAAAATACAACCACGAGATCATGAAAAAGTATCTGTATTCAAACAAGAATTAACTGTACTACAGACAAATACTCTAAAGTTTCTAAAATTCAATCCCGAACAATTTTCCATCATCTCCAGTATTTTTCAGCTCTATCCGGGGCTGGTGATACCCATAGAGCTCAGGGAAGATTCAGCGGTTGTGAAAGAGAGTTTAACCAGTATAAAAAAAACAACAATCACCAAGATGCTGGAACAAGTTTATTCTATAACCCAGGGGACAGAGCCCAAAAATTATATCCGCGGTTTTATCCTCAGTATGGTTGAATCTGCTGAGGATATAAAAAATGGAATTGAGTTGGTAAAACACGTTTTTAAAAGCTACGCCCTACCCGTTGTCCCCTTGTTTGAAAATCAGCTCGCGCTCACCAGCGCTGATACAATTTTAAATAACTCGATCACTGAAGATATTAGACAGAAGCATCTTCAACAGTGGGATGGAAATTATGAAGTCATGCTGGGGTATTCCGACTCGTCTAAAGAAAATGGCGTATTGCCCTCTCGACTCATGATTGCAAAAAGCTTAAAAAGCATTCAGTCTACACTAGAAAATAAAAACCTTAGGCCCGTTTTTTTTCATGGTTCAGGTGGCAGTATTGAGCGAGGAGGCGGAGATATTAAAGAACAAACAGCCTCCTGGTCTAAGGAAATGATGACTAATTATAAAGTGACGATACAGGGAGAGATGGTCGCTAGACTTTTTGGCTCGAGCTCCATACTCAAAAGTCAGGTTGACAAATTTATAGATATCTATTCGCAAAAAGATAACCACATAGATAAGGACTATCCCGAGGAATTGGTGGCATTTTCTACCCAAGTCAGTCAGAAATATAAAGCACTGATTCAAAGTGAATGGTTTTGGCCCACAATCGAACAGGCCTCGCCCTATCATTTTTTGACGGAGCTGAAGATTGGCTCTCGGCCAACTAAACGCAAATCAGGACCCGATCAAAGAAAGCTTCGAGCCATCCCCTGGATCTTATGCTGGACTCAAACACGGCTTCTTTTCCCAACGTGGTGGGGTCTTGGCTCCACATGGTTAGAGCTTAATGAGCTTGAAAAAAATAAGCTGAAAATACTTTATAAAGAAAACTCTCTGTTTGCTGCTTTTATAAAACAATTGGGTGTAACCCTTTCCAAGGTGTACCTCCCCATCTGGGAACAGTACTTGTACCAATTAACTGGCTCCAATGAATATCTCAAGCCTTTTCAATCAGAACTGGAATCAGCCATCCTATTCTTCCAACAAATAACAGGGGAGAATGATTTTTGTTTTCACCAACCCTGGCTTGGGGAAAGCATTCAATTAAGATCAACCTTGGTTCATCCTTTGAATCTCATTCAGATTGAGGCGATGAAAAGAAATGATTTGCCTCTTTTAAGAAAAACAGTCACAGGCATTTCTTGTGGCATGTTGACCACAGGGTGATCTGGATACCGCACATGAAGCACGGCAGGTAGGGTTTAAATTTCGTGTATCGCTCAGGGATAAGACGAGTGGAGCAGGGTTGAGCGAAATTTAGAGTGAACGCCCTATTTACTTGCTGTAGTTTAAAAAATGCAACAGAGTTAGCAAGATAGGGTGAAAATAATGTCACTCCGCAAAATTGATATCATTCCCGCGCAGGTGGGAATGACAGCAATGCTGATTCTGGACAAATAATTTCCCATGTACCGATATAGGCCCCGAATAAGGTGCTCAAAAATGATGCGCTTTATTCTTTTTCTTTCCCCAAAATCACAATTTCTTCAACTATAATTCAAATTAAAGTTATTTAATAAGTGTGGTTACCATGTTAAATAATCATGCAGTTGTATCCCTTCATAAAATTGTACCCAGTTATATGCAACAGGTTCCAGAACTCATTCATGGGTGCTTTTTATGTAAACCTGGTTCAGAGACTGAAATTCTTGCTCGTACTGCCAATTTCTCACTGATTTGTGATATTTCACCGATTGTAGACGGACATTTAATGATTACTTCCAACACACATATTGGGTGTACTGGAGAAATCGATCCTATGCTTCGTGAGGAATATCTAATCTTAAAAAAGGTTGCAGGAGAAATTGTAAAAACTGCTTATGGAGCAGCCGCTTACTATGAGCATGGACGGGCCGGACATTGTTCAACCATAGTCAATACAGCAATAAAATGTGATCATTTTCATTTGCATGTACTACCCATAAAAGTATCAATTAATCCTGAGTTGGAAAAATCTTTTATCCAGATGGAATTAGAACAATATTCCCAAATTTTCGAATTTTTTGAACGATACGGTAGTTATTTATATTTTGAGGATTTTACAGGTCACATCAATATATACCCTGCCTCTGACAGTCAAGTGGAGTCCCATTTGTTACGGACGTTGATTTGCGAAAAAATTGGCTGTCCAGAGCGTTCAAATTGGGAAACACATACCAATTTGGAATTAGTAAATAAAGCCATTGAAAATTATATGCCTATTATCAATAGGTTAGCCAAATGAATCATGACATTATTTATTTAAACCATGGTTCAACTTCCTTCCCCAAGCCACCAGGAGTGATTGATGCCATTGTAGAATTAATGCAAACAATGGATAGCTGCGCGAAACGGGCCAGCAGCGAGCATAAGATCAAAACGGATAAAGGGATTGCCCGGGCCCGAGAAAACATTGCCGAATTTTTTAATATTCCTAGCGTGGATCATATTATTTTTACCTTGAATGCTACTTTTGCAATCAATCAAGTATTGCTGGGATTTATTAAAAATGAAGACCATGTAATTTATACGGATACGGAGCATAATTCAGTCATTCGTCCTTTGCATTATTTGCAAGATTCCCGGCATATTGAATTAAGCCGTATTCCCTGTGATCTCAATGGCGAATTACAATTGGATGTGTTGCCACAACTTATTAAAAGTAATACTAAATTAATTATCGTTAATCATGTATCCAATGTCACAGGGATCATTAATCCAATTCAAGACATCATAAAGATAGCACAGCAATTTAATGTTAAGGTTGCAGTTGATGCCTCACAATCCGCTGGAATTTTACCCATTGATGTAGAGCAGATAAATTGTGATTTTTTATTTGCGACAGGTCATAAAAGTTTGCTGGGCCCTTTTGGCATTGGCATGGCTTATATTCGAGATACAAAATGTGTTGATTCAGTGATTACTGGCGGGACAGGCACAAATTCTGCCCCCTTTTTTCATCCAATTGTGGCTCCAGAGAAATTTGAGGCAGGAACACCAAATTACATTGGAATAGCAGGGTTAGCCGCAGGAATTGAATATATTAAGCAACAAAAGCTTGAAAGCATGTTTGCTCATAAACAGGCGTTATGCAGCAAATGCCTCGCTGGCTTGAAACAATTTGAGCGAATAAAGATTTATGGCCCTGAAGATCCGGATAAAAAAATTCCTCTTATCTCTTTTTCCGTTAATAACATGTTGCCTTCACACGTCGGCGCGTTGCTTTCCGATAACTATAATATTATTGTTAGAACAGGCTTGCATTGTGCCCCACTGATACACAAAGCATTAAAAACCTTTCCAAATGGTACTGTTAGAGTAAGTCTGGGCTATTCGAATACTAGTGAAGAAATTGATCATTTTTTACAAGCGATTGAGCGAATTATAACTCTATGACAGCACAAGTGCTTAGCAATAAAACAATTTTTATTTTTTGGGCCCCTTTGTTGTTTTTATGGCTCGTGCTAGCCTTTGAATTTCCTCTATTAACCATAATCATAACGTACCTGCCGGATAAAAAGCTTAATTTAGCCGCATTTGGTCTTGGCTACTCCCTATTCTTGCTCGCAGAATCGCCACTATTAATGTTCAATACGGTTGCTATAAAGTTGATAAAGAATAAAGATTCTTACAAAAAAGTTAGAAACTTCTTTATCTACGTCGTAAGTTTTTTATTAATTTGCATGATGTTGTTTGTATTAACGCCCCTGTATCAATATTTATTCATCACAAGATTATCATTCGACAAATCAATTGCGGTTATTAGCCAACATGTAATTACAATTCTCCTCCCTGCTTTTGCTATTGCAGGATTCAAAGCCTTCAATCAAGGAGTATTAATTTCTAGAGATAAGCAGCCCATTATATTTTATGCGATTATTTTTCGATTTATAGCGAGTGTGATTACGGCAGTATGCCTAGCAAATTTTAGCGCTCTAAATAGTGCTTATGTGGCAGCAATTGGATTCTCTATTGGTTTGTTCGTTGAAGCGACAATTACCCGTGTTTTTGCCAGAAAATCCATACACGAAATTTTTGCGCTGAATTCTTCTTATAAAATTTCCTATTATAGAATTTCACATTTCTATTACCCATTAATTATAACCACCGTAGCGAGTATTATAACTACTCCTATCATTACCGTTTTTCTGAACTATGGCGTTAATCCAACCATATCACTTGCAGTTTTTCCCGTTATCAATGGGTTTATTATGATTTTCAAATCAACGGCGATGTCGTTACAAAACGTAGTAATTTATTTTTTAAATCTTAGTGAGTCTAACGCGTTACAATTAAAAAAGTTTTTTGCTTATATCACCATCATTATGTTTGCAATCCTTGCCGGAATTATATTTACTCCTCTATTAAATGTTTATTTAACACAAATTAACGTACTGCAATCTGATCTAGCTCAAGCTGCGGTTCTCCCTTTAAAGATATTAATCATCTATCCCCTACTTACATTATTAGTGATTTGGCAACGTTCTGTAATCATTCATCAACTTAAAACCCATGTATTAACATGGTCTGTTTTTGCGGAATTAATTGGGTTAGTTCTTCCACTCGTTTTATTCTATAGTTTTTATCCCATTAATGGGCTACTCAGCGCTTCTATAGCATTGGTTATAGGAAGAGTATGCAGCAATATTCTTCTTTATATTGCGCAAACCAGGATAGATTCGTTATCACCTCACGCCACCCAATAATCAAGACTATCTTACTAAAAGTACCCCCTGAATATTTAAGTCCTTCTTTTTGGATATTTAATTGACAACATCAATTTTAAAGGTACTATAACAGATTTTGGATGGCTAGCTCTTAATATATCTAGTCTTTACAAGGAGTAATCAACATGTATTCCAATATAGAACAACTCAATAATAATGATGAATCTGCATCAAGTACTTTTACCCTCTTATTCTTACTTGCTGGCCTGGCGATGGTAACCTACGCGATTGCGAAAATTTCTGAGTCGAACAATCACTTAAACTATGAAAATCGTTTTGCGCGAATATTAGCTGGTTTTTTATTGCTTATGACGCGAATGATGCATACAAAAAATGGAGACTTAGAGCTTACTAATACAGAAAAGCAACTCATTGCAGTAGGCCCACATCGAACGGGTTGGGAAGCCGTTGTTGTTGCCTCAAAAATAAAAGGCACACCACCACGTTTTTTTGCCACAGATGCTTATAATTCCATACCTGGTGTGAAGCCTTTTCTCAATATGTTCCATGCAATAACGGTAGAATCAAAAGCAACTAAAAACGAAACTGGACGTCCTGCCAATGCCGGGGCCATAGAGGAAGCGAGTAAAGCCCTTGATGAAAATGGCTGCGTCGCATTGTTTCCCCAAGGGAATTTTTCACGAATAGGTCAAGAACCACCTAGAGTCTACACAGGAGCTGCCAAGCTTGCATTAATCAATAAAGTTCCTATTCATGTTATTAGACTGGATGGTTTTTGGAGTTTGCAAAATCCGATCATTCCTTTATTTGTTCGTAATAGTGCATATTATCGTGCATTTATGTCTGCGTTTCACATGAACAATGTACACGCCACATTGTGTTCCGTGATCGATTTTCATCTAAAATCTGAGAATGAGGGTCTAAGTGAGGAAGCAAAAATCGAAGAGATTTGCGCCCAACTCTATGCGTACTACCGTCATACACAGGAACTAACACCTAAACAAATTGATAAGATTAAAGAAGAAATATCGAGTAAAGCTCATCTGCTCATTTGGAACAATAAAGTCAAACGAGATGATTTAAACAAGCAGCTCCTAAATTTAAAGAAAGAAGGAACTAAGCTTGAAGAGCCAACTTTAGCGTCAATGAAATTAACATAATAGTAGCCGGGTGAAGGCGTACGCCATAACCCGGGAAATCAGTACCAAGAAAAACCTGGGTTGTGCTTGCTTCTCCCAGGAGAGCCCCATTAATGAATTATTTTAGCAATAAGATTCATCCATTCTGTGTTGAAATTCCTGTACTATTTAATACACTTAAATAAGCAGAGTTAAATCAAAAATATTAACTATAATTACAAAATGTCAGCAAAGAACTATTAGATATTAATAAGGATGTTATCTCATGAAAAAAAATATAGTTTGCGGAGCATTATTTAATTTAATCTGTACCCAAGTATATGCTGTACAAACTCCAGATACTATTTCCGAAAAAATATCTACACGTGCAAAGTTGGCTCAGTCCCAAAAATCAAATGCTACAACAAAACCTCAGTCAGTCGAAATCAACTGTGATTATAGGATTTCTGGTGACACTCAAAAACTTGATAAGACCTTGATTATAAACTGGGCAAAATATGCTGTACTCCATTCTTTTAATTTTGATTTTCCGTCCTTTGATACTCAGATGAAGAATTTAAGAGCATGTTACACTGAAAATGGATGGCTTGGTTTTACTAATGCATTAAAAGACTCAGGAAATATTAATTCAATTAAAACTCAAAATTTAACGGTGAGCAGTACGTTGGATGGAGAAGTTCAAGTTATTGATGATCAGGAAAATCAATGGAAAATGACAGTACCTATTAAAGTTTTTTACAAGAATGATCAAGAAGAGATAACCCATTTTCTCAATGTGTACATCATTATTAGCTGGAGAAATGCGTTCAAACTCGGAATCGTGCAAATGATCACCACACCACGTTCCGCCTCAATATCGATAAAAGCAACATCCCTAAGAGAGGCGCTGAAAAGTCTTTCTTTGGGAGTGAGTGATCAAATAAATAATGTGGAAAACCTGCAACAATTGGGGACTTCATTTCTAACTTCTTTATTTGTCTTTAATCCAAAAACTGTGTTTTCTGAGATGGATAGAGTCTTAAACCAGCCAGGATTGTGTTTAAAATCAGAACATAGCAATACAAAATTTCTCCAACACCTTATTGATGCACCAAAAAATCAAGGCTTAAATCAGGGAAAAGCAAAAAAAACTCAGGTAGCAAAATTAACTTCCAAGAACGCTCTAAAGCATGTTAAAGGAAACCCCACTGAAAAACCTGCACAGGCAAATGGAATTGAATGGCTTAATCATCAGTTCATCGCGATTAAATCAGATATTTTTGATACTAAATTGCCTAAATTACTAGCCTATTTTAAAGAAAACGAACTCGCTGAATTTTATCCTGCATTGACCAATTTAGATAATTTAAAAATAATTAAAACCCAAAATCCCGTCAATCAACAAAGATTAAAAGAACCGCAACTTAGCAAAAATAAAAACAATCAAACGAACACTTCCTTGCCAATCCATATAGCGCCTCAAAATAATAAAAATCAAATTAATCAACTACTTAATGTTAATTTAACTTTAGGCAGGAAAATAAGTGGCGAGCTCGTCATTTTACAAATGAAAACCCTTCCTAGCGTGCTTCCTTTATCCTCCAATCGGGCTGCGCCTTTGGCATCCAATGCCATTTTACTTTCTAATCGAGCCGATCCGATTCAAAAAATACCACAAAATAATAAAGTACAACTCGTTCAAAATGGCACGCCACTTAAACCATCTCAAATTCCCAAAATGACCTTTAATAAATCCTCAGAGATAATTAATTGTGATTACAAAATTCCTGACGAGATGACAAAGATTGATGAAGATCTGGTTATAAAGTGGGCAGAATATGCTGCAACCCAATCTTTTGATTTTAATTCCATATCGATAACGTCTCAATTAAAGAAATTAGAGTCTTGTTATACTGCAAAAGGGTGGGAGAATTTTAAGAATGCCTTAGATAAATCAGGAAACCTTGAGGCAATTAAAACACAAAACTTTACTATGACCAGTAAGGTTGATGGACAAATCAAACTAATTAAAACAAAAAATAATCAATGGAATATAGAACTCCCCTTACAAGTTGTTTATCAAAACAATCAAGTTAACGTAACTCAATTTCTGAATGTTAATTTAACTATGGGACGTAAACTTACCGGCGAATTTGGAATTATGCGAATTATTGCTGCACTTAAGGAGCCGGCCAATACAGATACCGGAACAAACAACCAATCTCCAATAACTCAATCGAATCAACACACATTACAAAATACGCAACAAACTGCAGTGGAACAAACTGTAGGCTTAATCGATTGTGATTATAAAACTCCTGTTGATGTAAGAAATATTAATCAAGCTACGATTTTAGCTTGGGCTGAATATGCGGCCACTAAATCCTTTAATTTTGATTCTGAATCCATCGATACACAATTGAAAAAACTACAATCTTGCTATACGGAACAGGGATGGAATGAATTTATAAATGCCCTGGAAAAGTCAGGCAACATTAAAGCATTTAAGACCAAAAAACTAAGCGCAATAAGTCAAATAGATGGGGCGCCCCAACTCATTGAATCGAGAGATAATCAATGGACACTCTCTCTTCCTTTAAAGATTAACTATCAATTTGAAAATGGTAATGTAACCCAATTGCTTAAAATTGATTTAACTATAGGCCGAAAAAACACTGGGGATCTGGGAATCATACAACTTAATTCTACTTTACGCTCTTAACTGAAGACCTAATAACCTGGTTGCAAGCAAGAAAGTAATAGTGGCAGATGCGTCAATCCCGAACGCAATGAGGGATCTACAAAAGATGGGTATGAGTAAAATCAGGAGATCCTTCGTCTTAAACTCCCAGGATAACGTGGCCGTAAATGCCTCGTAGATACATCCGTTAAAAAGCAACCTACCTACCTTTTAATGAAACACTTAGCTCGCTTTTAAAGACAGTATCTACTTGGTTAAGAAGAAAATTCTTTCCCCAAAATTACTCGGGGTAACAACATATATCACTTTCACCAGCAACCCCTGCATACGGTACGACGGCATTGAAGCCAACAATATGTGTTTGTTCTCTGATTAACGGGATTAGCAAATCTGAGGCTCTGCTATGTTTTGGCTTTGCATCACGGAACATCACACAATCCGACATATTCGCTCGATTCCAGGCGAGCGTAACTCTTTACTTCGCGGAAACTTATAGTTTTGAATTAAACTCACCATCGATATTTCGAATACAACCCCATCAAAGAGTTTTGAATTTAAGGTATCTCCACCCAATAATGTCATCCGTTTTCCATTAAAACGGGCATTAAAATATTTTCTCCAAAATCCTTCAGAGCCGGGTTGTATCAGCATATGAATGCCTTTATTCATTTTAAGAGCATAATCAATGGCTCTGGATGCAAGGATACTCCCTAAGCCGGAACCTCTTTTACTGGAGTGAACATATAGCTGAGCTATTTCTATTAATTCTTTTCTTTTCAATGTCAAAGAAGAGGTAAGTTGAACATAACCATGTTGTTCACCTGTTACTCTATCCCGAGCTGATATACAAATATCTTCGTCCTGTAAGGTAGTTACTTCAAATTTATATCTCGCCATATACAATAAGTTAAAATTTCAGTCTAATTACTTAAGCGCAGACTACCTTATACGCATATCTTTTAAAATAGTTTCGAACTCAACAATTCCTTTTTTTTTCAACCAGGCTATTTGTTTTCCTTTTTACTAAATATAAATCCGTCTTTTATCCCCTTCTGGAAGTCCTATCCTATAAAAAATCAATTGCTCATAAATCAATCCACCAGAACCAAATATTTACTTAATGTTCAATTTATTGTAACATTATCGGTCAAATTTTGGTCTTGTTGTTTTTTGTTGTTGCTTTCCGAGCTTTTATCAATCTAAAAATCAGCGGATTGAAATGACCGTTCTTAAAAATTTGATTGGAGTATTTATGCCGCATCCTCTTACAAGTGAAATTTTGAAAATACTTTCAGAGCACAGAAGAATCCCTGAAGATGAAAAAAAAAGTCATGATATCGCTGAGTTTTCAGATAAAGCAGTCAAGAAAATAGATGCTATGGTCACTAATGGAGAAAAAATACGAATTGTAGCGCCTTCTTTTCCAGAAAAAGCCCCAGTTCGTGGAAAGACGCTTAGTGATTCTCCGGATATGGCAGAACTCCTTTCTTTAGAACACTTAAATAATCTCTGTAAAAAAATAGAATCCGTTTATGGTCCTGGAGCTGAAATTGTTATTTATACGGATGGATTTGCTTTTGCAGATGTATTTCCCGATATTCATTCCAAAGAAAAACGTGAAAACTATCTCGCAAAATTACAGAGCATGATAGAGAAAAACGATTTAAAGAATATCAAAATTATTAATTTAGCGGGTCAAGTTGACTTAAACAAGTATGCAGAAACTGAAGAACATTTCAGGCAACGACTAAGAACACCTCAAAATGATGAAGATAGAAATAGCATCAATTTATATAGAGGACAAATCCAATTTTTTACCACTGAACTAAAAATGGGTTACCCAGAAAAGTCGGGGTCAAAAATTAAGAAAGAAGCTGAACATATTGCTCGAGGTGTAGCTCGAATGAGCGCTGCGCTTAGCGATTATCTATCAATAATTGAACCCAATGCATTGCGAATATCATGTCATCCTAAAACAGTAGCTTCTGATAAAATTGGTTTATGGTTGCATGAAGATCACTCTGAAGGAGGAACTCCTTGGCATAATGCGGCGGTATTTGAGCTTTCTGAATCGACTAATAAATGTGTGGTATCGTTTATGAAAGCCCAGGATGCTAAAGAAAAGGGATATTTATTACAAACTGACAAGGAGGGAAACCCTAGTCATTTTGTATCAAAGAGTATCTATCGCCATGCGTGTACGTTGCAATCGTTCTTTAGAATGGCTCACGAAAAGAAATTAGCTGCAGCATTAGAAGACCAACAGAGCAATTCTCCCATTCGATGAGTTATCACATGCATAAGTTTGGATCATTTTAAGATAACCCATTCCGTAAGCGTAACTGCTTGCAACAAAAGCAGTTGATTCTTTAGACCCAACATAAAACCTATTGTTGGGTCACTACTAGCATAAATACAAAAGGAATTTGAGTTAGGATGGATACTCTAATTTTTTAACATCCCAGGAGGAGTCAACATTTTTTGGATTTCGCCAATATGCATTTCTTCTTCCTGAATCATTTTTCTGGCAAACTCTTCGACTAACACCGATTTTTTTTCTGCATGCTGTAATAATTGATAATACAAATGCAAACCTTGTTTCTCATGCTCTAGGGCTTCTTCTAAAATATTCCCAATGTTGTGTTGATGAGTTTCTAATAATTTGCCAATTTTAAGTGAGGGATGCTCGGAAAAATGAGTGATAAGCTCACCGATTAAATGAGCATGGTTTAAGCTTTCTTGCGCCTGCTCACGCATCCATTTACAAATAGGGATGCGATTAAAGCCAAAGACCATAAAAGAGTAATGGGTATAACGTACAACGCCCGCCATTTCCAACTCTAATAATGTATTTAGAATTTTTAAGATAGCATCATTAATTGTTTCGGATTCGGGTCTTCCATTGTTCATTTTTTATGACCTCTTATTTTACTTATCTAA
Source organism: Legionella stuttgartensis (assembly GCF_977063405.2). Taxonomy (NCBI): domain Bacteria; kingdom Pseudomonadati; phylum Pseudomonadota; class Gammaproteobacteria; order Legionellales; family Legionellaceae; genus Legionella; species Legionella stuttgartensis. The sequence goes on from NZ_CDRUHA020000001.1 coordinate 136,393, forward strand.
GAGTATAGGATAATTCCAACAAAAATCTCAAAGCATAATCAATTTCTTATCCACAATGGTTACCAAAATTAGCTAACGAAATTTCAATCAGTCTGAACTCACTCCAGCTTAATTGGCTCTACCTCATGTCACTTTTTTGATGAATCTCCGTATTATGCATATAATTTATACAAATGTTGCTTTAATTACTCATCATGAAATCATTAAAAGAACTCTTTAAAAAGAAACATAAAGGAAACCAAAATAAAGTAGCAGCGACTACGCCTTCAGATGAAAAGCCAGTTAGTACGAGTAAACCTCTGTTTGCTCCAACACAATCTATTCATGACTTCTTTTCGCATCCAGAAATGAAGGATTTGGCCCAGGTTGGCAAAACAAAAGCATTGGGTTATTTGCCATTAGATCAGATCCGTGGTTCCGGATTTGAACCATTCCAAGTGAATCAGTTATTAAAAAAAAATGGACTAAAACTTTTTGTTATCCCGGTTCCTACTGAAGAAGAGTTATATGCCTATGACACAAATAAAAATAAATACATCCATATGATAGATAAGAAAGAATACAAGGTAATACCCAAGGGTGGCTTTTTAAGTATACGTTCTGGAGCTCTTGTAGCCTATGATGAAGAAGCAGTAAAAACCTTTTTAAAAGAAAATGATACCCTTATCAAAGAGGAAAATGGCAAGGAGTCGAACCCTGAAGATCGTTGGCCTACCGAAGCAGCAGAGTTTGTTAATATGTTATTTCGGAAAAAAGCCGATTCAGCGCAAATGAATTTTTTTGTGCATAAAATTTTTGAAGAAATGCCCAACCAACCAAACCCGGGACTGACTATAAAATAAACACGTTGAATTTACTGACTACAATCTACTTGCTAAAAATCTAACTTATGGGCATAATTTATACTATAGTAAAGAAGTTACGAGGTAGAATGTCATGCCAAAACCTGTCCCCCCCCAGCCTCCAGAGATTCTATTAGACGTTGACGGTACCTGTCTTGATAGCGAAGGAAAATTTAATACGAATCTTTTTAAAGCGCTAAAAACGATGGGCATCAAAAAGGCAAACATCTTATCAGCATTCGAGATGAAAAATTTAGATGTAATTGGACAAGAACACAGTTTTCGCTGCCTGGTGATTGATGAATTAAAAAAAAATGGAATTGAAATAGGCTATGTCCTCGTAAATGCTTCACCCTATTTAGATCTTGATGAAAGAGGCCATGTCAAACTAGGGAACTATTATCATAATACGATCGAAAAGTTCGAGAGAAAAATATTAAATTTTCGAAGGAAAAATCAAGAAATAGACCTTAGCGCATCAGAAAAAAAGAAACTAGGGCCGGATAAGGAGCGGGAACAAAAAATTCTTGCGGTAGAAGGACGTCAAAAAGCAAGGGCAGCGGGTGAGCACACTGCGTCGAAAGAATCCAAAACCAACCCCAAAAAATCTCCTACAAAGGACGAGATACGTGATCAAAAAGATGAAAAACTGGTCGATGAAATCAAAAGCAAATTATTGCCTGTAGCTGAGTCATTTCCTTTACCCGAGCGAAATAATTTCAGAGGTGGCAAGGAAAGAATGCTTCTCCATGCGGCGCATCATAATTCACTATCAAAAAACTTCATCATTTTTGATGATAAAGAAGAAGTGAACAACATGGTCAAAAAGATGGATACAAGCGATTACTATTACCCCGAATTAAATGGACGCATGCATACGGTACCAGTCTTTATGAAAGATAGAAAGCAAACCGAAGACTATTATATCAGGAACTTGATTCAGGGGTATTCCATTAGCCAATTGATACAATTTGTTGAAACGCATGCGGAGGAGTTAGCAAATAACAAACAGCCTTTATTAGACTTATTAAAATCGATACCTCAAGAAGAAGAGATTAAGGAAAAACAAAAAGGCATCTATGCACAATTGATATTAGCCTGTTGGCGTCCAAAGGATACGGAGAATATTGTCGAATTATATCAAAAATTAAGCGCGGAAGAGTCCATTTCTGAAGGCATGAAAGAATTGTTTACTGTAGTGAACTCTGTAAGCCTGCAGAATCCCGTTTTTCGGGGAAAGATTCTTGAAGTAATTATAGAGAATACTTTTAATGGAAAAGAATCACTTTTCAGAAAAGAGCTTATTGAGGAAATAAAACAAAAAACCCTTGATCGTTATAAAGTACTTGCAAAAAAAGATTCGGATAAATGGAAGAGTTTAATCGAGCAAATTTCAACAAATGACTGTAATAATCAAAATGATATAGTGCTACTTCGCTCCAGCATTCAACTTGGTTTAGCTATGGAAGGGTCCCAGAATATTGATGATTTAGCTAAGCTCATGGTATTGACTTCGCGCACTAAAAAAGAACAAGAAAAAGAACCCGATTTAAACCCAGGCGAACAAGAAAAACTCGTACTCATCGAAGCCAATATTCGTGATGCAATAGCTAATACTGCATCTAACCCACAAAAATTTTTGGAATTATTAAGATATTATCGTGAGCTCGATAGAGCCTCCCCGGAAAAAGAGATCCTCAAGACCTATCTAACTCCGGAAATAGTGCAGAAAAACTTAGAAACTCTGACCTCCCTTAATCCACCCCAGCCTCAACCCTGGAAATTTATCGGCTATCCTACGTTAAAAGAGATGCTCTCTAAACTAGACAATGAAGGTACGTTAATAGGAGATTTGAATTATCTTGAAAGTACTTATCCTAAGGGCAATCCTGAAATTGCTTCATTAATGATTTCATTAATTACTGGCTTTACCGACATCCGATTTTATCCTGGCAATGCATTACCAGAGATTCCGAAAATCGATACGAAACAGCATCAACTTAACTTACTGCTTAAGTTATATAAGCAAGAGCCAGACACTATAAATAAAATCAAAGAGCAATTTATTGAAGGTCAAGATTTAGAATCTTGTCTGCTTTTAATCGAAGGGATCAATCGCTCCAGAGATATGTCAGCAGAACCTAAACGAGCGCTTAGCTCGGCATTGCTCGCACGCATTGACGCACTTTTAGGGGCCGATATGCAGATACCCACTAATTTTAACAATTATTTGATTGCTCATGAGGCTAAAATAATTTTGCAAAATCTCAAGCAAGATGATCAAAAAAAGGCCGTTTTGAAACATGCAGCTTTAAATTCATTAATTGGAATAATCGAAAAACCCACTCAAACGGAGGCAGCAGCCCTCATTTCTCGTCTTAATGCTTCGATGAAAACCATATATGATTTGGGTAACGTTGATTCAGCCTGTTTTGCAAAAGAATCCACGATGAACTCGGCTCTAACTATTTTACAACAATTTAAAGGAGATATTGCTCACATCCTCCCAATCGATGATTTTGATCCCCATGCACATATCGACGAAAAAAATCAAAAGATAGAGAACGCATTACAAGCTCGCTCCCTAACCCCCTCAGCTCATCTATTTATTCGAAAAAACAATGGAGATCTTTTTTACCATTCAGCGGATGAGACGCATCAAATAAATGCTGAAGATAAACAAGCGCTCAATTTTACCGAGACACAAAGAACTCTTAGTCTAAGTCAGTTTCAGAAAATTCGATCAACAATACAATCTGAACAGCAATTGGTTCTTTTAGATCCGATCTTAAAAAGTGAAGCCGAAAAACTATTTCAGAGTTACCTTTCTAACTCCCTTGATTGCTATAACTTTCTGAAAAAAACCTTTCGCTCAGATAATCTGCAACAAGAATCAATAAAAGATATTGCACAGAACAAGGTGCTCGAAGAATTAAGAAAAACTGATCGACAACTATCTCAATATTTACCCAAAGAAGAAGAGCACTCTGATAAGAGTATAGAAAAAAATGCTCTTCTAGTAATAGCCTATGCAGATTATGTATTGAAAAAAGAGAAAAAAAACCTCAATGAGATACTAACCTTGGCAAAGGAGATTAAGAATCTTATAGGAACACAAGATTCTTTGAGGAGAGACAATAAGGTCGAAGAGGCACAACAATTAGATGGCTTAATAAAAACCGCTCAAAGCATTCAACGTGAGGCGTTCCAATTTTATTTGGATAATCTAGTGTACAATGAGGAAACGAAAGAAGAGATTACTAAACTTCAATATTTTCAACAAAATAAGGAAAATCCTCATAATAATTTAGGTGAGGTTTTAGAAACTGCTGAAGCAGTTCTTACTGATGTAGCTCGCTTACCTAAAACAAAAACTGATGTGTTAAAAGCACTGGCAAGAACAGCCCAGGCTTTAGTAGAGCCAGCACATAAGGAAAATAAGAAAGAGCTTCAGGAAATAGCGCACAAATTTAAGTTAACTCCTAGTCTCAATTTGCTAGGAAAAGCCCTCTTAGTACTATTAAGCGCTGCCGCTGCTGGAGTAGGTCTGTTTGTCGCTGGAGGCATAGTAGCAAACCAAACTTATAAAGACACAAAATTTTTCAAGGCACTTTATAAAGACTCGTTTAAGCCTGAAGAGAATCAAGAAGAGGATAAGAAATTGACTCCATAACAAACCACAAAATTGCTTATCCAAAAGAAGCCTGGACTGGTTGCAGCCAGGATCTTTCAACTCAAAAAAGTTGATCATATTTCCTTAATATTAGTGCGCTAAACTTCATCATAGAACCAAATAAATTGACATTATAAATTAATACCCTATAAGAGATCAGGAGAGGTAATCAACGATTACCCTCTAAAAATATGGATCAATCTTTATAGTGTTTTAACATATTGATTTAGTGAACAAATTTTCAGGACTTGAATGTTCGGAAGTTTTTTAACGAAGTAGCAACTTACTTGAGGAACAGCTATATGCCATTAAGTGATGAGATGCGGATAGACAGTTTTGAAGCTTTAAAAAAACGTTATAAAAAATTAACTCCTCTCCAAATAAAACTTCTCGACGCCGTTAATACCGAAGCGGCGAATTATGGAGATAATCGAGTGGGTGTGCGCTTAAAAGCCCAAAGTGAGGAAGTGCTTAAACTTCTAGATTCACAACTCAGAAAGCCTTTTGATGAGTCATTACTTACAGATGTTGCTAAGTCTATTTATTTTATCCTCCAAGAGCAAATGGATCGCGAAACGGAGGAAAATAGGCGTAAACATCGCGCCCAAGGCCATTTTGATCAAAAATTTATTCATCAGCGTAATATACGCGATGAATTGCAAGATCATGACATGACCTTATTAATGCCCAAATCTCATGGGGACATTGATGTTCAAGTCATACTAAACCGTTTCGACTCAGGGTCTATTAATGCATCCCAAGAAGGTCTTGCTTTAGCCCTTAAAGATGAAAAAATTAAACATATTGTAATCCCAATAGGCCCTGGGCATTGGCGTGGTATTTATTTAACGAAACCCGCTGACGCCAGCGGTAAATATAAGCTTGAACTATTTGATCCTTATGGTCCAAGTGGTGCAAAGGCAATCAAAGAAATTACCCTGGAGATGTTAAAAAAATGTGGGATCAATGAGGCTCAAATCACGATTGAACTCACAGGCCCCCTTATTCCCCAACAAGATGGATATGCCTGTGGGGATTTTACTTATGCCTATAGTCATAAAAAAATGAAAGAATGGGGTGCATTAAAAACAGGGTACAATCAACAGATTATTACAGTGCTGGATACTCAAGGTAATAATGACGGTGCGCTGCGGCAGGCAAGTCGCGAAGAATCCAAGAAACAAAAAGGGTCTGGACATATATTAAAACAGACCCCATTTACAGAAAACGAAAAACAGGAGTTTTTGAGACGATTAGATCAAATATTATTAGATCCTAATCAGATAGATAAAGCTGTTTTTGATGGGAAATTTGTAAAAATAAAAAGTACATCGAGATCTGAATCTTATTTATCCTTACGTGAACTTGACGCTTATGGCGTATTTAATGCGGATGGTTCTATAAATAAAGCGATTGCAACTCAATATGGTATCACGTTCGATGAGAATCGAATTCGAACACGACTGAAATCTAAGTTCAATAAGCTGCTCTCATTACGGGAAATGCTCGTTTTAGAATCTGCTCTTAGTGCTGTAGAACAAGAGTATACGAAATCGAATCGGCCGAGTATGGGATTAGCTAAAGAAGGATTGGAATATTTTTGGCCAAACAACAGTTTTAAATTACTTAAAAATCCTTTAAGTATGGAATTATCAGGCCCAGCTCGTAACATGTTTGGAATGGGCTATTTTAAATTTGAAGATACCAATATTTCAATTTCCCCAGGGCCTAAGGCTGCAAAATCACTTACGAACCCCCAAGCTCCAGAGAGTTACGAGCTGGATCAAGATATTGCAGGCTATTTAAATCATTTACTACATAATAATATTACCCATGTATTTGCTATGGGTAGAGTGCTGCCTTATTATCCACAAGATGGTTTGAGTGAGGATCGAACAATAGCAAAAGGGCAAATAATAGATGATTTCTATAATTATTTTATACCTGATGTTAATGGAAATGTAATACTTCCTGATATTCCTGAACTCAAAAACCTCCATGTTACTTCTATTCCCATTAACAAAGTAGGCCGATTTATCACTTATGAAATTAGCATCAATGGTAATAAACCCATCCAAGTACATCATTTTCCTATACGCGATAAGCAACCACTCGAATTAACAGAAGAGGAATTAGCCTATGTCAAAGAAATAGGACAGCTTCCAGAGCAAAACATCCACACACATTGTCGAGGGGGAAAGGGACGTAGTGCGCAAATTGCTTATATTTTAGCATCCTTAAATGAAAAATATAGTAAACTAACTCCAGAAAAGAGACTCGCCGCGATGAGGGCTGAAAAGACTCCAGACCATAATAAATCGTTTGTAGAAACCGACATACAAGAGCGTCATATTGCGAGGATTGAACCATCAATTCAACAAGACAGCTCCTCTGCGTCTGTTCGTAAAGATGAACATTTTGAAATTTATATCATTTATGGCACGTTACTAAAGCAAGAACTTGATAAACACCCCCAACAAATTGGTAAACAAGATAAAACTCCAGTTACCAAAGATAATAAAGCGCTTGTTGAGTTAATGGAAAAATATCAAGAGCTAAGTGCGACTCCCCTGGATCAATTAGACAATTGGGTTAAAGATGTTTGCGAAAGTCCTTTAATTTCTGAATCAACGAAAGCATTATTACAATCGGTAAATGCGAATAATAATTCTACCGATTTCTTATTAAAGGCATTTGAAGCGAGAAGAAATCCTCAGGAGCTGGGTTTATTCTTTGACTTACAAGCTAGAAATAGAGGCTATGAACAAACTATTGAGCTGTTCAATATAAAAAGAGACGAGCTTTTAGAAAAACTAGATGGCAGCACGGAAGAAGGAAAATACTCCATTGCAGAATTAAAGCAGTACGCATCTTTATTTATAGCTCATTTACAAGATGGCTATTTAAACAATTGGAATAATCTAGAGGAACAATCAGAGAAGTTAGCTCTCAAAATCGATATACACGCGAATATTTCCGAAAAAATTAATGGCATCTTTGATGCGTTGATAAAAACGAGTTTGACAAGAGAACAATTCGATCAATTACAAAAAGAATACACTCAATGGAAGCCACATCTTGAATTACTGGAAAAAGTAGAAGGCCAGCACGAAGATAAGCTGGATTCGTATGTAATACAACGCAGTAAGTTTATAGAGCAACTGTTTATTTTAGGCTATGACTATTTTGAAATAGAACCTTCAAAAATAATCTATACAATGAACTTGCTTTATCAACAGTTAGGGGACTTAAGAGCCGCTAATAAACTTACTCAAGAAAAATGGAATGAACTAAACAAACAGTTTACCGCACTTAAAACCATACATGGGCTGAGCGAGTCAGAAGTGACTCCCGGTATCATATCCACTTTAGATAAATTATTCCAAGGAAATAGAGAGCAAATAGCCCCACTATTCCAAGTGGAAGTATTACAAGTAAAACCAAGGGGAGAAAATCTTGGTGAGTTTGTGACGGGTCTTGGGCTTGTAATATTAGAAGCGGCGTACGATAAACTTCCACAAGAGTTTTATGGTGACAGTGCTAAAGGTGTTTACGCTAAGGAAATCACCCAACTAATAGAAGCTATTAATACATTGGCTGATAGCAAGCGTCAATCATTCGAAAAGGAAATTCTTCTACGTCCACCAACTGATAAAGACTACGAAATGGCTCGTCAAGAAGTGTTGCAACTAATTGCAAAACATATTCCTACTCCATTTCTTATATCCACTAATGTGACAGCGCCTGTTGAAAATCTCGAGAAGAAAGAGGAGCCTCCTGTTGTATCGTCAATGGATGAGCATCGCAAATCCATAGAACAGGCCAAGGACGTACGCAATCAGGCTCACAAAAAATTAAAAGAACACTTTGCTAAATATAAAGAAAAATATAAACATCTAAGTGACCAAGCTGAAGAAGTTGTTAATGAATTGACCGCTAGTCCCGATATGGAAGAGGAGCAGCCCCCTGTACCGCCATTAAGCGAATCGATGGAAGATGTCCTAAAAGTTAAGGCCATGCGTGAGGCGACAAAATCAGGGGATGCTCGCAGAATTCAAGATGAAATTGATTATGTTACCTCAAGTATTGAAAAGAAATCCAAAAAAACAAATCCATTTCCTAAAGTTCCCAAACTCATTGTATTTGATATTGATGAGACACTCCTCGATTTGCATACAAATAAACTGAAACGAGAACAAGAATTAATCAATATCCTGAACTATGCCAAAATACATAACATAGAAGTAGCTATCGCCACTAATCGAACAATTGATTTGGATATTCATGATGATGTATCTGTTGAAACAATAAAAAAGCAAATACGCGAGACTACAGGGATCGATATTCCGGATGCACTGACATTTTTAGCTTTTACTTCCTTAACAGACGAAACCAATGCAATCTATCTGGCGCTCAAAGAAAAAATTGATAAATTACAACAGGAAATCAAACTTTTAGAGCCCACAGAGTTAAACGAAGAGAAGTTAAAGAATTTAAAACAAGAAATTGATTCTCTCCAACAAAGATCCGATAGGTTAATTAGAGGCAAATTCAGGCATTTAGATTCGCTAAGAAAATATTACCATGCCCTTAAGAATCAGGATTATTATCAACGGGTTGAGGGAGCTATTTTAGAGGATTTTCAAAATCCTCGATTAACAAAAGAAATAGGAATTAGTGATTTTATAGAAAAAGATAAAACGTGGGCTAAATTATTTGGTCTAGCAAAGAGGTTAATGGATTCAGCTAAAGAACCCAAACCTTCATTACAAACTATATTGAAAGATCTTATTTTTGATACCGATAAATCCAGACTTTTCAAAAAATATGGTTTTGATCCAACTAAACAATCTGAAGCAATAGAAAAAGCAGTGGAAGAAGAAGTACAAGAAATTATTGCGAATAAAGAATATTTTATTCAACATCTTCCTCAAATTGAATCATTTTATCGAAGTCGACTTACTTTCCGAAAATATGAGTTTGAAAAAACTGCCGTTTTGAATGAAGAGGATGTATTGTTCCTTGACGATCTGAGTGCTAATGTTGAGCCAACAATACAATTTAGTAATTACAGAGCCATTAAAGTTAGTGAAAAAGGAGATACGTCAATTCGATACATGGTTGAATTTAATTATGAAATAGGTGCATACAATGGCGTTATTGAGTATTTAATTGCAGAACCATCTGAAGAAAAAGAAAAAAAAATAAAGGACTATAGTCCCAAATTAAATAACGATCTCATTCCAAATTTTACAACTTATGAATTCCGACATTCTCCAATTGTATTGACGGTTAAAATGTCGACAATATTTGCGAAATTACCAGGCCTAAGCAAAGACGAAACCGTCCAAAAACGTTATAAGGAACAATTTTTTGAGTCAGCCCTTGAACATTACATGGACTTACCCAAAGAATTACAAGATGATTTTGTGACAACTTATTATCGGGATGCGCATCAAACGCTAAAAGCAATCGAGCAAGAACTTCAAAAGTTAATCCAATCCCCTCCGCAGGATCCTAATCAACTTCGCGAAGCCTTATCCAAATTAAAAGCCCAAATCGATGAAGTAATTACACGGGATAAGAAATTTTCGCAACGAATTTCTCCTACGTTCATAGATTCTGAAGCGAATCTGCTTAGATTTATGATTGTTACATATTCAGGAAATCCCAACAGTCTGATAGTAAAAGAAGATAATACGGTCCAGTTTAAAGAAGTTCATGATAATGCGCGAGCAGTCTTCTATACTGAGTCGATAAAACGATTGGATAATCACTTTAATCTCCAAGAAGTTCATTCTGCTTTGAAAAAAATTGATGATTTTGATAAGGAATTTATAGCGAAGCAATATGCAGATTTAGTTTCTAAACAATTGCAAGAAGCTATGGATACTAATATTAAAGATGATTTTCCTTCCCCAGTTCTCCTTGCAGCGGTCGCGGAAAAGAAATATCCGTCTTTAAGTTCTCTTTTGGATATTTTTGAGGCCGATGTAAATATAATAGACCTTAAAAACAGTGACTTTATAAAAATTCATTCCCAGTTAGTTGCTGCAGAAAAGCTATGTGACGCTTTGAAGCAAATTACTCCCCGCCAAAATATGGCGGAAGATTTAAACGGAGAGCCTAGGATTGATTATGATGAAAAACTTACGGTCCTATCCGAACAAATAACAAAGCAAAAACAAGAAATTGAATCATCCGAGCAATATAAAGCCAGGAACTTTTTGGATGAAGCAGAACGATATATACGGGCTAAAGATTGGAATGTTGGACTGCAATGGACTTCACATACTATAGAAGTAGACGGTAAGAAAAAGAAAATCCCTGCAACTGTCGCAGAACAATTAAACGTTATAGAGCAAGCTCGAAAAGATAAGGATTATGTGAGTGCTAAAAAAGAATTCATCAAATTAGGAGAAGAAAAAGAGATCTCCTATAACTCTTCAAAAACTGCTCGCAATTATTATTCGCTATTTAAGAATAAAAATGTGGCTCCTGAAAAAAATCTAGAGAACGAGTTTTCGCCCAAAAAAACATAGTTAATAAAGTATCTAGCACCAAATACTCGCCACAATCCTTGATTATGACATGTATTCGGTGCTTTTTTGAAAGAACTCAAACTCACTACTGAAGCAGTGAGTTAACTCTAAAAAAGATACTGCAAACCCAGCGCGAGGGAATAGTTTTTATTCGATAAACCTGCGGCATTACGTTCATAGCCGTACTCGCCGGAGTCGTTGTCGGTTATTTCAGTATCGGCGCGTCCATTCGAATAATGATTATAGGCAGCCTCAACAAAAACTTTCGCGTTGGGTGTTACAAAATACCCGGAATTAATTGTTGCGGCATAATATCTAAAGTTAGCTCCATGTTCTTCAAACGTGATGTTGCGGGCATAATGCTCGTCATGATCTTGTGCTGAAACCCAGTTACTAAATTTTAAAAGCGCATTAAATTCAAAATTATGAATGGTATATTTCCCCGCTAAACCAACATAAGGTGTTCTAAATTTTTGTTGGTAGCCAATTCCGACTTCAGAGCTAGGAAAACAACCGATATCGGTTCCATTATTGTATTGATAACAACCGCCAGTCGCTTTCCAGCGAAAAGAATCCCATTGATAACCTGCAGCCAAGCCGAGTTGATAATCGGGTTTTTGCAGCACCCATGCCCTCAAGCTCAAATCAAATTCATTGGCATAATTAAGATGTGTATTATCATGGTGTGACCAATGAGTCCAAGAGTCTTGATTTGGGTTGAACCAATCATAATCATCCATAGCCGCCTTATTTTTTGCTACAGTAGTCCAGCCTCTCCCATTAAGGCTCAACCACCCGATGAAATCATAATTTAATTCCCCATTAATTATTGCAGCATTTTTTATGCGCCAATCGAGCTGGCTTAGCTTCGTATGTGTTTGCGGATAATAAACATATTCGTGAGCCGTTCCGGAAAGAATTCCTACGGAGGTGCTTAGTGATAAACCATTCAAATTGTAATCCGCAGCATAAGTATCGAGCGAGTACGTAAGGGATAAAGAGGTCAGAGCCAACATAACTATTTTATTTTTCATTTTTTTTCCTAGTTAGGGCCGGCAATCCGTGCAGCAAGGTGATTGTCAAAAAATCAATCGAAATTATTGTGATTCAAAGTGGTCTTGTCAAGAACAGTATTGGAAAACAATTGCCAATTTCCCTTAATAACCGAATCTCATCTTGACGTCGTTATTGAAGGCAATAAACGCATACGAAACGCTTATCAATTTTTTTCATTTGAAAATAATAAGTTACTGTGGGAGCATACCCCGCGAAGCAGATCGGAATCATATTATTAAGAGGGTTATATGCAAGAACGATTTTTTAAGGAAGCACGCTCTGACTTTTCAATTTCACTCCCATCTCTAAGTTCGGAAGAGTTAGACCATTTACAAACTTTATGTAATGAAGATATTGATATTCATACTCTACTTATTCAAAAAATGCCTAAAACAGATTTACATGTTCATGCTGAGGCTGGCTTTGTGATCGATGTTAAATCAGCTCAAATAATAGCGGAGCGTAATAACATCCCTTTTCCTTATGATTTAGTCGATGAACAGACCCAACAATGGAAATTTACTGGTTCAGATGATCTGGATCAATTTGTCAACGACTTTCGACGTATTTCGAATCTTTTGAAAACACCACAAGATATCGAAGACATTACTTATGCATTTTATAAATATTGTTATCAACATAATGTCATCTTCGCTTTGCCAGGAATATCCTGGGTTCAATGTAAAGAACATATGACTTTTATTGATTTTAACCTCGCCTATAATCGGGGCATTGCGCGAGGGGTCAAAGAATTTGGAGAGGTTACCACTTTAAGATTACGCTATTATCAAGAACGACATATAGACCCAAAAGATTTCCAGAACACATGGGAGAACATTCAACAATTTCCCAATCCTATGGTAACTACTATAGGCTTTGCAGGAGCAGAAGAAGGGTTCCCTCTAGAGAATTTTTTTTATTTTTTTGATGAACTCAATCATTATAGGCAGCAAGTTGCTAATCCTTGGTATTTCATTACTGCCCATATCGAACCAGAGGCAGAAGAGCATACCCTCGAAATTGCAAAAAAATATCTTGATCGATTTGCCCATGGAAGAAATGTTGCAAATTATCCCGAACTCAAAAAAACACTTAAACATGACGGCATGACACTTGAACTATGCCCTTTAAGTGATGTTGCATTTTTTCCAAAATCAATCCCCAATTTACAAGCTCATACTCAATTTCAAACTTTATTTAAAGATGAAATGATCTCTTTAAATTCGGACGACCCAGCATTTTGTGGCGTAATCGATGAAGTGTATCAGTCTGTGTATAAAGAGCTAACTTGTGATATGGCCCTTTTATTCCGATGCACTTATAACGGTATATTTGCAGTGGCACCCTCTAAATTGGATGCAATGCGTCTTTTCGCTCCCGAAATGCATCAAGCCCATATGTTGTTCCTCAAGCACAGCGAGTTGAAACTTAAATTTTTTGAAGTCTATTGTCATTTATTACAAGAAATAGTAACCATAAATAATGAATATCGTGACTTAAAAAAACAAATTTTGGAAATTGATCTACATACCCCTATGGGTGAGTTAAATCGTCTTTCATTTCATCTTTCAAGAATAGGTAAAGAGACAAGCATTACAACCTTACTCGATTTAAAACAGGAGATCATTAGAACAGCTAAAGTATTAGAAACAGACACGCTGCAAGCCATAGAAAAATTCGAACACGATTATCTTCTCGCACAAGAGCAAAACAGCCACGTGATATCATAGCGAAATCCCGGGTTTGCTACTCCCCGGGTACATCTTTGCCTTCAGGCATGCTACAAAAAGTGTGCTTTCATGGCCTAAAAGATTCATCAGGCTCTGAAGAAATCTCAAAAAACACACCGAGATTTCTTCGCTCTTTTTCAAGAAAATCCATGAATCCATTATATATTTTTTTATCGCCAAATTGCGGATCGACCACCTCAAACTTCCCATCGCATTTCTTACCCAACAAAGTGTGGAGCACTCCTACATTGATGACAATCAGTGTGGTCATTCCTTCAGGAAAATCAGATTCGCTCATGCCTACAAGAGTTAATTTTTTTCTCGTGGGAACCTCTGTCTTAAACAGTGAGTAGAGTGAGGTTACTACTGTATCTTTGGAGTATTTATTGAGTGAGTTTTTAGATAACTCCCTAATTTCAACGCCAACTGCACCAAGATTATGTTTACGGAAGTACTCCACAATCTTTTCGGGGGAGGCAACTTTTCCAGGTTCTAACCAGATTTCTTTATATATTTCCAATTCTTTGCTTGCAGTGTAATCACTTGGCTTAATAATCCCGCGTTCAAGAAGTATTTTCATTATCGCCCTTGCTGTACATGAGCTTTTAAATTTTTGTGTGTCTATCGCAGGTTCGATACTATCAAGTTTCGCTTTAAGTTTAGGATTATCGAGTACAAATTGTGCAATTTCATCTGAGCTTACTACGAGCTTTAAAAAACTTCGATGATCCAGCATATTAACGAAATCTTCCGAAGCCAGAAGCAATTTTATGATATCTGAAGAAATATTTCCCATTCTTCCTAACGTAACCATTCCCTCAAGAGGCTTGGCATGAGTGCTATGAATTTCCTTAAATCTACGTGTAAAGCTATCTATATTGGCTTTATTTAATACAAGATTAGCATCTTTGCCGAAATTGAAATCAATACTTTTATAGATATTTCGACTGTATTCAATATCATCAAGCGTCCTATCCGGAAATTGCACTGCAGTAATATTCAAAATCATAGCAGATCACCTCCTTATCTATTTTATTATAGAACCAATTGAGCAAATAAATACCAATAATAGTGTTTAAAAAATAAACTTTTTATTGTTTCTTCATTTAATTTCCATACAATATTGAGTTATAATTACTCTTTTTGATTCGTTTTTACCAAGGTGACCATGAAAAGAAAATATCCATCAAGTGAGCAGGAACAGCACTATTATAAAGAAGTTGGCAAGCGCCTTGTTTGCATAGATGATGAAAAAGAACAAAGAAAAATTGATCAGTTCATGAAGCGGCACTCCACCACTCCTCCCCGTACCTCCCGGGAATCTGGTTATTCATCCTATATGTTTATTGGAAGCAACGTTGAAGTGAATACTTCTATGGTAAAAAAACAAAAGATAGATAAAAATCACTATCTTATTTCAAGAACATCTAAGTCCCCTACCTTACCGGTTTCTTGTTTGGCATCAACAGAGCATGTCATTGCCATGCAGGATAAAGTCGCGGACTTCAAATCAGAATCTGAACCCAAATCAAAACAGAATGTGATGTATCTCATTCAATTATCCTGCAGTACTAAAAAAATGAATGCTCGCGATGAAAAAAAAGCGATTCTAAGCCTCATTCATCAATATGATGATACGTTGAATAAGAATAATATCAGGATTTTCTATAATAAAAGAAAAGCTGTTTTTACAATTAAGGCCAGTACACAAGTGGTAGATATTCAATTACTTGTTCGGGCTTTAACAAGCGAAAAGAAATATAAAATTATTGATTGCTCCTTTAAAGAGATCGGTTTAAATCAAGGAATCTGCCTGGTTAAGAGAGATGCATCCAATCCAATTCATGCTTTAGTTAATATTGCAGATTCAAACTCTGAAAAAGGATTCCTTGAGCGAGACGCAGGGACAACATCTGGGCGCCATACCAGTGCTTATCAAGATTGCAATTGGACATTCAATTTCTTTACCAGTTTGGAAGATATGCGCAAGAGAACAGAATATCCCAGAAGCGCTCTTGCTATAAAAATTTTTAATGCAACCTAAACTGTTCTTTGTAATCATCTTTTAAGACATCTGGCCTTTCCAAACGAGGTTGGGCCTTGAAGTCCCATTACCCTTTTAATATGTTTAATCTGTGGACTTCGACCCTCCGCGGACAAACCGCAGGCCGTAGAGAGGGAAGGGGAAAAATTCCTATTCGTTGTGCATTCTCATCATTTAATGATAGGCTCTTTCTCTGCTAAATTTTAAAAATAACAATAATCTTATGTACTTATGGAGAAGTCATTGATTGACCAAAAGTATAAAAAAGAACAACTCGCAACATCAAAAATTTTTCTAATTTTTCTGAAACTGGGATGCATTAGCTTTGGTGGTCCAATAGCGCATCTGGGTTATTTCCGGGATGAATTTGTCGGTCGATTAAAATGGCTAAGTGACCATGCTTATGCCGATTTAGTCTCATTATGTCAATTTTTGCCGGGGCCTGCGAGTAGCCAAGTGGGTATTGCTCTTGGACTATCCAAAGGAGGTATTCGTGGTGCAACCGCTGCCTGGCTTGGATTTACCCTACCCTCAGCTTTATTGATGGTGCTTTTTGGCTATGCTCTTATCAAGTTGGGGCTTCATAATAGTCCTCCTTGGCTGCATGGCTTAAAAGTTGTAGCGGTGGCTGTTGTTGCTCAAGCTCTTTGGGGAATGAGCCTCTCTTTATGCCCTGATAAAATCAGAGCAAGTGTTGCAGTATTGGCCTGCATTGGCTCAAGCGCTATCCCTCATGCCAGTGGACAAATACTCATGATCGTCTTGGGTGGACTTTTCGGCTTACTTTTTCTTTCCCCCAAACAATCACTTCCCCCAAGTGAATTAACCGTTAATCTTAGTAGACGCGCTGGCATCATCATATTGCTCGTTTTTTTTATTGTCCTCACCTTATTACCCTGGTTCTCTTTTTATATCGCAAATTACCCTTTGCAATTATTTAATGCATTTTATGAGACAGGTTCTTTAGTTTTTGGTGGAGGACATGTCGTTTTACCTTTATTACAGGCGAAAGTTGTTCCTACTGGATGGGTTGATAATTCTATTTTTCTTGCTGGTTATGGTGCTGCACAGGCATTACCTGGTCCTCTTTTTTCCTTCGCAGCCTATCTTGGTGCGGTGTCAGCTAATACTCCGAATGGATGGCTTGGTGCCATTATGGCTCTAGTTGCCATTTTCTTGCCTTCATTTTTATTGATAATTGGAGTATTACCTTTATGGGAAAATTTGCGTCAACATCCATCCATGCAACGAGCAATATTAGGAATTAATGCTGCAGTAGTTGGCTTGTTATTAACCGCTTTTTACCAACCTGTTTGGTCAAGTGCAATTTTCTCATTGAATGATTATTTGTTGGCAATGACTGCGTTCCTTTTGTTGCAATTTTGGCGTGTTCAAGCATGGGTTGTTGTCTTGTTTTGTGCAGTAGTAGCAGAGTTCGTATTATAGGGGCGGGGCGTACAAAGAAATCCAAATTTGGTTATACGCTATAATCAAAATGAAATAGGATTGAGCCCGGGAGTTTAAGCTGAAACGTTCCAAGCATCTACATGTCTCCGTTGCGCTGTGTATGTTTACTTTTATGTGGGTTACAACAGCCAGGGCGGTCATTATCCTTGACAGTACCTTTAAACAATTTGGCTTTAAAAAAGCAGAAGCTTTGGCATTGGCTCCACAGTTTGCATCATTAATCTATCTTCAAAATGATTCAGGATCAGGTTCTGGGGCTTGGATTGGCAATTATGCAGGACATGGGTATATTCTAACCGCAGCACATTTGTTTACGCCCGGAATTAAGGCCAATAGCTATTCGTATCAGACCATCGATCATACTCTTTACCAAGGTGAGGCACTGTTTATACATCCTCTATGGAATAAAAACCTAGATGATCGCACAGGTTATGATTTTGCAATTGTGCGCTTAAAAAAAGAAGTACTCCATGCAGGAACACAACCCGCACTTTATGAGGGAACAGCTGAACTAGGTAAAATAATTACTTTTATTGGTTATGGATGGCGGGGTACCGGTACGAAAGGACAAAATACCTCAATCGACACCAAGGATAAACCCGCTGCTGCGGAAGGTTTAATTGAATCCGTGGTAGCGGCGGTTTCCCCCATACCTTCAAAAGGAGATGCAGGAAATTATCTGGGAATATGGTTACCCAAAGAAAATGGGAAACTACCCAACCCTTTTAACAGCAAAGACTCGACAAAACCCGTGTCACCACTATGTGGCATTCTAGGTTCAGGGGATAGTGGGGGTCCTGCATGGATACAAACAGAAAATGGTTGGGCCATTGCTGGAGTTAATTCAAATGGCAGTGGTAATGCAGCCTACGGAGATTTTTCTTGGTTTCCTCGTGTGAGCCGGGTAACACAATGGATTAAAGGTATAGTACCCACAGCACGTTTTATAAAATAGGACCGGCTCACTTCCACACAGAAGGTCAGCTAACGTAAATAAATTTTCTTTTATCGGTGCCAGGTGGTTCCAGTTCGAACCTTACCACATTTACCGTTAGCGCAACCTTTATTAACAGTTGTATGATGGCAATTACCCTTATAGCACGCAGTATAGCTTTTATGGTATCCCCAAGCAGCAAAAGAACTCGATACAAAACTGCTCATAATGAGAATCATTAAAATCTTTTGAATATTCTTTACTAACATGTGCCTCTCCTCTAACCACCCCTAATTATGGTCATTAATAATACACTTCTGCAGTTAGTATAGTTGAGTTTGGTGCATTTTGTTGTTTTGGCCTCCAACCTGTTTTCTATATGCAATTCAATCCTCATTGAGCCACCCAATTTTCGGTGATAAAATGCACATGAAGATTAAAAAATGATTTTTTAAAATCTAAATTTCTATCAACGTGAACGGTTAGGAAAATTCATGAGCGAGTCCTTAAAAAAATTATTAAAAACAATCAGTGAACGAACTGTAGATGAAAAAAACCAAAAGATGCAATTAAAAGTCATTGAAGAACAAGCGCAGAAAATCCTTAAAAAACACAAAACTCTCGATCTATTTGATGAATATTCTTTTTACGGACATACGCCTCTGGAAGCAGCAATAAACTCAGGATCTGTCGCCGTGTTCCAATTATTAATACAACTCGGAGCCAGTCCATTTTACAAACCCAAACCAGAAATTCCTTCTGCCTTGGAGCTGCTCGCAAATGACTATTTTTCTCTAACTTCCACTAAGGAAAAAACACCGCTTTTCAAATGGGTGATGAAAAGCAACGAAAGTCCTGTGTTTACCTGGGAAAAACTCTATGAACATCAAGAGTTGTTTGAAAAATTTAAAAAAGCAAATTTAATCCCTAAAAAAATATATATCAATGAACTTCCCCTCCATGTTGCAATTAAAGCAGGACGCATGGATTTAGTACAGGATGTAATTTTTGCTGCAGGTGGCATTCAAAAAGCGGGTGATATCTGTCGAATGAGTGTTCTTCACCCAGCAATTATGGCCGTTCTTGATCGCCAAGAAAATTCCTTACCCATATTAAAATATTTACTACAAAAAGGAGCCAATCCTCAAATATCGGATGAGCTCGGTTTACCTGCAATCATGCAGGCGATATCTGCTCGGGTTTTGTATCGTGAGAATGCAAGAGAAGATGCCGTATTACAGCTCGTAAAAACACTGCTCGAACACGGAGCTACCCTTAATGTAACGAATCCGAATAATGGCCACGTACCCTTGATGTCCGCAATGAATATAGGTTTTACAAATCTATTTTATTTCTTATTGGACAAGGCAGATGCCACGACATTAAACCATCGAGCTAAACTTTCACCCTGTTATTTAATTTTTCAGTTATTTGAAGAGAACAAATTAAGACCATTAGTTATTCAAGAACTCTTATCCACGCTAAAAGAGAAGGGACTGGAGTTTAATAAAACCATTGATCGTACTTTTTATACCGATCCGTTCAATGATCCATATATCAGTAAGATAAAGGTATCGGCAAAAGACATGACTATATTGCATTTCTATCTCGATAGGATGCAGTCAATGGACGATCCGATTCAATCAATAGATAAACATCTTGAAATAATTCAAGCTCTAATCGCACATGGGGCAGATGTTAATGCGAAAGCAACTTTTATCCTAACTGAAGAAGTAAGCGATGAGTCTTCATACCGTAAGACTAAAGAAGTCCAAACCAAACTAGAACTTACCGCGGCGCAATTCGCGAGGAAAATCGCAGATAAAATCATAAATCGGTATGATTTTGGCACAGGTCTTTTGATCAAGACTTATCGAGATGAGAATGAATTTTTAATGAATATAGACTATTATCCCTCAGAGGAGCAAACAAGCCTACACAAAAAATTTCACAACTTTAGAAATTTAGAGCGAGTCTTATCTGGAGAAAAACCATTACCGTACGCGGGGCTACCTAACTCTAGGAAAATGGCCACTTCAAAATTGAAAAAGCAAAATTCCGTTGCGAATGATGATTCTGTTGTAACACCTTTGATTGTTATGGACTTGGATCCAAAAAGCTTTGAAGCTCAATTAATCAATGCCAGAACTCAACAAAATCAAAGCGATTGGCAAGAGCTTAAACAATCACTTGTGACCCACGTCAAAGGAGCCACCTCATTAGAAGACTTTTTAGCGAAAGTAGAATACTTAAAAAAACCATTACAACTTCATTTCAATATAACAACCAATACCAAAGGAGAAGTGATAAGCTGTGGTTCAACAATGTATCGTTTCTTTCATTATTTTGATCCGTATAAATTCCCCAACTCATGGGAAACATTAAGAAAATTTGGTAAGGACACCTACGGTGTAGACATCAATACTCAATACGAACAAAATACTGCGTATCAATTTCAGTAGGAAGCAAAAAAAAACATGTAGCGACGCATCAGTTGAGCAAAATCAACTGATGCTTGCTGCACATTCACAACCTTTTTATTGCGCATTTTGTGCAATCAACAATCTTGTCCTATATTAATAATGATTAATATACGGAGTTAGCAAATGAACAATAGGAAATATAGAGATGCAGGTTCTGGACGTTATGTTAGCGAGGAATATGCGAAAAAGCATCCCAAAACAACGGTCAGTGAAGCAGTAAAGCATCATACAAAATCTCATAAACGAAAATAAATTTACTGAGATTAGAATATATTCGTTGTAATCTCCCTACGTACCGCGCTTTATGCGCGGTATCTAGAATGGTTGAGATATTTTTTTATTTTAAAAGCCCTGGATACCGTGCATAAAGCACGGTACGTAGGCTGAAAAAATTTGCGGGAAATCGTTCAGATAGAACGCGCAATACCTAGATAGGAAATTGTAAACATCCCTAATAGCTTAGCCTCTCTCTCCTCAGAGTGTATT
>NZ_CDRUHA020000002.1:0-96300 GCF_977063405.2 Legionella stuttgartensis
CCGTAGTTTCACTACGTTGTCAGAGAGGCTTTATTAACTCTCGTAGGTTCATCTGACGACACAAATGGTTTTCGGAATTTCTTCCGATTAACAACTCAAAACAGCGACTTTTCTTGTCGCACCACACACCACGCAATGTGATTGCTTTAAAGAATTTGCGCATAACCATATGATTTATATACAAATAACTAAACAACTCTTTAAAAACGAGTAATTTAAAGTAAAATCCCTATGTATACAATTGTATACATAGACCCCTTGTAAAATCAATGGATATCAACTTAAAAATACAGTTGTATACATAAATAATACTATTGTATACTTGTATTGATTCAATAAATGAGCCCCTCTATGAAAGAAAATGACGTCATTACCTTACGTATTTCAGAATATGAGCGGGAGTACTTAAATAAAATTGCACATCAATTTGATTTACAAAAACGAGGCTCATCAGATATTTCGCCAGCAAAAGCATTAAAATTTCTTTTAGAATTTTGCCTGCATAATGAAATTTCACCACATAAAAAAAGTGAAAATCCATTGCAAGATATAAGAAAAATGATTGAACAAATTCATGCATCCATACCCCATTTGATGTATCACAATCATTATCAAAGCTTAGTTATTTCATCCAATATTAATGACGATTCCTTGAAGGAAATAAAACAAAAAACCATCAAATATTTAAACGATAATTTCTCAGGATTTCAGAATAATTCTTATAAAGAAGTTCGGTTTAAAATGAACGGAATTGGACTTAAAACAATACCTATAGAAGAAGGTGAATCGTTATGGAAATAACTATTGATGTTGGTGCAGATACTCTTCATTCGTTGAATAAAATAGCAAAAACAAATAACACCGAATTAAATATAACTGCAGCAGAAATGCTATCATTTGGAGCACGTATTTATCTGCAATCTTTAGAAAAAAAGACAGATGAATCAACCCAATTATTACTCGAAAATAGTGTTCGCTCCATACAAATTATTACTGAAATTTTATACAGTGTATACAACAAAGATTTGTCTAAAATTGGTGCTTATGATGCAGAAACTGCATTAGCCCTGATTGAACGTATGATTCCAAATTTATTAAAAGGCAGGTAACAGGATCTCAGTAATGGGATCCAATTACCTACCAAGAAAGTGATTCCTTGCTACCATGAGCAGCGAGGCAAACTAACATCACTTTATTCTGCAAATATAAATCCTCCCACTTGAGTTTTCCAAAGAGTTGAAAAAACACCGCCCGGTTTTTTTGTTAACTGTTCCAGGCTACCATGCTCAATGATATTCCCATTGTCAAGTACTACAACAGTATCCACTTCTTTTAAGGTTGAAAGTCGATGTGAAATAATCAAAGTTGTTTTATCTTGCATTACTTCATGCAATGATTTTTGTATGGCTTGTTCAGTTTCAGTGTCTAATGAAGAGGTTGCCTCATCAAGAATTAGAATTTTCGTATTTCTAAGGAATGCCCTAGCAATAGAAATGCGTTGTTTTTGTCCACCCGAAAGTTTTAAACCACGCTCACCAACGAGTGTGTTATATTGTTCTGGCAAGTTCATAATAAACTCATGGCAATTTGCTTTTTTTGCTGCACTAATCACTTCATCTTTGGTTGCAGTATCGTTAGCAAAGTGTATATTATCAAAAATACTTCGATGAAATAATTGCGTTTCCTGAGGAATAATTGTTATTTGTGAACGAAGAGATTTGAACTGAACTTCGCTTATCATTTGTTTATCAATAACGATATTTCCTGAAGATGGTTCTACAAGACGCAGTAATAATTTCAAAAGTGTTGATTTACCACTGCCTGACTTACCTACAAGCCCAATTTTTTCTCCTGCTGCAATAGATAGATTAAGTTGATTAAAAAGGAGTGCAGAATTAGGGTATGAGAAGTTTATGTTATCAAAAATAATTTCACCTTTTGAAACCTGTAATGGAGGGACGTTAGGTTTATCAATAATGGCATGCGGAATTTTAATGAAGCTTAATGCATCATTGCATGCACCTATAAGTTGATGTACTTTCAAAATTTGCTGTCCTAATCCGAATATCATCATCAAACATGAGAGTGCGATACTAAGTACTAGAGCAAAATCACCTGCATGAATAGAATGTTTTTGAGCGCCATAAATTAGGGCACACACAAATGCTGACGTTAATGCAGTTACTAAACAGCCCTGGTAAAAAAACACTTTAATCGTTTGGCATTGTATTTTTTTCTCAGATTTTGCTACTTCAGTTACCGCCTTTTGAATCGTTTTAGATTCTTTGGTACTACCTGAAAATAATATTGTGCTAGAAATATTGCTAATAGAATCAGAAAGGTAACCGCTTAATTTTGTTTTGGCACTTGCTAGTTCTGCTGAGGAGGTCTGCGTAGTATCCGCAGTAATAAATGAGATACCTACAAATAGGATTGCCCATGTAAAGAGAATTAATGCATAAATACTACCCACAAATACATACAGAGTTAGCACAGCAATTAAAATTCCAAGAACAGAGTTATAGATCCAGCCTGAGGCGATTTTAAGTAACTCCTCAATGCTTTCAGAAATGTCTATTATTTTTTTTGTTAATGTACCAGAGAAATTACTTTCAAAAAATTCATAGGAATGACCTAATAAGTACTCAAACATATCTTTTTTAATGTCCGATTTCATTGAAGGGTATAAACACGCCTCAAAATACTCTTTTAATCTAACAGCAATGTTAGTTATCATTGGCATGATTGCATAAAATATGGCAGGCCAGATAATAAGCGATAAAAACTGTTTACTTGAATTATAATTACTCACAATAGAAACCATTTTCCCTAATAAATAGGGAGAGATGGATCCTTCTAATGCAAAAATTGTAATCATCGCGAGTATACCAATCATAAGACGCTTATTCTTTTTAATCTGTAAATAGCGCCATATAAAATGGCTTAATGTTGATGGGATCTCTTGGCTATAATTCATCTATTGAGGCCTTATAATGGAGGATGTTTATCATCCAAATTGGTTTTGTTATTTGGTATTGAGCTATGGTATTTATCGTATAACTCTCGAGGGTTTCTTTGTTTTTTAAAATTTTATGCAGTAGCCTCACTAATGCTAGTGCTTAGCCAGCTCTATGATAAGACGTGTCAATTCTTTTTGTAAATCTTTAACAACAGAGTTACTCCCTTATGTTTTCCTGCAGATTTTGCTTTGACCACGCCTTCTCTGCCTAAATGGAAATACTGTACATATTTTATATATAAAAAATATTCAACAATCTTATAAATAACTTTTTTACTATTTTTTTACAGCGAAAGCAGTGTAATTTTATTAATCATCTTAATCATGCTAAATTGTCACCTTTGGGACGAAAACATATTAACTTTTTGTGGGTCTTTTCGTTTCAATGATTGTCACACTCCGATTTTTAGCATATTAAACTGTTAAGCATGAATAAGTTGCACAGAAATGTCCTAATGAAAAAAAATTCAGTACATGTATGGTTCAGGTCAGGCTATTCATTTAAAAATTTTTAAAGCTCGCGCTCCATTTCTCGATTAGACTGT
Source organism: Legionella stuttgartensis (assembly GCF_977063405.2). Taxonomy (NCBI): domain Bacteria; kingdom Pseudomonadati; phylum Pseudomonadota; class Gammaproteobacteria; order Legionellales; family Legionellaceae; genus Legionella; species Legionella stuttgartensis. The sequence continues at coordinate 3,565 of NZ_CDRUHA020000002.1, forward strand.
GATTTATTAAAAGTACGAATATTTTCTACAAAATCTTTGTTGTAAACACGGTCTTTAATTTCATTAATTAATCCTTGATTGAGTCTTATAAACTGATTATCGCTTTGTGCATTAAGTTTGCGTTCTTGTTTTATCAAAGACTGAATTTGTCTATCCTGATTTATTTTTATTAGCTCCGATTCCTTATTTTCTAAAGCACATTGTTTTTTAAATTCCTCTAAGCTCATACACCGATTTAATTGTTTTTTTAGCTCGTCCTTTCCTTCTTTAACAAGAACATCATTTAAATCGGTATTTTCTTTTTTAGGAATCATAATGGATATGTGGATACCAGAATCATGCAATCTCTGAGCTGCTTTTATAATCGCATTGGTTTGTTCGTTCTTTGCGTATTTATAGGTGTCTTTTCCATCATTATCCAGGCAAATAATCACCTGTTTGGGACTATTTTTTGGATCAATATTTGAAAAATTTACTTTCCCCAATACTGCATACACACGCGCATGTTCATTGGCTTGAAGTATACTTAATCCTGTCTCAACCCCTTCGGTAAAATAAGCAATATCGCCTTTACCATGGTGATTTAAATTGACAAAATAATTGCTGATTGAGCCAAACGTTTGTTTCACAAATTCACACGACTTATCTTTATTAGCAGAATGAGGATCTAATTTGGTGATCTGAACATGATGTATGTTACCCTGTTCATCTTTACTAAAAGCCAAAAGAGCAGGAATATGCTTTTTCCCATCCTGGGTCTTGGTGTATACCGAACCACAAAACCGTAAATCAGCATGCTCATAATGAGCTAATCCGCGATGAATGATTAAGTATTTTTCAGCGATAGTGCCTTGAATAGGCTGTGATTGTTGAAATAACTTTTGGGCCAGTTGACGTTTCCCTTCTTTGACTCCCCTCTCTTTTTTCTCATTCAATTTTTGCGGTGCTTTACGCTCGTATTCAGGAATGTAATGGATATATTGCGCTGCATGCTCCAGAGTTTCTTTAAAACCGGATAAACCCTTCTCACGTTCAATAAGATGAAATAAATTACCCGACTCCCCTGTCTCAAAATGGTGCCAAAGACCTGAATCAAGATCAATTTTCAAGCTTCCTTTGGCTCCATATCGATATTCGGATTGGGTTGATAATCGATGATTCGGCTCTCCTAAAAGGCTTTTAACTAAAGAATCAGATACGTTCAATAATCCATTATACAGTTCTTCCGCATTAATGGACGGCTTTTGAGCAGACTCATATTTTTTTATGAGTGGAGAATCTTTTACCTGTTCCTTAGGTTCTTCCAGAATGTGCTCCTGAGCTCGATTCATTAACTGCGTACTGATTCTTTGCTGTTTCTGTTGTTTAAAACGATAATCCTCTTCGGTAAATACAGCAGAGGTTTTATCCGCATCGCGTTGTTTCAGGGGATCTTCAAGTCTTTTGACTAACCCCTCGAAATTATCGGTATAAAATGTTGCTTGATGGCTGGCACGAGTTGCATCAATTTCATGAGATCTATGGGTGGTTACAACAAGACGGTCCTCCAATTCCAAGGCAATCATGAACTTGGATGTAGCACCCTGACTGGAATAAGCCGTATTCGTATAGGAGTAATCCCAATGAAGATCTGATTGTTTTTTTAAATTCAGCGTGACCTGATTTTTACTGTTGCTTAAGCCTACTGTTTCACCAAAAACCTGTGTGACCGTATATTCTTCATTGGCAATAATGCCGCGAGCGTCATCATTTCGTTTTAATCGAATCCGATCCCCTGAGGCTAAAGGCCGTTCGTGCAATTTATAGAAGGAAGGCATTGTTTTGGGTAAAATAGAAGCGCTGATTGTAAACGCAACCTGTGACTCATCAACACAGAACAATTTATTTGATTCACTATCAATGGATTTGATAGTGAAATAGTCGTCCTTTTTAGCCACCGAATAGTTTTTACCAAACCGAATGACATCACCTGGCTCAAAAGATTGTGCTCGTACCTGGTCGGCTTGATCCATACTGATTGGGAATAACCGTTTACAAAGTACATCTTGACTGTGTAGTTGATGTTGTTTATGCAACCCATCACGTATTAACACTTCAATGGGTGTTCTGTCCTCATGAGCATGAACAACTACTAGCGTATTTTTTTGACACTCAGGGGTTCGGCTAAGAAAATCTGCAGCAATTGCACGGTAAATGGATTTATAGTCCTTTTTTCCTTCCTCATCAGTACAATTAATTTCAATCAGTGATGAATGATTCAACCCCTGTACCGGTGTCTTTCGCTGCACGTACTCTTCTGGATTAATGTTTTTTATGAGTTCAAAAGCCTTCCCAATTTCTCTACGTGATGCAAACTCCGCTGCTTTTTTTAATTCAGGATTCGGATTTTGGCGCACAATCTCCGTCATAAATGCTGTTTTTTGCGATTGGCTTTTGATGGTAAGCTCATGAGGAATCCCTGAAGCCAGCGATTGCAACTGAGTAATATCCCCTGTAAACACCATTCGCGATTGGGAATCAATGCACTTTTGTTGTAAGGCATGGTACTTCTCATTATCAATCATGGAACTTTCATCCACAATGACTAAGTAACTGGCACCCAACCCACCGTCCTTGCGCAAAAAACTATCGATGGTCTGCGCCTGGATGCCATTCGCATTGAGCTCCTCTACGGCTTTATGCGTAGGTGCTAATCCAAGTACTTGAAACTGATTGCTCTCAGCAATGTCCTTCACATGCCGCATCATTGTGGTCTTACCAACACCCGCAAGCCCTTGAATGGATACAAACCGGTCGGATGTGCTCACCACCAACGTGATGGCATCTTTTTGTCCTTGCGTTAAGGTTTCAGGTAATAACAAAAGCTTTTGTGCAGAAGACTCAATGGGCTTTACCGTATTTTGCTCTTTGTAATTAGCCTGCAGTATCGCCTCTTCAATGTTTAACGACTCTTTGGTCGTCCAATAGGTATCCAAATAAACTAAGGAATCTGCTATTCGCCCTTTAAGTAATGGAGCAATGTCTTCAAAATCTGCCGTTCCTAATGCATGCATTAAAGCATGGGTCATTAAATCACTGTGTTTAAAGGCTGCATTGCGTTCCGTGCATTTAGCAAGCGCATACGTGAGCGCTGTGGCCACAATGTGTTCTTTGTCTTCTGATTTTAGATCCAGGTGATGAATTAACGAGTTAAGTTCTCGTTCCAGTGCCTTATTGGCATAGGCCATATCACGGTAGACTAAATCTGGCTTTTTTTGTTGCACATCATAGGCGGTCCATTTTAATTGTTCTTTTTCTAAAAAGCGCTGTGCTTTTTGCCCATCATCAGTAAACAGAATCACATGCTGCGCGTGTTCACCGATTTCTCCGATAAGGTTACGATTGAGTTGGTAAGGTCGTGCCGCCATAAACACTTGTGTGGTGTCTGGTTTTATCTCATGCGGTTTTTTACAATAATCATAATCAAAATGGTATTCAGACAACGCTTTATTAGTCAAAAATAAGGTGTTGGACTCATGGCGTACATAGATGCCTTCTTCAGTAATTTTTGACACAACAAACGAACTCTTAGGCGCATATTTGACTCGTTGATGATATAATGATTGTTCATTGATTAACCGTTCTCCAACAGCGACCTCTAGTATTTTTTCTCGTGATACACTAAAGTCTTCTTTAGTGTCATAAGCAAACAGACTTGTCTTGCCTTGGGCATTTTTTAAATGCAGCCCATTGGCACCAAGGTCACACACCTTATAGTGCTGCGGTATTCGACCTTCATTATAAAATGTGATTTTATCGCCCACTCTATAAGACTGAGCGTGTCCTTTTTCCGTTTGTGTCAATGAGACTGTTGCCAAAACAGTTACCTTTTTCATTAATCTTGATAACTGCCCCTGCTGCACCAGCCCTTCTCGTATCTGGCTCGTCAAAGTCTCCTTTTGTTTGTTATTCAAGGCAACCAGTGCACTTTTTTGCTGTTGTTCTGGCGTTAATTGAAGCCAAGCAGAACTCATGGATTCATTTGCTTGTTTCCCAATCGAGAGCTTAAGCGCTCCTTTGATAGGGGCTGTTAACGATTTATACGAATGAATGCCCTGCTCTTTTAATAGCTTAATCGGATTTCCTGCACTAAAACCCAATGTTCCTGCCGAGTTATTCAATAAAATGAGTTTGCTTCTGTGTGCTTGAGTGATGTCGCTTAACGCGGATAAATCATCAAAAGAAAGTTTTTGTGCATCATGAACAATCACTAAATCTTGCTTTTTTTTCGTAAACGGTGATGATTTGATGTGCTTCCCATAATGATATTGAAATCCAGACACCGTATGCACAATATCGTCTTTAAACAAATTTTTAATCCTGGAAATAAATCCTGTATCCAAATGTTTGATGTCTGCTCGAAGTTGCTGCGTTTTTAGGCTACCAGGATGAAGTACATAAGAATTGAGAAAATGCGCTTCTGCAAGATGCACCATGTCTTGAATCAGCTCTTTCTCGCACCGAAAACCGGCTACATCAATGATTTGAATGCGCTCGTTATTTTTAAATACCTGCGAAGAGAGCCCGTGATTTGGTACTGGAATCGAAAAGCTTACTTTTAACTCGTTGGTAGTTTTTGCAATAAAGTCCTTCTCGCGTGCAAGAAGATGCGCCGTTGTATAATATTCCAAGGGTTTTCCCTGGAGTGCCCTTGCCTCCAAAAGAGATCCAATTTCCCGTTCAATGTCCTCATGGCCAACAAGACCTGCTGAAAAAGTCATAGCCTGGCGCACCAAAGCCCCATGCTGGATTTGAGTAGAATATTCGGACAAATGAGCCAGTGCATCACCCACTGCTTTTTGCGCATCAGGGCTTAAAGGTGTGGTGTGAGTGCTTTTAACCGCTCCTCGTCCGCTATTTAATTTGGAATCCTGAATAATCGTGCCTAAATCAATACCAAGCTCCTTAATTTCATCTACCCACTGTTGATGCAGCGCTTGACTGTCTATTTCAGTTTTTGGGTTGCGCGTCGATAAATTAGATTTCTCGGCAGCCTTGGCACTGCTTGTACCGCGTTCCTTCATATCATCAAGAATCTGCACGCGCCTTTTGGATGTAGCAGTAATAGCCTCATCACTAATACCTACAATCTCAAAATTACCGTACCTGTCTTTAATGCGAATATCGTAGCCCAGCTCCTTAACTTTTTTAGCTAAAGAGGACATGTACACCAATCCCAAATAATGCTGGTTGGAATAAATTAATTCACGAAAACCATGATCCAGATGTTCTTTATCATTTTTTGCTCGTGACGATAAAGAACGCCATAATCCATCCGAACGCTCAGTCATATTGAGTATGGGTACATGCGTGTGCAAATCGGGATCTAATTCACGAGAGGTTGTATGGACAAACATGGCTGCTACTAAATTACGGGTTTTTTCAAAGGTGGTTTCGCCATTAAATGTAATGCGTGCTTCTGCTGCCAGCTGCTCAATCCGACCAAAGGTAATGTTCACGGCTTCTTGATGGGCTTGAAGCAAGCGCGCGTCTTGCCCCACCAGGGCTAAAATGGATACGGACTTAGGCGCTGATAAGGTCACATCAGTGCCAGGACGATGTTGACGTACTCCCTTATCGATAATACCCAGCAGTTGCCCGCTGGGTAATTGTCCATCCAATAATTGCAAAAATTGCGAAGGCTCAATTTCACCGGACAATTGTAACTTCTGCGCACCGCGCCCGATCCATCGGGACAGACTGTTGAGCGAATCTCGATCGCTTAAATAATAATTATCTTGATTGGTGTAATAATGCAGCGCGTCTTTAGCCGCACTTATTTTATTTAAGGTCAACATAATACCTCCCTGGATGGCTTAAAAAATTTCTTTTATAACAATGGAGGCCTCACGCAACTCAATAGCATCAGTGTCGTTTTTGTTGGCTGTAACGTGATCTTTGGGTTCCGCATAAGGTGATTGTGGAGGTACTAAATCCTTATCCGATACCTCATGCGCCAATGTTTCAAATTGATGGATTTTTTTAACATCCTCATTTCTTTGAGGATTATTTTGGACCATTAACGCGCGGTGATTTACTTTTTCCAACGCATCAAAATTGATGGATCGCTCAACAAGTGGTACGCAAATTTCTTTACGCTCAATGTATTTGTTTTTCAAACGAGTGATGGGATGATTTCCTACCAAACGGACATAACACTCCATGTCATCAAGAGTCATAATATCGCCCTCTTCAACCGTATTTCTTTTAGTGCGTTGCGAGCCCACCGTATTACCATCACGAACCGAATCAGGACCATAAGACTGACTTTCTTTCATCTCATTAATCACTTGTGGGCCTAAATCCTCGGAAACCCACTTAGCCACTTTCGATTTTGGACTCCTAAAATAAATGGATGTATTGAGTAGATCCGCAATGGCTCCGGCCTCATGAGTTCCATAGATAAAATCTAATTGCGCAATGGATTGAATGCCAATGGCAACACAACCTCCAAATTTACGGATATCAGCCAGAGTGTCTGAAATGGTTTCTAAACGATGCAGGCTTGCTAATTCATCCATGACAAGCCATATACGCCCCTTATTATTAGCCACCAAGGATTGCACCCCTTGCATAGCGAGTCCTAACCACAGAGAAATTAAAGGCTTTATCTCTTTATGGTATTTGGAGCGTGAGGTAATAAATAACCACCCTTTATTGTATTTTTTAGGATCGGTTGTATTTTCAATCCATTCTTTAATCGAAAAATCTTCTTTACCCGATTTATCAAGCCCTTCAAGAAAGCGCAGCGCCTTGGTATAGGTTGCCAACACTGATTTAATGGAAATGGCCGTTTTTTCAATTTCCTTACTCACCAGATTTTCAGATTCCGTACCTTTGAGAATGTTCCTGATTTCCTCCAATGAGGTGGTGAGTAATAACTGCAGAAGAAACACTGGATCTTTTTCTGCATAATCCCTGATTTTCCACGCCATCGAGGTGAAAATGGTTCTTGCAGAGTCAACCCAAAACGGATCGCTGCCTTGAACTGATTTAGGAATTAAATAAGTGGCAAAGGAGCCAAACTCCAACGGATTGGCACATTCTCGCCACATTTTCCAATTGGCACATAATTCTGAAATGGGATTGAGTTCAACATCAATGAGCTCATCAAAGAAATAAGGTTTGATGGTACATTCTTTATCATAGATGATTGCCGGCTCGCCCAGCGCCCTAATTTGCTCCAACAGCATCATCATGGCTTGCGTTTTTCCTGCACCAGTTGTGCCATGAAACAACATCCCTTGTTTTTCAGAATACTTAGGCATAGGAAGTCGGTTCAAAAGTTTAATTTCTGAAGCGCCACGTTGTGATTCGTTGACCGATTTGATGGTTTCTTTAGGCGATAGAGCTAAGCGCGTACCGGAAACAAATTGATCTTTGGTGTATTTTTCACCTAACTTAATAAAGAAACGGGAAAACAACAGCGTAATCAACAAATACACCGCTCCACCAAAAAATAAAGAAACTTGCGCTTTTCTCCAAAGAGCATCCAAAGCCTGCTGCACGGATGCTTGAATAAGGGGACTTTTTTGATAAAAAAGCGCTGTAATTTTACTCCCATTGAGACTTGTCCATAATACATACTCCCCGTAATGGAATTTAACCAGGAACCTTGAAATGTGGTTAAGCACCACCAGCTTTAATTCAGAGGAGGCATAAAATGCCATAATCAGCGAAAAAAGTACGACAAAACCTAAGACAGCCCAGTGAAAAATACGTTGACTTACCTGAATCATCATTTTGGTTTTATAGTCAAAAATCTGACCGCCACTCATAAATTGCCACATATTTTGCAAAGAACTTTGTTTCATGATTTTAAATCCATCGATTTGACCGCTCTTCTTGAAGAAACCAATGCACTAGGCGCACGCGTAAGCGCGAATGTTTGCTTATTCATAACGCCCTTCCTTGTACCAACGCTCATTGTCCACATAATCGTGTTTTTGTTTTGCTTGCCGATTCGCTAAATCCGCTTCAGATGCTTTAATCTCCTTTTGTGTACTGCCCTCTTGGTGTTGATAGGCTTTCGATAAATCTTCTCGATTCTCCATACGCAGATCGTGAGCTTGCTGGATGGTGTTGTCTTGCACCTGGCTTAAATGTCGCTCTTGCGATTTATTTAAAACGTCTCCAGAACCATCCTGATGGGCTTGGTTGATTAGTGCTTTTTGATGTGCTGTCATCGAAGCACGTTGCGCCTCAAATTGGCTCTTAGCCTTATCGGATGATGAGTGGATCATGCGGCTTACTTGCTCTTTTACTGCCGATTGTCCTTGGGAAGAACTCATAAACTGATCGGCCAATTGTTGTTGTGCACTCAAGCTCGAAGCATCTGTCCCCATCAGTGCCTTTTCTGCCTGCACCCCATGATGCTGCACCACCCAATCGTGAAACGCTTGATCCAATACTCTATCCATACCGTCTGAGTGCTCTTTCACACGGTTAGCCATGTGCTGATAATGTTCGCCCTTACTGTATTCTGCTGAGGCCATATCAGATAAAGCATGTCCTTGAGATAGGTTGGCTGCGATTTGTTCCGATTTCGACAAGTTAAACGAATCATTGGCATCCAAGTGATGCGTCTTGGCTGTAGACTCCATGTGGCTTAATGCGCTAGAGAATGATTGACCTTCACTGGAGTTAAAAAAGGCTTGAACCGAGTTAGAAGCAGACAAACCTGTTTTCAAACTCGTGCTCGCTTCCCCAGAAATACCCGTGACTGCATGAGCGAACGATCCAAATACCCCTTTGCGTGTATCAATTCTGGCCGAAACCGCCGCATCCCACGACACCTGTCCTGATTTGTCATGATGCTGATTGTATTGGTTAACCGCATCGTGCATTTGACGAATATCTTGATTCAACGCATTACTGAGCGTTCTATTAATACCCGTTCCTTCGCGCACCTCGCTGGCATCGCTTTCATTAAATTGAGAGAGTCCACTCAACGCTTGTTGGTAATGAGAATCTGCACTGGTTCGATGCGATTGGGCATTTTGGAACGATTGGCTTGCACTGTCTTGCAATGAAGCGCTGATTCTGTCGGATGCGTGTAATCGCGTTGCCATCTGACTCATTGCAGACTGTGCGTTAATCACGCGTGACCCATCCAATCCTTGCGAGAGCAACGCACCATTATCCGCTTGAACAGTAGCTCGTCCTTCCATATGCTGATAATTAGTATCCCATTTATTCGCATGCATGTTGTTGTAGTTCATGTTCCAACCACTGTAAGACGCCATGGAAATATTTCCTTGCGTGGCCGATTGAGCCTCTCCAGTAGATAATGATTGGGCCATTCCTCCTAGATGTTGAGACGCAGCACTTAATAAATTAGGTAAGCCTTTGGCAATAAAAAGGGCAATCACTGGAACACTAATAGCCAAGCCCCCTGCCGTATACGCAAAGCTACTTTGAATACTGGCGATGGAGTCAATGGTTGAAAAAGTAACCCCGCCATTTTTAGAACCAAATAAAGTCAGTGTGGTAGAAGACGCTAATGACACAAAAAAATGAATAATGATAAACATCGGAGGCCAAGACCATAAAAACACTTGGGTTTGCATGTAGATCATGTATACCCCATGCATGGCGGGCACTAGCGCTAGTAACATCACTAAAGGGAAAATACACAGAGTCAGCATCCAAAAGACGGTCATATAATAAGGAAGCCGATATCCTGCAAGCCAAAAACTATTCGCTTCAGCCACGTGCATTTTTTGCAGACTGGAGCTGTTGGTGTAATTCATCAGCTCAGCATCCGCACCAGCAAAAGCAAAGGCATCAAGGGCTGATTCTCGGGTGGCATTAATTAAAATATTTTGTGTGAGTACTTGGGCTGCATCTTTGGACACGTTCATAAAATAGGAATGAGCTGCCGCCAAACCATCACTAAACTTCTCTTTATCCCCCTTGGTCATAATATTCGATAAATGAACGAGTTGTTTTTCTATTCCCATATTCAATTCTGGTTTTAAACGTGCTGCTGCATCAATACAGCTCAAATTAGTGCCATCATGAAATAAGACACGATAAATAGGAGAGGGATGCTCAAAATACAGGCGAATTAAATCCGAGCTGTGCTTCATTTCATTGGGTGAAATTTGCTGACTCCCCAAAAGTTTGGCTGAAAAAATGCATTGCCTGATGTAAGTGGACAAATCACGAGAGAGTTCAGGTGACAAAGACAAGTTAGAACTGGTGGACGCTAAGAAGGTACGTGAACCAAACAACATGCCAGTTCGTGTGTAATCTAAATCCTGTGGCATATGAAACACATCACTAAACACTTTAGTAATCCCATACCCAATGCCACTAATAAGTGCTGCAGGTAGCCCTACTCCTAATGGCACATTATCTACAGTAAGTGCAAGCCCCGCTGAATCAGCCGTTTGCATGTCAATGATGGCCACTGGCGTTTTGATGCCTAAAATACAGAACAAAAAGACAAACGTACACAAAACATAACGACTAATGGCTTGAATTCGTTTACCACTGACGTATTGAAACCCAACCACCCCTACAGCAAGAATACTCACAATGTCCTGAGCCGATTTGTAGGTTGAGGTGCCAAGCAGCGTGACCATGGCATCCAATACTGTTTTGAGATACTCCCCATTTTGTGGCGTATAAATGGTTAAAAGACTCATTGCGCGTCTCCATAATAGGCTGTTCTTAAGGTGGGTGTTAATGCACTTAATGCTTGTTTGACGTTATTGCGGATTAATTCATTCGTCTGTAACGCTGCATTAAACCGCTCACGGCTCTCCGTGCTAAACCGCGCCACAAACTGTTGTGCCGTCTGCAGATTTTTGTATAAACGCTCTTCATTGTGAGCGCCGAGTTCTTTTCCTGAGAGCGAAGCGCGAATAATATCGAGGGAATTGGAAAGGTATTGTGCCAATAAATCAGTTGCCACACTTTGAGCCAATTCATAACTGCCTTGAATACCGGTGTTTTGTTGCGCATTGGCGGAAATAAGATTAAAAACTGCGGGTTGTGTTAACTCAATCAGCCCCTTTTGCTTATCGGATAACTCTTTGCCCATTTTAATGTTGTCATAAATCCCCTGCAGTAATTCCTGGACTTGAGCCACTAAGGCTTTTTTGGCACTGATTTCTTGCGTGTTTGTGGTATCAATAGATAAGCAATGCGACTGTGGCCCTGTATCAGTACAGTGGTAACTGGGTAACTTTCCTCCATACAACAAGGCTTTAATAAAATCTTGATTGGTTGCAAGCGAAGGGTAAGTCATTAACGCCCCTTTCGCGTTAAAGACAATGGTTCCTGAAATGGACATGTATACTTCCGCTAATTTGGGATCTTGTGCAATAAACTGATTAATTTGTAAGGAATCCCAAACAATATTGGTGTTGATTAACACACGGTCCTTGTATTCAGGATTATTTTTAGCCTCAGCTAATATGGAATCCGCTTCACCGCCTGTGGAGCATTTCTGACGCGCCATGGCCCAATCCGTAAAGGTTCCTTTGTGACGACCCAAATCTTCGCAAAGACGCTGTTGTGCCGCCCTATTTCGCGGCCACACCGCAGCACTTAAATTTTCACCCATTTCACAGGAATTAAAATTGGTGCCATTAATTTCATTCGCCAGTTTCTGCATAAACTGCATCGCATGTGCAATTTCAGGCAATTCTGTTTCTAAAGCCAGGTTTAATGCGTAGCCTGCTCCTCCTGATAAAATATTTTGCATGAACTTCACAATCTGATCCGACTTGATGAAGGAAAAACCGCCTGCGAAGAGATCAATGCCACCACAACCAGAGCGCATTCCAGGTACATCCACATGCGCAAGGCGGATGGTACGTACTTGATTACGGGCATACACCGAACCAAGGGCTGCATAACCTGCCGCTTGTGTTTGATAAGCATGCGATCCCGTCACATTGGCATCAAACCCCAAATTATTAAAAAAATGGGATAAATCGGATTCTGCGTTTGCAAAGAGCTGACTGGTCCCTAACAACAATAAGGCTGCAACGGTTTTTTTAAACATAGTCATCTCGCAAAGTTGTGAATCTATTCATCATGAAATTGTTCCTCCAAATGCGTCATGAGTTCATCCACGCGGTTTGCAAGTTGTGCAGGCTGTGCCTCACCAAACAACACGGCATACGCTTGATTCGTAGGACGATTCACGAGATACAGGGCAGGCACTACAGGCTTGTATTCACCAGACACATATAAAGTTTGAAACAACTCAGGCGTTAAATTGGCTGAATCAAATCCATCTAAAGACTCGCCATCCAAACTGTAAGCCTCTACAGGGATATGAAAACTGGATGCAAAATCACGAAGTATGGGCGCAAATTGATGACAATGAGGGCATGTAGAGCGGTATATAAAAATAAAGTAATGTTGTTCCGAAAGTGCATTGATTCTTTTGTTTTTGGTGCGCGCCAATACTTGTTGCTCTTGTTTTTTATTTAAGAGCTGGGTTAGCTCATCCAATGCAACATTCGCAAACGCCTCTGTGCTGAGAAGGAATAGCACGATTAAAAAGAAGCTTTTCTTCATTCATTCACTCCTTCATAACTGAATCGTTTAAACTGCGTCATCACATCAAAAATGCGCTGCTTCAGCTCTTCTAAAGATAAAAACCCATAAGACACTGGCGACATCTTATTACTCTTTAAATCAACGAAATAAAGAGCGGGCATATACTTCGCCTCAAGTGCTACTTGTTTTTGGACCTTTTCCAGAGGAATTGATTTAGGATTAGGAAGCCCATCAATGAGTTGGCCATCCGTACTGACTGAAATCATGGAAAAACCATATTCTTTGATAAAGGGAAGCAAATGCATGACCATTTTTTGTGAAATGGAACTCGTGCCACGATAAAATAAGATAAAGCCATAACGCGCACTGCTTTCTTGAATGACTTTGTTGATTAATACTTTTTGTGCATCATTGCGTACTGCAATCGCTGAGTTATCGGTTGGAAAATTAAGCGTGCTGTCCAGCTCAGGATGGATTAATAAGACTTGTTGCCAATAGCGTACAAATTGCTGGTTATTTTTTGAATAATCCATCTGTGCATTCATGTATTCATGTGTTGAATCAAATGAAGGAGAGAGCAATGCTTCGGCCAATTTATTCAGTGTAATCTTACGCTTATCCATTAAGCGTTCATAAGGAGATTTCACCACGGGAGCAGGTCGTGGCTGCAGTGTTTTTTTAATCGGTTTGGGCGCCTCTTCAACGGTATACCAATGAAAGCCTTTTGCATGCTCCTGCACAATGTCCGCATGAAGCGATGTCATGAACAGTCCCCATACCATCAGCATCAACAGGCGACTCATAATTCACCTGCCTTTTTTTGCATTCTTCGTGTGACTTCATCAATGGACTTTTTAGGATCTTGAGACTTGATCTTTAGATCACCTGCAATCCCTGCCGCTTTATTGGGTGTCCCGTGACCAAAAGGATAGATTGGGGTCACAAAATCAACCCGCCCCAAATCCATCTTCTGCAGTTCCGCAACACTCATTCCTGCACAGGTTGGATGCTCTGCATCACCCAAACCATGACCATTAACTTGTGTAAGACGAGCCTCCTGGATAATTCGGGCCATTTTGCTTGGAAATACGCAGTAAGAGCGTTTGTGTTCTAAACAAACCCCAGCCACTTTTTCACTACAATACTCGCCCAGATAATGAGCTACATAATTTAATTTGGCGCGACCCAGCGCTTTGTCTTCCTCACGACAATGAAGCAAATCAATGTCTTTTCCCCATCCTTTATCATGACAACAATCAATAAGATCCAAGGGCCATATTTTGCATTGCACTGCTTTACCACCAAAAAGAGACGCATTGGGTTGTTGACTTAATTCATGCCCCGCTTCCCCCACAACCGCTAAAGAAGAAACACTTTGCCCAAAATCAGTATTTTGGGTTTGGGAATGCTCTGTACAGTCACCATCGGCACAAAATAAGTCTTTAATGCATTCGATAGGTGCTTCACACACATTTTCTTGACAACTGTACGTTTGCTTATACAGAGCACAAGTCTGCTTATCAAAACGCGCACACCCAGAGGCCGTTTGAAAACACCCTTTATTTTTCTGTGTGATGCATTCATCAGCAGCCGCGCTAGAACAAGAGTACGTCAGCACACGCGCCCAACACACACGGGATACAGGAAGACCATCAATTACTTTAGGTGACTGAGTATCCGTGCATTGTTCTTTTTTGATTCGACACAGCGACCCCTTATTTTCAAAGCTCATGCAATGATTGTCCCAATATTCTTGGCTGATGTAGGGTTTGGAGTGTGCTGTGACCGTCAAAGCAACTTGAATGGGATAAATTCGTCCCCATCCTTTATTAATATAAAAGGTCAACAACCCATTATTAGCGCATGTTGGAGTACCAATCACCTGAACCCAATACGCATTCGCCCCATTATTTCGTATCGAATGAATGGTGGCACTCATTCCATCACACGAATGTTTCATCCGAATGGGATAAGGAACAGAGCCGCCCACAGCATTAGTGATTGCGCCAGTCACCAAATTTACAGTAATCACTCCGGTCCATTTTTTAGCAACATAAAACGAAAAATCAGCGCGTTGCACCACTTTTTCGGAATCCACCAGGACCTTAAGGTACTTGGTGCAGGTTTGATCGGGCAATAAACGAGAGCTGAAGCATTGTTCTTCATGTGTCTTAATCGTGCAGGTAGGCTTTTGATTCGAGCATTGAACGCGATTATTGGATTGTCCGTGCGTAATCGCATAACTTTCATCCTGAATTAATTGAGATTGAGCCAATACGGAATTTGCTTGATTGAGTTCAAATTTGTTTGTTCCAAAATGATCAATGACCGTTTGGGCACCAGGATCATTTTTAATCGCCGCATTGGCCTGGCTTGATAAATCTGTTTGCTCCTTTTGAATCCCTTGATAGTATCCTTCTTGCGCAGGGTGCTCTGAGTACTGATCAAAAAGCGCATGGGGATCAAATCCGTGCATGGCATCTTTAGGTTGGGCGTTTAACGATTTAGCATAATTTTTAAAGGCGTTAAAATCGGTTCCTGTTTGATTCGCAAAACATCCCATAGAAAGTAACGCCATTAAAACAACCCACTTAGACATGAGTGTTCTCCAAAAGAGCCTGCGCCACCTCGTTTGCACTATCCCCTTTCTGTGCAATGAGTTGTAAACTGTTTTTTATAGATGCATTGCCATACACCACATCATAAGTCTGTTCGGGACAAATAAGTTGCTGTCTACAGGAGCTCGGCCTTTTGCTCACAACAAGTGCAGGCACCGCAGTGATATGAAATTGTTCAAACCATAGAGGATCAATCGATATTCCATTAAACGCCCATTTGGACTCTTTTGCCTTGGCTTGAAGCATGGAAAACGCTGTGATGGTTTTTTTAAAATCCCCCTCAATCAAACCATTAATCACTACTGGAATTTTATAAGAAGCTGCCTCATCGCTCAGTGAAAACAACAAGGATTCGGGCATGGAAAAAGACACAAATAATACGGCTCCATCAACCGTTTGACCTTTTTGAGCAACGGGAGCTCCTTGGCGTAAACGTTCAATAATCTGATCAATCAGAGTCTTATTTTGTGCATAGGATTGATTGGATGTTGCATTCCAATGAGCCAACGTGTCCTGGCTTACTGAATCGTGCGCCGCCTTACCCGTTGCCGATGCCTCATTAAGAAAATCATTCACATTGGCATGACTTGCGGTGGCTAAAAACAGGCTACTTAAAAAAATTCCGAATGCATTCATAATTCATCCCCATCATTTAAAGAAAACAACAGTTCCTTTTCTTCCAAATTAAAAACCCAAAATTGTCACCATCACCTGGATAGGTGTGTCCTGCTTCCCATCCAATGACGGATTGTCCAAACGGATGGCAACGATGCGCTTCAGGCAAGGTATTCACCAACTGATAGCGATAACGGTCTTTGGGCATAATGCTCGATGCATAGGTATGACATACAGCAGGCCAATCTTGGCCTATCGAATCGCGAATCGCAGGTGTCGGTGGTCGATGCAACTTAAAATCAACGCGTTCTGCAAGTAAGGCTGCGGTACTTATAGGACTTGCTTGATGTGCCACAAACCCCGTTAATGGATACGTAGAACCTTGCGCACCCTGGCACCAAAAAAGACTGTTCACGGCAGTGCCTGCAAGTGCTTTGGTCGCATCAAAGGCACAAGAAGCTCTTGCAGACGAGGAGGTAAATAAAACGGCTTCAGGATTTAGAACAAAGGCCAGTTCTGAATCATTCCAAGTGGGGTCTAACTCCGACGGATATAAGATGTCAAAATCTTCAGTTTCCATACACCCTAAGGACGTTAATACTTGCAGCCAATAAACCAGAGGGTATTTGTACCAATGAACGTAATAAAACGCACCGCGTCCATCGGTCTCCGGCATCTGTGAGCCACCTAACCCTTTTTTAGTGACATTCAGTTGCACGCCTAAATTGACCATACACCAGGGTTTAGGCGTCACATCAACCAAGGCCGCTGGTTCCCAATAACCAATAGTGACGCCTAAACGCTCGCCAATGGGTGTAGGGCATAAACACAAAGGATTACCTGGATTTTTTGTATCAGGATAACTGCTTTTAACCACTTCACTACTGCCAATAGTAAGTGGAAACAAACAATTCCAGCAGACATCGGTAATTGGATTGACGAAGTGTCCTTTGCACTGAGACGCATAGACGAAGTTCAGCGAACTCAATAAAAACAGCACCATGAATCGGGTAATCAACGTTTTTTTATTCATAGTACCTACTCCTATTTGCGTAACTCGTATTGACCAATTTCTTGAATACGCCAAACCAATCCTTTTTGGCTGGCTACGGAAGGCACATGCTTTAAGTGAAAATAACGACTCAAGCGCCCTTCTAAATCAAAATAAACCGAACCCAAAACCTCGGAGGCCTCCTTAACATCCCCTCCGGTTAAAATAAATTTCACCTGGTCAAAATGCTTATAATGCGCTTTGGCCCAGGCGAGTTGCTTCGGATCATCGGCATCGAAAAAAAACAGTGTTTTAGAAAAAGATACGCGTTCAAAAGGATTAAGGTGCGCCCCTTTCTTCGCAATAATCGTCCCATCCTGGGTGTAAAGCGTTTGATTCACGACGATACTTGGATCTAATTCATGCGTTTTAGGAGTGTTCGTCGTAGGTAAATGAAGTGGTTTTGGTCTTCTCACATGCTCCTCCACTCGCGCCACTATTTGTTGTTGATGTTGTTTCAAGGCACCTGATTGCTCTAAGCGATGCAGCTTCGCCATGATGACCTGACGGATGTCTTGCTCGACAACAGGAAAAAGCTGGCCGTAATTGCCTAAGTTTTTGGCATATATCGGAGCAACGTTCATTAAGAGTGCTGCAATCAAGCTCGCCACTTTTTTCATAGTGCACCCAACTGTTCCAAGGTTGCTGCAATCACCTCATCCGTCACATCGAAACGTCCACTGGAAATCACTGTTGCGGTGATTAGGGTCACATGATGAGAAGCCCCATACTGAGACAAGGTCTGAGGCAACAACGATGAATACTGCTTTAACACCTTTTTTTGCTCTTGTTCTGATAAATTACTTTGGCTCAATAAAACCGCCGGCTGATTCAGTAACCGCTGCATATCCACCACAGCCAGCGGTGCGGGCTTGTGCATGCTCCATAACACCATGCCAGACAAGACTAAACCCGCTAGAATCAAGAGTTGGGTTTTATAATGACGCAGCATCAGCAAGCCCTCCTTCCACTAACACGTTTTTGGATAGGCCATAGTGTTTGTTGGCTACCAGCATGGCGGCATGAATGTACGATCGCCCAAGTGCTATGTAATTCATTACCGCTTGATAATCGCGTCCATCAGAAGACAATAGGACCCGTGTAAACGGATCAACAAAGAGCCGATGAAACGAGGAAATACCGTCTGCACGAATCAGAACTTGTGAGAATCCAGCGTCCTTCGCTTTAGGAAAGGCAGAAAGTAATTTAAATTCAAAATCAGAAAACGTATTATGCTCGTGTTGGTGCTTGACGAGAGAATCTCCATCTTGAAGAAAAATGAGTTTGATTGCAGAGTTTTCCCAAGCAGCACGTGCTTCAGGAAAAGCGTAATAATCATCGATACCTTGCGTGATCGTCACAAAAGAAGCATTATGCCGCCGCCCTGTACGAAACCCTCGGTTAATGAAATTCACTGCAATTTGATCGCCAGAGAATAAGGACCAGGCTTCATCAATGATGCACATTTTTTGACGGCTGCGATCGGAGTTAAACATACGGCCTTGAAACTGAGACAAAATAGACAGTAAAACCGGTGCACGAATGTGTTCATCGTCCTCAATTTCTTTTAAATCCACGACAATAATGCGTGCATCAGGCGCTAACTTAGAAGGCGCATTAAAGACCGTGCCATGCTCTGAATGAGTGCAATAGGGATCAAGATTTTTCGCCAGAATTTTCCCTGTAGGGTATTTTTCTCGGTCGTTCTGATGCAACTCCAGAAGCTTAGCCTGCACATGATCAATTAATGTGGCTTGCTGATGTTCAAAAAACGCCTGCAATATTGCCTCTCGTAACGTTCCTCGGTCATCATCACTGGCTCCATCCTTAGCGCACGCTAATAATTGAAACAAAGAAAGAATATGCTGTATTTCTTTGCCAATATTCGTGACATGAGTAAAGGGATTCATTGCCAAATTGGAGTATTCCAGATACACACCGCCTAAGGTGTGGCATAACTTCTTATAACTTCCCCCGACATCGACAATAAAGAGATCCCCGCCGTTGAACAGCACATTGAGCATCAGCATTTGAATAAAAAAACTCTTTCCCCCGCCTGATGTGCCGGTCACAGAAATGTTGTAATTCGTGCCCAACTTACCTGAGAATGGATCAATACAAGAAAATTGGTTGCGTAGTGTCGGCAATAAAATGCCCGATCCCGTACCCGACCAATCCGAAAGAATAGGCATGTATTGAGTCGCATTCCATGAGGAAATAGGCCACATCATCGTGGGTAGCTGAAATCCTTTTTGGAGATGATTCGTAAATAAAAAAGGCAATGTTGCTAGAAAATAGGGAGATTGCATCCTACGGCTTAGCGCGAGCTTAATACCGTTATAAGAAAAACAGGTACGAGCGGCTTCCACATCGCGGGCATATTCGGAACGTCTGGAAAATAGCACGACGTTATACAGCATCTTACAAGAACGCGTCTTTCCTGAAGCCAAATCATCACGAAAATGACGCCATTCACGCGCTTTTTTTTCTGTACCGGCAACATGCAGCGCATAATCGCCTTTCGCTTTTTTATCCAAATCACTGGTTTTGCGATTCGCACGTCCCTGCGCTTTGTTTTGCTCGTCAACCAGGTAGGTAACAGAAATAATGTGATTACAGGGAATACTTTGTTCTGGATGAAAAATATTGGCGCTGTTATTAATGTTATCCCAAAGATGGTATTCACCTGGTAAGCCATCAATGGTCATCACTGAGACGACCGTTTCGAATGCCTTGCCTTGATTATTAACCCCACTCACAAGCAGGCCTTCTTTGGCTACCTCTACATCAAAATCACGGCCAACCACCTGATGCTTAATGAGTTGCGTTGGATCATAAGAGGAGGATTTGGGGTAAATATTATCGGGTTCATGAGCCAGGTAAAAATGAAGTAAGCGTAATAAATCTTCAGCATTACAGGTTCTAAAGCCAATTTTGGCCGACATCAACGAGGCTTCAAAGGCAATACGAAATTGAGCAAAGCAGGCTTTAACGTCTTCCTCATTTTTTCCATTGATTTTATCGACTACGACATAACACTCAGTTTGTGTCATTCTGGGATTGACATTGGTATTGGTTTTAAATCCATGAACTGCCGCCTCACCATAAAACGAACGAAGGCTTTTACCCATCACACTTAACTGCTCAAAATCTTGATTCATGAACTGCTTTGAAAAAGCATCCAGTTCCGGTCCCACTTGATTGTGTTTGACCAAGATGAGCTGTAAGGTAAATTCATCAGAAACCTTCGTTCTTAAAATCGAATCCAACTGCTCTGCTATTTTTTCATTCGCACCGGTTAACGGGGTGATGCGATACAATAAGCCTGTATTCCAGCGATTAATAAATAAATGCGATTCCTCGTCATAATACTGATAAGGAAGTTCCTTGCAAAAAAGAGGGTATTGGTGATCGCCAACATTTAAGGTATTTTGGGAAGACGATACCTCTTCATCCACCAAATAGCCATCGATTGAATTCCTAAAACCCTGGACGTATTTTTTTAGTGTTGCGAACATAGTTAATCCTAAAAAAGTTCCGTTTCATTTATTTTGAATAAGCACTGCAGCCTACGCATTGCTCTTGTTGCACGTATTGCCCATCCGGTGTAAATCGCCGTGCATCCACCATACGATTCACCTGCTCCATGCTTTGACATCCACCACGCTCGACAAAAGGACAGCGAACATCTTGATGATCAAAAATGGAGCGTGAACACCCCGTAAGCATCACTGCCGAACAACAACAGAACAAAACAAACCAAGCTTTAACCATGTACGTCTCCTTTAGGATTAACTGTTGAAAAGAGGGGTTGATTGGGCATCCCATTCTGATTTAAGAATTGCTGCGCCGTTTGCGTATCGGATTGGAACGTGGATTGCGGAGCAGTTGACTCTCCACTGCTACTCTCCCCACCTTCACCGCCTGCTCGGCTAATGGTTGTTGTAATCGCGGCCTCATTTTGAGCCGATTGATTATCAATGGATTTACCCGATTCAAACGATTGGTGCGCCCTATCAATCCAAAAGCCTTTGGTGAACATGATGGATACACGCCGTCCTGCACGTGCCACCACCAGAGGGTGATAAATATCGGCGATTTTCATAATGTAATCAGAGATTTTATTGGCTGGATTACTTACCGCTCCTCCTGCTGCTGATTGCATCAGCGTAGAGGCCTGACCATAAGTCGTAATGGTGCCCGCGCCTGGATTAATGGTCTGAGCCGTATTGAGGTTTTTAAGTCCATCCCCAAAGCCTGCTAAAATCCCTGCAGCCGCACTGTATTCTAAAAGAGGTTTGGTTTTTAAAATGGACGTACCGCGTAAATCTTGCATCGCATCCAAGTCATACACCGCCCCATACACCTTTTGCTCAAAACTTAAATTAGGTTTCGCACACGAAAGGGTTTCAAGGTGCATCACTACCGCATCATCAGACAAATCACCATATGTAGAGACAATAGCTAGACAACCATTAAGGCGCGAATGGCGATTGTTGGGCATAATTCCATTAGAATCCAGGCGAATCAGTGCCGTTCCCATATTTTTAGCACCATTAATCCCAGCATCCCCTTTAGCCCCGCTCAATAAGAAGCCTTCGGCATGGGTTCCTGCCCAGACATAATTATCCGGTGTACGCTCTTCTTTTTGTTGACGGCGGTAATTAAAATGAACCGTTTCAAGACCTGCTTTGCCATAATAGGCTTTTTCATCCAAAATCCGTTGTTTATGACGGGCCTCTATTTCTTCGCGTGTAGGCGGTCTTGCGGCCACAGCAGCTAAACTAGTTTGTGAGTTTTTAAGCAACGCTACCTGTAGTTTTCCGTTGATTTCTTTATTTTCAAGTGCAAGCTGCTCTAATTGTTTTTGCATGGCGTTTAATAACGCTTGGTTTTCGGAAACCAAATCCTCTGATTTATTGGGTGTGCTCTTTTTATTTTTTTCTACCAACGCTTTGAGCGCATCAATTTGGCGTTGTTGTTTTTCAAGTACTGCCTCATCACTTAATTTGCTAAAGGCGCTGTCTAATACCCCATCAAACACAGGCTTTTTATTTGCAGGAAGCGTAGGTTGTGGCTTTGAAGAATAAAGATAGAATCCATAACACAATCCACCAAGTAGTAGAAAAGCCAAGCCATTACGGAGCTGCTCCACTTTGGCACTTTGATTAAGATTGGCTTTTTTACTTTTCTTTATTAACTTTTTAAACGATTTCATCATGACACGCTTCCTTATTACCCGATGTTGGATTGTTCACGGTAAATGCCATAAAAATAGGCGACTTGACTGGGCTGCAGCATTTTTTCGGACAGCTCCATCATAACCAGTTTGGGGTGTTCGAATAATGTTGGTGTTAATTCCATGGGTTTGTTGGATTGATTTTCGATGCGATACACATAGCCCGAAGACTCTTTGCCTCGGACTTGTTTCACCAGGGTTACTTTTAACTGTTTATGCAAACGAAAGGTCGTGGGTTTAATACTCACTTCTTGAAAACCAGAAGGTGTGGTGCCCTCCATAAGCGCCGTCATTAAATCACTTTGTTGGTATTGGCTCTGCTCTTGCGCCTTGGCATAATCAAACCCTTTTAATTTTTTGGATACCAGTTTAATGGTCTTACCTAAATCCTCAGTCGGAGATATGGTGGCTGAGAAATGATGATTCAGATTTGTTGTGAAATAGACGGTTAACGGAATATGCGCTAATGGCTTTAAAACCACAGCACCATCCAAATCATCCTCTGCATCGAAGCTTTGTTCTACAATAAAGGAATGTTCAGGGAAGCTGACTTTAACAATTCGCTCGCCTTCTACATCAATACGATTAAAGTTAAGAGAAGACAAAGACAGCGCAAATCGCTCCCCTTCTTCAAACTTAAGCGTGGCTGCTGTATTGCCTGCATGCAGTGAGGTAGAAAGCACGCTACTTAACATGAGGATTTGAAGTGATTTCATTGATGAACCTCCTTAATAGCCTTAGGCCACATCATCCCGTTCAAGTGAGCAAACTGGACTAAATAAATTTTCTTTTGTGGTTTCACTTCAAGACCATGACTGGTTCGATTTAACGTTCCGTCTACTTTGGCTTGCAGGGTGGATTCATCAATGTGAATGTTCTTTTCATAAAATACGGAACTAATGTTTTTTTCTTTCACAACGGCTGACTCTGAGTCCAGAATGGTTTTGAATGCCTCTTGATGAGACGCAGGAATTAAATGGACTAATGAAGCAAATCGAGCTGCTACCGTGTCTGGATTGTAGGTTAATCGTAATTGAATAACCTTTTTAGTCATGTCTTTAATATAAGAAGGTGAAAAGGAGGAGTTACTCAAGAAGTAACCGTCCTCAGTACAGATGGGCAACCAATGAGTTTCTTTGTTATTAACAACATGAACACAAAGCCCACCCAAAATGAACACCGCAATGGTGGATGTGACTGCCCAAGCCAGTGTCAGGTGAAGCAACACTTTATTTTTTGAAAGCACATTGTCACGAAATACACTGTTCATAAACTCACCCTACATAGATTCGATGCGCTGAATTAGGGAATGACCTAAAAATAAGCGTCGTCATGGCATGCGGTAAGGACCAATAAATCATTCCTAATAAAACCCGTAAAGGCAGCCCACCAAACTGAACATGCATGATTAAACTTAAAACGGCCCCAATCACAAAAAGCTGCGGTCCATAACCAATCAGTAATCCAATACCCGTGAGTAAATACACAGGTAATCCGGTAGTCAAAGGAACCCCTGCAATGCGTGGTTCCTCTGACAACATAAACGTCGAATAGTTATGCGACATAACTTAAACCCCAATGTGTGAAGATCATCAGTAAAGGCAAACCAATAAATACCCAAGGACTTTTTGTTTTCCACCAGGCAACCCCAGCACCCAAGGTTTCGCCTAGATATAAATAGCCAGGCAAATCCGAATTCTTACCAAAGGTGGCACTAACATCTCCTTTCATCGCACTTAAATAATTCTGACCTTCTGCATGTCCAGTGCTGGTAAGGCATAAAACAACAACCCAGCTGAAGACCAACAAGGGAACTGACCACTGTATAAATTCATAGAGCTTGATACTGCTCTTTCTGATTACTGCACTTACATTCATAATGCTCTCCTTTAGTTTGATGAACGCTGATTGAGTGAATCTAATTCGTGAATTAAATGATTTATTTTTTGTGTAAAAGGTCGTGTCATTGATGAGAAATAAGGACAATCGTTATAATTAGATGCAACGCGTGCTAATGTTCTATTCGCAAAATCGAGATTATCCCGTGCAAGTTCCATGCGTTCGCCTCGAATTAAGGAGGCAGACTGCTCCATCATGCTTCCTGAATAACCTACATCGATTGTGCAATACTCTTTGAGGTTGGCTTTTGCCAATTGGCTCAAACTAGCTCCCAAAAATTGGCACTCTGAAGCCAACTCCTCTTTACCCAGAGAGGCCGAAAACACGGCTCCCGATAAAAGCAAGGTGCTTAGGAATACTGATGATTTTTTAAGCTTCATTTGTTTCATTTTTAATAAATCTCCGTTTTTTGGGTAAAGAATCCCCTGAGCCTCCTATTTGTGCTCATTTTTTATTCTTTTTATTTAATGAATCGCGGTTTTAAAAAGAGTGCTTACTCATCCATGGTCATTCCTTTTGGCTTAATAATTGATTGTTCTTTTTCAGTTCCTCTAAAATTTGTGACAACACCTGGTTTGTTAAATCCAGTTTTTTGTATAAAGCTACATACTCAACGGATTTGGATATTTCAGGAAGTTCGGTATTCAGAGCAAACAAAAGCGCATACAGCCCGCCATTGGAAAGAATGTGTTTGAAATATTCGATATCCTGTTCTTCATTCGTTGAAGCATAAGCGGTAATTACCTGATTAAGCTTTACATTGTTTTCAAGCCCTATCTCTGGCTCAGCATAAGTCACTCCACTTCCAACCAAGAATGTCATCGACAATATAAGTATTTTAATTGCGTTCATTAGGTACTCCTTTTCTCATTCTTCAAAATTAATCCGATGTCTGATCTGTATCTGGAATGGTGGTGTTCTCAAGTTCACTCCTCATCACGATGACTTTTGCAAGATAGGGTTTTATCTTCGGTGCTAGATGAACACAGTAACTTCTTGCATTGCTGATTTCTTTTAATTCATTGTGCCCATAGGCCATAGAAACCAGTGCCCTGTCTTTGTTTTGATGCTGCAATTCATGTCCCGCTGATTCCAGGCTGCAGCAATTGCGATATCTCCAGAGCATAAATCGGTGGTGTGTTCTTCTGCTATCTGGTTTAATTGGTAAGACACATCAAAAATTCGCCGTTCTAAATCGTAGTTATTTAAATTAGCTGCAGCAGCGCATTGCATACCTAATGTCATGATAATAAATCCAGCTAGTATATTGATTCTCATTACTATTCCCTCTTTAACAGATTATTTTTTAAGGCATATGCTTCTTTCATAGAGCTCTATTCAGGTCAAATCAAAAGATACCAGCAATTGTTTTTACCAAACCCTGCTCTAATGCAGGACGTGCGTCCACAAACTTTAGATTCATTTTATTTGCGTTCGACACTATGCGCGTTTTATAGCTTTGATACTTGCTGTCGCGGGAATAATTTTGAGAGATCATTGTGCTACTGCCATTTTTTAGATTCGATTGCACTTGTTCTTTCACCTTAATTTCTTTCCCCACTTTTTCGCTGATTTGAATGTCAGTAATCATCGTGTAATTAATTTCTTTAACTAACGAATCCGCAGCCATACCAATCAATCCACCACCAAAACCACCAGCGACCATTCCAGCCGTGGAGTTAGTGAAACTTCCTGCCGCCGTACCTACCACAGCTCCTGCGATAGCAGACTCATAACCACCAAGTAATGCTGATTGGCTCGCTGAAGCACTCATTTTCCCAATTTTTAAGATATTTGCTTGCAAGATATAATATGCAGCATCTGGATTATTGAGTACCTTATACCCATGGTTCATTAATGCTGTTTTTAGCTGAGGCTGGATAGTAACCTCTTCATCAGAAGTATTTCGCACAGAAACATAAACCGTTTTTTGAGCGCTGGATACGGGGTGTAAAAAGATAGTGTCGCTTTGTTTTGTACTAACTTGCAACGACCCATGTTCTAGTACAGTGTGAGTTGCCGCACAGCCTGTAAGTGTGGCCATGGCTCCAACGATCAATGAGCGTGTCAATCCTGATTTAATGTATGCCTTCATTGCATTATCCTTATTTATCTTAATTTATAAGTGGTTAATTCCAGTGAGATCCCCTATTAAACTGACTCGTTAAACGCTCAATCACCGTTTCATTCAAGGCCATATCATGCGTATAAGTACCCTCTTTAATCTTTTGCATAATTTGCGTTTGAATCTCAAAACGATGGATTGGAATAACCTTAGGCGCATCAAATGCCAGCTTTATTTGACCATCGTGTTGTTGTTCTAAAACAGTACAAAACACTTTATTTCCGATAACCACGGTATCCCCTACCCTGCGCGTTAAAATCAACATATTTATTCCTCTTCTATTGGCTTATTTTTATCTGCTAATGCACTGTTTCATTCTCAATTGGATACATTAAAAACAACTGCTGCCGTCGCAATAATGAATAGGCATAGATTGCCGCTTGTGCATGTTTATCAAAATCCAAACCACTTATGTTTATGGCTGCCTGTTGTAAACAGGAAATACAACTCTCTAAAATATCGAATACTTCTTGTTCTACAGTCATAATTGATTATTTTGATAAGCGATAAGGTTATTGAACCATCATTTAAATGACGGTGCATTCACCTAGGTGCAAGGATAAGAAAAAAGTGAAAATATTTTTTTAGGATGAATAGGCTAATTAAAATAACTATTGAAATCGTAGGTAATTATCAAATATTTCATAAGATTTACATAATCGGTAAAGAGTTGTTCTAGGTTAGACTCATGCAATCCCATGTCCTTTAACCAGTTAAAAAAATCCTCTCCTTTTAACAAATTATGCACCTCCCTAAATTGTTCGACTTGATATATAAGCTCGTATTCTGTAATTGCGTACGTTTGTTGATCAAGAAGAGATAGTAAGTATTGATAATGGATCCTATTCTTTTTTGTTTCAGGAATTGATAGTAATTTAAGAATATTTTCAGCCCTCTGTAGAGAAGCTGAACATTCTGTCTGCTCATGCATAGGAGCACGCAACCAAACAGGAGACAAAGTAGACTCAATTAATTTTTTTTCAAAAAGAGTAAACTCTCTTTTTTTTCTATTTAAATAAAAATCCGTAGAAGGAATGAGCTGTTTGCTTAGAAAAAGCAATAACGACTTTGCATCCTCTTTTTTAGCCTCTATATAATTGGATTTAATCAAATGATAAAGATCTTCTGACACGTGTTGTGCAATTTTCTCCCAAGTTCTTTCAGCATAAAAAATAGATCGTATTGAATTTAAAACAGCTTCTTTATTAATACTATTTAGTCCCTCAAGGGTTAGGCGAATATTGATTAGAGGAATAGTTTGAGCATTATTGAATTTAGAATAAGCAATAGCTACTTCATCGTCACCAACTACTTCTTCATTCTTATACATCTCATATATACGTCCATAACCTCTCATGCCATAAGCATCCAGCTCCGCCGCTCTCAAAGCACCCATTGAAGCCGCACCCCAAACCTCAATACCGTAGTCTAATGCTGTTAATATTTCTTTATGCCACACAGAAGGAACCCAGGAAAAATTTCCATCGATGATAACTATCCGTTTATACCCTGCTTTTATTGCTTTAAGCACATCTCCCTTTTTGATTGAAGGTAAATACATCGCATGGGGAAGTAGATGTATCGCCTCTTGATAGGTTAAGGAAGTTTCTAAAAAAACGACGGTTTCATGCATGACTTATCAAATCCATAGAAACTAGTTTTACTTTTAAAATGCATATTTCTTTATCATAGTATTTATAAACTAAAATATCCTGATTCTTCCCCTTAATCTTTTCAAATAGAACCGAAAGAGTATCGTCTATCGTCTCTACCGAATAATTGGGCAACTCAGCAAAACCCTTTTTATCTATGACAACAGGAAACTCACTAGTTTTAAAATCATACTTAGTATGAATCAAGTCATCGCGGGAGCCTGCTATTGTGGTTACTCGCGATTGAATGGCCTCAGCCAGTGCACGATTTAAAGCTATTTGTTTATTGAGATGACATCCACCGCCTTTAAATAGAATTTGATTTTCAAAAGGATTTTTTGATTTAATCAATACCTCAAACGAAGGAATTTCATAAATATTTTCATGAGAATAAATATGACAATCAAATTTATTTGATAAATTTTTTGTCATTTTGCCATTAACAAAAGCAATTTCAGATATCTGCTGGGTATTTTGTCGTTCTATTACCTCTAGAATTCCGTGTAAAAGAGCCTCTTTATAATTATTTCCCCCAGCAAGTCCAGTTGTATCAGGAGAATAAATCAATACTTCTGGCAAATAAGAATTTAGTGAGTACTCAGCAAAAGGTACGAGAATGTTTTTTCTTGAAAATATTAATTCAGCTAGTACCCAACACATTGGCCGTGATGAATCATTAAAATGTACAGACTTTGAAAGATGATTTATTGGTATAAAAATAGTTTTGTCTTTAACTAACTCAAACTCTGACTTGTTAGTTACTTGTGGGACTAATTCTTCGGCAAAATATACTTCAATGGACTCCATCAATGCCGAGCACTGAGCCGCTTCTTTTGTAAATCCTTTTCCTTGACTCGTGGTTAACGATTTTGCTCTAGGCCTTATTGCAGTATAGACAGGTAGGGTTGTGTAATCTAAGTGGGTTAACTCGGCTAATCGTGTAATTCCTACCAGTTTCTTGAAAGGAGACAATACGCTTAGTGTTTCGCCGTAATTGCGAGCTCTTAAAGACGTTTCTGTATACTCAAAAATCATTTAGAAAACCTTTCATTAAGATAATAGGCATCAACGCCTAAGATTCTCAGTTCTGATACAAACAATTTACTTCGATATCCTGATGCACAATAAAATACCAACTTCTTATCTTTGTAGGATAAGAAAAAAGAATAATCAGTATTCTCTTTAATAGGAAAAAATAGATCATCATCTAACTTAGTAATCTCTCGTTCTTCTTTTTGCCTTATATCAACTAGAAAATGTTTGGTTCTATCAAGTTGCTCCAAGGAAATTCCATAATCAGCGCTTTGATTCTGCAGATACCTTAAGCTGATTTTTCTTTGTTTACATGCAAAACAGTTATTATTTTGCTTTATGGGCATGGAAGAGATGTTGAAGTTTTTTGCATCTATTATTCGTATCTGTGGTACTTTCTCATTCTCTATCTTGAGTAAATAATTTAATGCAAGATTAGCAGCCATGGTTCCTGCTATTCCTGTCACAGTGCCTAACACACCCGCTTCAGAACAATTAGGTATTACACCTATAGGTGGTGGATTGGGGTATAGACAACGATAACAAAGCTGCTTTGTATCAAATAAAGCAAGCTGAATGATATTGACCAAAATACTACAGCTGATAAATACTTTATTCTTTAAAACACAAATATCGTTAATAAGATATCTTGTTTCAAAATTATCTGTTCCGTCAATAATCAAGTCGATATCAGATACTAAGGAATATCCTAAATCCACATCAAATCTTTTAGTGTGAGCCTCTATAACAATATTTTTATTAATTTTACTTAAAACATCTCTCGCCTTTTCTGCCTTATAGAATCCTATATCGGATTCATTAAATAAGATCTGTCTATGCAAATTAGAAAGGTCTACTTTATCATCGTCGACAAGAATTAACTTTCCTGCACCAGCTGCGGCAAGATATTGAGCTACAGGACTACCTATCCCTCCGAGCCCAACGATCATAATTGTTGCGTTATTTATTAGTTTTTGACCTTGCTCTCCAATAACAGAAATTTGGCGTTTGTATCTATCCACTCTATTATCCTCCTGAAATAGAAGTTACAATACATACCTCATCATTAGGGTTAAGAGTAATTTCTTTAATGGATGATATCTGTTCTGAATTAACAAAAACGGAAATGTATCCCTTTGAACAACCATTTTCGTCAAACATCTTTTCAAAATTCTCTTTATAAAATTCTGCTAATACTTGTTGCAAATTTGATTTATTGGAAACCAATTGGATTTGTTTTCTATCTGAATTAAACTCTATTAATTGATATTCATGCATTCCTATAACCCGTAGATTTTTGTATAAACGACATATATAATTTACTTATATTTTTAACAATTGTGACGAAAATATGAACGAACAACTGTTTAAAGACCTTACTAAAAACTCATCAGCAGCCAAAATGAGGCTATAATCGATTTTTAGAATTAATATATTTCTACAATATCTTGCTCTGCAAGAAAGTTCCCTATTTTATTTATTTCAGTAATAGAGTCATCCCAACAAATCACCATCGCTGACTTAGACATATGCGCCATTTGCTCGCTTGTATCATCAGGCCTAACAAAAAGTGTCCACTCATTTTGTACAGAAAGTTCAGGCTTATTAATTTTTTTTATAACACCGTTCTTTCTAGGAAAATAACCGCAAACATAATGGTTTTTATTCTTTACCAAACGAGGAGGTTCAACTCCACAAACAATACAACATAAAATTGTTTCAAGGCTGATCGAGTATTTCTTCTGGTATAACTTATTAAGACCAATACCTGGAGGTCTAGCATTGGTTTCAATAAATTGAATATAACCATTCTCACTCATGAAAAACTCAGTGTGAAGTACCCCGTTATTGAATTCTAATAACTGGCACACCTTAACTGAAGCATCAAAAATCAATTTTCTCTGATGTGCATCTAAAATATTCAGACTAAATATAGGTAAATTTTTACTGACCATTAAATGATTTGGATGAGTATATTTTCTAGCTTCTACAAGTAATATATTCCCATCAAATACTGCCAATTCTGAATGGTATAAATCATCTGTCACATAAGCTTGAACGATATATTTTTCCTCATTCTCTTTCTTATTGAGCAAAAAATTACAAAACTCCTCTTCAGTTTTAATATGATATGTCTCATAAGAACCAGAGGAATTAATAGGTTTAATAAATATCTCTTGTACATCTATCTTTTCTTTGATTGATTTTAGGTTTGAAGATTCAATCAATGGAGTTGTTTTAGGATATGAAAATAAACCATCCAATTTTTGATACATAAGATCTTTATGACTTAATAGCATCGATGTATTCAAGCTCATACCTGCAATATTTAGATTTTCCCTGACTTTTGCTATATCAACAAACATATCTTCCGAAAAACAGACTATATAATCAGGGCGAATCGAATCACAAATAGCTAGTAGATCTTCAAATGAAAATGAGCTTACTAATACATTTTCTCTGTCCTTAACAAACTTAGATACATCTTTAATCAAAAAAAGGGGAGAAATCCCTAATTGAATGAGTAGATCACAATCAATTAGTTCATAATCCTGAAGGGGATCAATGCATAACAGAGTCTTTATTTTCATTGTATTTAATACCAAAACATCCTACTAAAAATGTTGTTTTCGAAGGGAACTGCTCAACTGAATAACCAAGCTTATCAGTTACCTCTAAAAATCGAGGATCGTAAGAAAAGATTGTCTCTCTAGGCAACTTAAATAGGTTATTAGTTACTTGGTTATTTTTTTCATGAAAAAGCGTTAAATCCAGATTAGTAGCACTTTCAAAAAACGGGGTACTCTTGAAATGACCTAATTTCTTTATATGATCTGCATATTGTAAGTAAGTATCGTATATTAATTCACAGCGTTGTGGTTTATTAGAAAATGAGGTTGGTTTGAAAGCCATCTCTTCTTTGAGTATTGAATAAAAAACAGGATCGTTTTTATTTTTATCAAAATGAACAGGCTCCATAACAAAGGGAGTATATTTGGATTTATATATATCGCGATACACCTCAATAATAAAATCTAAGGGCAACAAATCATCACCAGCAGCTAATCCGTAGCCAGGAACTTGTCCTGTTCCTATAGTAATTAATTGGCTAATCGCATTATTAGTGAATTCATTTTGAGATATTTCGGGATTATTTGCCCGAACATAAGCCATTAGATAATTATAAAAAGGTAGATTTGCATAATATCCTGTCTGATTAGAATCAAACTCCATCACTAAACTCAAAAGAGTAGGTAATTTATTCTCTTTTATTAAGGTTACAATTTCAGAAGGAAATACCAATAATCTTGACCGCCAGTTACAATTAGCCGCATCACATAAGCTTTTGAAGGTTAAATAATGATTTCCAAGATCATCTGGTACTGGAATATCTGCCTTAAAATACTTTTCTAAACTAGCATGAGGCCTTGCATCTGCCACGGGACAAAGCAAGAATGTATTCCTCGCGCCCGAGGATATTTGTAATATATCGGTAGGATGATGAGTATTTGAAGCATTATAAAGTGAACTAACGCTTAAAAAATCTCCTTCTCTATAGACCTGGTGTGTACTCGACTTCCCTTTAAATTCAATAAACATTTCAAGATTCTTTTCTAAAACCATTGAAAAAGGAACTGAAGACAGTCTGCCACCAGTATTTGGTAAATAAAAATGGTGTTCATCTGCAATGATCTGTCCATACTGATATTCAAGTACAGTAAAAAGCATATTTTCAATGCCGTCTATGGTTTCCAATACTTCATAGAGGCGTTTGTTAACCCGAGCTATGTCCGTTTTTACCTTATCCCACGATAATTCACTCATATGGCATCAATATAAAATCCTATTAATTAACTGAATCATACAAGAGAACATGAGGGTATTCAATCAAGTTGTATTTCATGTAATAAAATTTATTGGTAAAAATAATAATTTTTATTGCATTAATGCATTTCAAGTTATAAATTATGTCACATGGAATGCGTTTTATATAAAAACGGAGTTTTAAATGACAATCGATCATGTGGATAATCAAATCATAAAAATGATAGTCAGCGGCTGTCATGTGAATGACATTGCAGAAGATACAAAAAAGTCAAAAAGATACATTCTTTATCGACTCAGTGACTTAAAAACAAGCTTTAATTGTAAAACCACGCCTCAATTAATTTATATGCTGACTACATCAGGTTTAATTAAGTAATATTTTTCACATGGATGTATTATGAATAATTCGATTTATTATTTAGGCTTTAACAAGCTTCTTTCATTAACCAAATGCCCTAAAGAAGCACTTCTTTTAGATAAAATAATCTTTCATCATCAAGGCACTCTTTTAAAGCGTGAGAATAGATTATGGTTTACAAGAAAAATCCCTGATCTTGCGGCAGAACTTGGGTTTAGTGAAAGCAGAATATACATCTACCTAAAGAACTTAGAAGACGAAGGCCTAATTATCCGAAAACGATTTAAATATTACGGCGTACCTCGATCGTTTATAGCTATTACAGAGACACTTCAAAACAAATTACAACTGATCTACAAAGAACCAGAAACCATTATAGAGATAAAAGAAAAGGAGATTACCCCTGAACCGGATATAAGCGAGAGAATGGATTATCTTGTTTCAACAGATACCATTAATAAAGAAAAAAATAGAGTAATTAATAATATTACTTTTCCTAATTCAGGCAATAAATTACCATTTACTGAGCTCAATATCGTTAAAGGGATGTTGATGAATGTTCAAAAGCAACACGGAGTAAAACTATCCTCACCGCAAAAAATCTTCGATGAGGTGGTATTTTCATTAAATAACCAAGAGCAATTTCAAAAAATTGGCACTTTTCAACACAAAATTAATATCATTTCTCAACTTCTTCGCACTAATCGCTGGAGAACACCCAAAGGATTTAATAAATACTCTCCAGAAGGGAAACATTACCAAGAAAAGCAAGATCAAGAAAAGGCTGCCCGCCTACAATTGAAGAAGGAAGAGTGTACTTATTCTGGATTAGATGAGATAGCTACGAATAACCGTTTATGCAATGTTTATGAATTGGCTCATCATCCAAGTACTAACAAGGAATTGCAAAAATCCCTTCAAATTCAACAAAGCCTTATTAATGGTATTAAAAAAGATATTAAAGCAATAAAAAACCCTAATATATTGGATAATTTTCTAAAAATATTAACTCAAGAAGAAACAAAATTATCTAAGTTACAGGCCGAATTATCGTTACAATAGATTATACCATTGCCTTGATAGCTTCGGTCGAGTTTTTTTGTATACTATTCTCAATCGTTTTAGAACAAAACCAGAGAATAAGTGCACCAAAAATTGCATAAAAACCTAGCTGGGTAAAAGCATCCAAATAGTGTTCATTACTAATAAGAGGATTTAATGATTCAGATTGAGTCATTAAATTAGAAAAATAATTGGATATTGTGGCTGCTATTCCTGAGGCCATCATCCATATACCCATCATGAGCCCTTGTAATTTTTCTGGTGCAAGACTTCCTATCATCGCGTAACCAACAGGAGCAATAAGCAACTCCCCTATTGCTTGAAGAAGATAATGCACAATAATCCAACTCATGCTAGTTAATCCATCAGTACCACAACTCTCTATGCCAACAGTCAATGCCAAAAACGACAAAGCAATAAACAGTAAGGAACTCATAAATTGTTTTGATATGGAAATGGTGATTTGTTTCTTCCTTAATTTATCAAATAGTTTGACTGCTATAGGTGAGCCAATAATTACGAAAATTGAGTTTAAATTCATTAACCATTGTGGAGGAATATAATAAGAACCCATATAAATATTCACGTTGTACTTCAAAAATTGAGAAATACCCATCGGTCCTACAAAATAAAGCATCCAAAATACAATTGAACTTCCAGTTAAAAATACAAAAGAATAAATTTTTTTTCGTGCATTATGCGGACTTAAACTACGTCCAAGTAATGTAATATATAATAATGCCGCAGCACCAATAAAAAGTATGAGGCTATTTGCTAACCAGGAATAATAAAACCCTGCTAGAAGGATAGGTATAATTAGTATGATTAATACCAGTCCTAGCTGACCCCTCTTTATCTCCTCTCTGATATTTACGTTATCTTTTGCAAAATATCTCCACGATTTAATTATGAAAAACACCGTAATTAGATTAATCAAATTACTTACTTCAAATAAACGATCGTATCTATCGTTAATATCAATAAACCCACTCATAACATAACCAGAGAGAAACCCTATATTCATCGCGCTGTAATTATAAAAAAATGCTTTTTCTCTTAATTCATTTTCGTTACTAGTAAATTGTTGGGTAATAAGGCAATTAATACATGTAGATCCTAATCCGCAACCGATAAGAAACAAACTTAGCCCTAGATATACAAATGAATCAGAAAAATTAAGGACTATTAGGCCTAAAGTTTGTATGAGTGTTGAAATGGCAAATAGCAATCGATTACTTAAAAATCTGTCCCCAATGTAACCAGCTGCAAAATGCAAAATGAAATTTGATGCAAGAAAAAATCCAACGACCCCATTGGATTGCATTTGAGTTAAGCCAATGTTCTTTGTCAAATAAAGGGATAATGATGAAAATAAAATAGCAAAACTAAATGTAGTTACTGCGTTTAACCAATGTAAATACACTATTCCTTTTTTCTCACCTCTTACAGCATGCATTTCATATCCTTATTAAAAAAATTCTTTACTGTTACATCACACAATTAATTTCTTCATGTTTTAGTAGGATTAAATCCCGAAACAATTTTTTAGGGTTCAACTTGCATTGATGGAATGACTGTTTATTCGGCCAATATAAATCCACTTTTACAATGCTCAATAATACTAAATATCTTTATAAAATAATTATCAACGTTAAGAAATCCTATCTTTTTGTCCAGCTCTCCAACTTTTATGGCATTCCATGTTTCGATCGCTTCCTCTAGTGTTCCTAAATCATCTGGCATAATGACAAATGCGTCTGCCAGTTGTTGAAGCATTTCTTTTCCTTTCTTGCATGGAAGAGACTATATGAAGTTCATCTAGAATGTCTAACGTTTTTTGCTAATAAACCGATCATACCCAGACTTGACCCACAATAAACTATGGGAAAGTCTATAAGACATTTCATGAGCAAATTTAATAACAGCTTTTTTAAATGCAGGATTACTTCCAGAGCTAGCGCTAATCTATACAAAAATTGTTTTCATTACACATTCTCTTTATTACTTAGTATCATACAAACAATGCTTGCTATGAAATAGGAATAGAAATTATGGAGCGAACCCTCCCTGCAAACGTCCCACCATAAAATAATACCCGTCCCCGTAAATGTCCCATCTTTAAAGTTTATATCCATTCCTTAATCGCTATTGAACCAACTCCATATAATCTTCCATTGATATGATAGTACCTATTTCATTATGTTTATTTTCTTTAATGAAGCTATGAAAAGAGGCTTTGGTTGCAGGGTGATCTAGGCCATGCTTTTTATACCAATTTTTAAGAATACTACTTTGCTCTTTTATGAACTCCTCAAAATCATTGTTTAAACCGCTTTTTTGATGTTCTGTTAATTTATCTAGATAAGTGTTTATCTTTTTATTTACATACTGCTTATAGCGCTCTGACTGCTCTTCCAATTTTTCTTTCTTTTCTTTTTCTTTAGCCTCTAAGATCTTGCGACGCTCATTAATTACAGCTTTGCTCGATCTGCTTAGCTTATAATCTTTTTTCAGTGCTTCAATCAAATAGCCAGCTAATCCTCTAATTTTTCCAGCAACAAAACTTTCTGATTGAGTAATAATTTCTACTTTCTCTCGAATATACTCACTATCATATTTTGCATATGTCTCATCAATCATTTGAGTCGAAAATCCAAAAGTTTTAATTAATATTTGTTTTAACTCTTCATCAATTGATAAATTATTTAGTTGAATTGGAGATTCATCTATCTGTTTTTCTAGTTTGAATCGAACTCTAGTAACTTTCTGATTAACTCGTTCTATTTCAGGAACAATATGAATAGGTGATACGGTATTTACTTCATTTACCCCAACATCAAGTACTCTTTTCTTAAAATCCTTAAATACTTGATATTTTCCATCAAATACGCCCATTAACTTTCTAAAAATCTCTATAGGAAACCATGGTGTCTGCGCAAGTCCTTTATATCGAATACAGTTCTCATAAAGCGCCAAACCATAACCTGATTTAAACTTTGAAATTAGATCAATATTGATTTGACCATAAATCTCTGGTTGATACATGAGATCTTTCATTACCTGACTATATTCATAAATACAAATCCCATTTGAAAGTTCCGCAGAAGCCAATATTGAGCTTGCCTTCCACTTTTTTTCTTGTCCTGTTGAACAATCAATAACGTTCCACTCGATAGCTATTGTTATTAATCCAATGAGAGCTTCCTTTAACTTTGCAGTATCTTTGCTATTGTAACCAATCAGTTGATATAGCTCTTTTCCTCTAATTTCGAATTGCTGTTTGTAAGGAAGATCTGGATATGCATTAAATAGCAGGGCATTAAACAGCTTTCGCTGAACTAATGACAGGTTATTAGAACAATGTATCGCGTTAACATGTTTTTTGAGTTCTAGGCTCTTATTATTTATTGCTACGCTTCCCATACGTTTCTCCATGCTACTAAACACGTAATCCGAGTACTCGGATTAGCTTTCAATCCGAGTACTCGGATTCTGCTACAATTTGCTCTAAATAATTTGAAACGTGTTTACACATATCTTCTACATTAACAAAACTAGCAATCTCTTTATTAAGAACAATAGATGGAAGTCCTCGATAATCTGACTTAAAAGTAAATAATTTTTTCCCATTTATAGAAATATAAGACTTAGCATTACTGGTAGTTTTAGTTTCATTTTTTTGTAGTAATGTCTTATCTTCAAATATTTTTTCTAATTTAGCTTGTGAGGTGATTGTCTTACCTAACTGATTCGCAATAGAGAGCATTTTATCGTAGTTGCTTTTAGACTTATTAAGTAATTGAACAATCGTTACAGCAAGCTGTTTAGAAAGGGTATGTACATCAGGGATAGCACCCACTATATCTTCTGGAATTTTAGAATAAGCCATCAATTCATTAAATGTTGAATAGGAAATACGTAATTTTTCAGAAAGTTCCTTTTCTGTTTTAAATACATTATCTGATAACAAGCGTTTATAAAGCATCGCATTAGAATAATTACTAACATCATTCCGTAGCTTATTTTCTGCATCTTGCGATGCAATCGCGTCTTGTACGTTGGGAATATCTTTTCTAATTACAAGAAAAGGAATTCCTAATCGCATACAGGCGATGTGTCTTCTTCGACCGAAAATAACCTCATACTTTATTTTCCCATGAGGATTAGGGTGGTTTCTTACTAAAGCTGGCTGTAACTGCTTATTTGATTTAATAGAATCAATTAGACCATCAATATCACCCAACTCACCTTCTTGGCGGTTAGCATATTTCCATGGCTCGCACTCTTCTGGGTTAACGTAAATTAATTCCTGTTCGGCAAATTCAATCCCAGATTGGGTTTTAAAATAAGATGGCGCCTTAGGAGCAGCTTGTTTTAAAACCACTTCTTCCTCAGCAGTTTCTATTTTCTTCACTTGACCACTTTTCATTAGCATACCTAAGGGGCCAGAATTATGAACGTTACGTTTGCTATTATCCATGTTACTCTCCACTTACAAAGGATGCTTTAGATTGCTTTTCCCAGATTTCTTTAAAGTTATTAATAATTTCAAGGTTTACATCATCCAAATGTTGCAAAGCTCTGCGATAAGCTTCGCGACTACCACGCGGTTTTGAAACATCATAAATGGTTCCAATCTCATTAGCTGCTTTTGCAACTTCAACGGTTTCACACATATGATTTGTGAGAATATATCTACCAAACTGCTCTCGCATCATATTCTCCATCTGTAATGCTTCGTTACTTCCGCTGTGTTTGGAAATGAGGATTCGCAAATACTCCAATTTTTTTGAAGGTAATTCCTTGAACATATTTCGTAAGGTAGCCGTATACATAATAAAACTTGAATAATCGTTCATACTTGGAGGAATAGGAATAATGATTCCATCGCAGGCAATGATTGCGTTGAGCGTTAACAAACCAAGATTTGGGCCACAGTCGATCAAAATAACATCATATTGATTTTTAATAATCTTTAATGACTCTGATAAGCGAATAAAAGGAGAACCTAAACGCTCATGGTTGTTTTCTTTTTCGTTAGGTAAAATAAGATCACAATCTTGTATAGCTAAGTTAGCAGGGATGATATCTAAACCATCAAAATGCGTTTTTAGTATTACATTTTCGATGTTGTTAGGATTGGAGATTAACACATTGGTTATTGTGTCTTCGTAACGTAGTTCCAAATCGGGGATTAACCCTGAACTAATTAAAGTTGCTGTTCCTTGTGCATCGAAGTCTAACAGGAGAACCTTTAAACCTTCGATGGCAATTTTCTTTCCTAAATCAACTGTAGTTTCAGTTTTCCCAACTCCGCCTTTTAAGTTAGAAACAGCTATGGCTAAGCATTTCGAACCTTTTGGCCTTTTGTATCGAGTTTCTGCTTTATCTCTAAGCGTATTAATGGCAGCCAATGTATATTTTTTAACTTTTCTGCCATTTTCAGAGTCTTCGATTACTACTCCTGGTATATCATCTGAGGATTCTAATAATTTTCTGAATGTAGGGTCAGAAACCTTAACCATTTTTGCGGCTTCAATTGCTCCCCAAGTTCTTGGTTTTTTTCTTTTTTCGGGATTAATTACAAAATTTCTTAATGTAAGTAACATTTCGTTACCCGCTTGATAGAATTTATCCATTAACTGTTCTGGATGATCTGTACCATACGTAATGATTTGAGGATCAAGCATGATTTCCCTTTTATTAAAATAATTAATTTTCACATTTTTTATAATTTATCTATGATTTATTGAAAATGCAACAGAAAATTAAAATTTCTATTTACTATAGAAACACAACGTGTTTTAATTTTTTTAAGATCATTTTATTAGTTGTTTAGATGTTGGATGAGTCAATGTTCTTAAGGGTTTGAAGGGAATTTTAGGGACATTTACGGGAATTATCAGGGACGTTTACGGGGATGGCTGTGGCGTTTACGGGATAGGGTGAGACGTTTTCAGGAAGTAATAATAAGAAAAATAACTGATGGTGCGACGTTTACAGGTAGGGTGGGACGTTTGCAGGGATAATTGAGGAGAGACACCCGTGTCAAATTTAGAATTGAAGGGATTGAAGTTGCTTCGAGCCTTAGACAATTCATTCCAGGATGGAGAATCTATACCCAGCGAATCGATAACTCATTTAGCTATTGAGTTATTAAATTCTGGCAAATATCAGCCTAGAAAACAATTTGATGAATCTATTTTAGACGAGCTTGCAAACTCCATCAAAGTCCAAGGGATTATCCAGCCACTTATTGTTAGAAAGATTGCAGAAGAACGTTATGAGATTATTGCTGGCGAGAGACGTTGGCGAGCAGCAAAAAAAGCAGGATTATCTTATGTGCCTGTTATTATTAGAAATATTGATGATAATGTTGCTCTTGCATTTTCACTGATTGAAAATATTCAGCGTGAAAATCTTAACCCGATTGAAGAAGCGTTAGCATTAAACCGTTTTCGCGAAGAGTTTGAAATGACTCATGAGGACATAGCACAAATGATAGGGCGCTCTAGAGCCTCGGTTACTAATACGCTTCGCTTACTATCTTTGGATTCTAGAGTAATAGAGATGCTAAACGAGGGTAAGATTGATATGGGACATGCCCGATCGATTTTGAAACTTTCGCCAGAACATCAATATCAGGTTGCATGCACCGTCATTGAGAAACAGCTCAATGTGCGTGATACGGAGGCATTAGCAAACCGATTGAAGTCATCAGGGAATAAGGAACGTGACAAGACTTTTTCTTCAGCTACACGGCATGACAAGTGTGAGGAGTGGAGTACCTATCTATCTCAACAATTTACAACAAATGTTTCTGTAAAAGTAAATGCTGAGGGTAAGGGAAAAGTGATTATCGAGGTGAATTCTGCTAGTGAGGTTGATTGGTTGATCAAACTAATGAGCGAAAGAGGATAGTTATCCACAAAATCTGTTGATAACGTTTTGTGATAATCGTGGGTTATAACGTAATTAAGCCTGTTAATGAGAAAGAAGAGTGTGTTTAATTTTTGGATTAATGATGAGACCATTGCGTATTTTTATCAGTAGCGTACAACAAGAATTTAAAGAAGATCGTCTAGAGATATGCCATTGGTTGAAAAATGATCCCTTAATGCGTCGTTTTTTTGATCCATTTTTATTCGAAGAATTACCTGCCCATGATAGAAGAGCAGATCAAGTTTATCTAGAACAAGTACGTGCTTGTGATATCTATATTGGTCTTTTTGGTTATGATTATGGCTTTGAGAATGCAAAAGGTGTTTCCTCTACGGAGGAAGAATACAATCTAGCTTCCGAGGAACATAAGACCCGATTAATTTTTATAAAGGGAAATGAAGAAAGTAAACGCCACCCTAAAATGAAAACCCTTATTACTCGTGTTGGAACTGAATTAATCAGAAGACGCTATCAATCTGTTTCCGAGCTTATCTCTGGTGTTTATGCTGCCCTAATACATGATTTAGAGGAACGAAAATTAATTAGAAATAGCCCTTTTGATGCTGCTCCTTGCAGAGGAGCAACATTATTAGACTTAGATGAAGAAGGAATAACGACTTTTTTACGTCGAGCAAAACGCGGACGTGGATTTCCATTGCCTATCGATGCGACCCCTTTTGAATTATTGTCTCATTTGAACTTGCTGGATGAGGATAAGCCTACACATGCAGCAATGTTACTCTTTGGAAAACAACCACAACGGTTTGTTATGTCATCCGAGGTAAAATGTGCTCATTTTCACGGGACAGAAGTAGCCAAACCCATTCCTTCATATCAAGTATATAAAGGCACGTTATTTTCACTGGTCGATCAAGCGATTGATTTTGTAATGTCCAAAATTAATCTTTGGGTGGGAACCAGAGAGGGAGGGGCGGAAGTGCCTGTAGCCTATGAAATTCCCCAGGAAGTTGTCGCAGAAGCGATTGTGAATGCGGTTGCTCATCGTGACTATGATAGTAATGGAAGTGTGCAGGTTATGCTGTTTGCAGATCGATTGGAAATTTGGAATCCAGGAGGACTCCCTCCATCATTAACTTTAGAGAAGTTACGTCATCCACATGGTTCTGTTCCAAGAAATCCCTTGCTTGCTGAGCCATTGTATTTAACGAAATATATCGAGCGTATGGGAACTGGTACAGGGGATATGATTCGTCGTTGCCGTGAGGTTGGAATGCCAGAGCCTGAATTTTCTATCTCTGATGGATTCAAGACTACCATTTGGCGTAAATCATCATCGATGACCGGACAAGTTACCGGACAAGTTACCGGACAAGTTACCGGACAAGTCGACCCATGGGTTGAGCGGGTACTCAGAGCATGTGAGCTAAAAGGTGAGCTGAAAAGTATAGATCTACAAGAGGTAGCAGGAATCAGGCATCGAGAAACTTTTCAACGTAATTATCTTGATCAATTGCTCAGGGATGAGTTAATCGAGCGTACTATCCCAGATAAACCTAAAAGTAGATTGCAAAAATATCGCTTGTCCCAAAAGGGAAAAATTTTATTAGAAGATTTATCTAAAAATAAAAAATAGAATTAAGCAGGTGTTAGAAAAGAGAAAGAGATAAAAGCAATTATTAAAGTGACTTTGTTTGAATGATTTCTTGTTTAAGTGAGCAGTGTTTAGCAAATATCAACGAAGGGCATTTTTTATGCGCTTAAGTAAAAAAATCAACTTCCATATTTTAGTTTTAAGCGTTGTTTTCACTATAACCAATGGTTTGGTTACATAAAAAAACGTCGTTTCATTAAGCGCTATTAAAACACGTTTATAATAACTCTGTATATTAAATAATCATTAAGCATAGATGGATTCGATATTAAAAGGGAAGATCAGCCAAGCCAAAACGGTAAGCTATGGTATTATTTAGAAAATAGTCAAATTAGCAATGCGTTTCAGGCGATCCGGGTTATCTTCAACATAAATTGCGGTAGTAACAATGTTGGCATGATCTGCAAGACGAGAGACTGCTTTAATATCAGCGCATTGCTCAATTAAGCGGGTAATGAAAGTACGTCGACCAGAATGAGAACTTGCTCCAATAATTCCTGCCTTATCATAGGGTGACTTGAACCATTTTTGCAAACTATTGGGCGTAAAGCGACCTTTACGTTGAGTCTGAAATAAGGGATTGTCTCGTGCAACATGTTTTAGGGTATCGAGATGTGCTTGGAGGGCTTTGCGGATTTTTTCATTGGCAAGATAAGCGTAACGTTGCTTATCACCTTTGGTCATTGAGCGCTTCAAACAAATCGCTTCAAGTAATTGATCGTTGTAATCGGCGACATCTGCAATAGTAAGTGAAGCAATTTCTTTGACTCGGAGTCTAAGTCCAAAAGAGCAAAAAATAAGTGCTACATTTCTAATAGCAAACTGTCCATCTTTGGCAAGGAGAAGACGTTTAAACTCCATTTCACTTAAGACTTCAGTTTTTCCTTCTTTTGGGATAAAAGACTCAATATTTTCCTGTTTTAATGGTATTCTAAATAAATTAGGCTGTCTTGGCAAAAGCAAAAATAAAACTGTTGTTTATAGTAAGAACTTTAGTATGAATACACTCATCGATGCAGCAATAAAATATCTTTCCAATCATTATTGCAGTGAAAAAGAACTCATAAGGCAATTGGAGAGGGATTT
The DNA here is from genome assembly GCF_977063405.2 of Legionella stuttgartensis. Taxonomy (NCBI): domain Bacteria; kingdom Pseudomonadati; phylum Pseudomonadota; class Gammaproteobacteria; order Legionellales; family Legionellaceae; genus Legionella; species Legionella stuttgartensis. The sequence continues at coordinate 47,245 of NZ_CDRUHA020000002.1, forward strand.
TTCTCATGTGCCCGAGTTAGATGCTCAGATTCATGCAACCATAGCTCGTCTTCGGGAATTACATTTAATTAATGATAATCGTTTGGCTGAATCATTAAGTGCCCGCTATATCCATAAAGGAAACCGTTTTATTCAACAAATATTAAAACAGAAGGGCGTTAAAGAAGAAGTGATTAAGCAAGTCTTAGAACATATTGAATTGGAAGAAGTTCGTGCCCTGGATGAAGTCCGGAAAAAAATGCGTGGATTTAAAAATGAGACCGATGAGGCGATAAACACAAAATTGGCTCGTTTCTTAAGTGGTCGAGGTTTTTCCCATGCTACGATAAAAACCGTACTTAAACAGTTAAGTGAAGAACAGACCACTTAAAGTTTTAGATAGTGTAGTGGATGAGTACAACAATCATTTGCATCCTTAAGAAAAGAATACAGTAAATTAAACTCTGAATGAAATGATAAACTTACAACGCATCATGATTATTGATCGACCAGGAAGTGGCAAGTCCACTTAAAGATCTATAATGAAGAAATGATTGGTGATTACAATCATACTCCCTTTACCATCTACATAAAATCTATCGACAAAAGGACCGTTTTAGCAGGTTGTTATGGGGATGTCACTCGAGCCAATTGCTATGTCGATTGCATTTGGGTTCATCCGGATTTTAGACAAAAAGAATTAGGACGAAATCTCATGGAAAAACTGGAAATTTTTGCAAAACAAAAGAATTGCCAAGTGATTACCATTGAGACGGCCGAATTTCAGGCAAGATCTTTTTATGAACAGCTTGGGTATGTTGTCATATCCATGACAGAACATAATTGTTTTTTGGATTTCAACGTTTATTTGATGAGAAAATCGCTATGAAACAAGAACACCAATTGATTTATGAGCTAGAAATTTCTCTATTAAGGTCGGAAACGAGAAAATCTAGTGCGCAACTGAAACTATTGATTGCTGATGAATTTATCGAGTATGGGGCCTCTGGCTCAATTTACAATAAGAACGACCTACTTGATTCTCTTCCAGAAGAAGAGCAACGAAGCTATATGGTTAATGATTTTTCAGTTTTAGAGGTGTCGCCTGAAGTCATGTTGGCAACTTATAAGGTTACTGTTGCCTCAAAAAGTTCTTTACGTTCTTCACTCTGGCAATACAAACACAATCGTTGGCAAATGGTGTTTCATCAAGGAACGCCTTGCCACGAGTGCGAGGAATAATCCATTTTTACAGGTATTATGATGATAACAATAGCCTACCTAAAACAATATTCAGACTGTATTCCAAAGCTTGCTAAGATTTGGCATGAAGTTTTAGGTAAAATCTGGATGCCAGAGATTGGAATTGAAGAAATTGAATCTTTGTATTACGAAGAGCTGAACCAAGATATGCCTTTTACTTACATTGCGCTATACGATGAAATTCCTGTAGGTTCTTGTACTTTGCAACTAAATGAAGATATTCGACCAGATTTAGGGCCTTGGATTGGTGATTTGGTGGTTGATCCAAAATATCAAAAACAGGGGATCGGAAAAATGTTAGTTGATGCCGCAGTCGAGAAAGCAAGAGAACTTGGCTTTGAAAAACTGTACTTGTTTGCTCTTGATCCTACCATACCTGAGTATTATAAGCGCCTTGGTTGGAAAAAAATCGGTATGGATGAATTTAAATCTCATCCTGTAACGGTGATGGAGATCAGTTTATGAAGATAAAAAGGGTAATGCAAAAAGACTGGGAACTATGGAAATCATTTCGATTAGAAGCGCTAAAGAATTCACCTGAAAGCTTTGGCTCTTCTTATGAAGAGGAAGTGCTTATGTCCGATGCTGATTTTCAACATGGATTAAGTAAAGGATATGTATTGGGTGTCTTTGTTGACGATTTATTGGTGTCTTGTGTTGGATTCTATACGCTTAATTCACTTAAAACCAAACACCGAGGTGTACTTTGGGGTATGTATACTCGTCTTGAATACAGAGGAAAAGGTATTGCAACAGCATTAATTCAAACCCTGATACAGCATGCAAGGACCTGCGTCACTCAATTGCACCTAACCTGTATAGTAAGTAATTTTGTGGCCTGCGCTTTTTATCAAAAGCAAGGATTTCGAATTTATGGTACCGAACCTAAAGCACTTAAAATTAATGGTACCTTTTATGATGAATATTTAATGGTATTGGATTTCAATGAGGAACCCATGAAAAAACTGGAAACTTATCAGAGCCTTTGTACTGAAGTATATGATTTAAGTAAACCTAATGCACCACAAGATGAATACTCATTCTATCGAAGCTATGCCGCAGAGGCTAAAGGCTTGATTTTAGAGCCTATGTGCGGCTCAGGTCGATTTTTACTGCCTTTGGCTGCAGAAGGATTTGATGTTCTTGGCTTTGATGCAAGTCAACCAATGCTAGAACGACTGCATGCAAAAGCGAAGAGCAAAAACCTTAAGCCAAAAGTCTGGCATGGTTTTATTGAAGATTTAAAGCAATCCGACAAATACTCTTTGATTTTTATACCTAGCGGCTCATTTGGTCTCATCACAGAAAAGGTGGATATCCAAAAAGCCTTAAAAACCATTTATGAGCACTTGGAAGATAAAGGTCTTTTTGTATTTGAAGTAGAAACACGCCATGCGGTTCCTAAAGAATTAGGTATTTGGAGAGGTACAAGATGGCCAAAAGAAGATGGAACACTTATCCTACTCAGCCAATTAGCTATGCTCGATGAGGAAATTTGTTACTCTATAGGTAAATATGAACTGATTGATAACAACCGTGTAATTCAAACAGAGGTTGAGGAATGCAAAATTCGAATTTATCAAGATACTTCTTTCTTACTTAATTTGCTTACTGAGGTTGGTTTTAGCAATGTACGAACGGTTAAAGCATTTGACCGAAACGCATCGCCTAATGAAACAGACGAAAGTATTGTTTTTGAGTGTAGAAAATAATTGAGGTAATAAATGAATATTCTATGTCCAGAACCACTGCAAAAAGGGGATATCGTAGGGCTTATTTCTCCCTCGAGTCCTATTACAGAAAAAGCAATAGAGGTGGGAGTTCATTTATTAAAGTCGAATGGATTTAATGTAAAGTATGCAAAGCATATGTTTGCATCAGAACGATTTTTAGCTGGTAAAGACCGTGACCGTGCACAAGATGTGATGGATTTCTTTATAGACTCAGAAGTGAAAGCAATTATTGCAACCCGAGGAGGACAAGGTTCACAACGACTTTTACCTTTCTTAGATTATGAATTGATTAAGAAAAACCCAAAACCATTATTCGGGTTTAGTGATACTACAGCGTTGCAACTAGGCCTGTTTAAAAACAGTGGCTTAGTAAGTTATACAGGGTTTACTTTGACCATTCATTTAAGTACCCAAGTTAAAAAAACATTACTTTCTTCTTTGTTAGGCCAAGAGTACACAATTCGCAAAGGAATAAAGGTTCATGGAGGCGTTAGCCGAGGTACTCTTCTTGGTGGCAATTTAACACTTATGACTAATTTAATGGGCACACCCTACATGCCTACTTTTAAAGGAAGTATTTTGTTGGTAGAAGATGTTGGCGTCGAGCCCTATAATATTGATGGCATGCTCTCTCAATTAGATTTAGCTGGAGTCTTTGATGAAGTTTCCGGCGTTATTTTTGGTACATTTGAACAATGTAAAAGTAAGAAGTCGAATCAGAGCGATGGTACGGTAGAAGATGTAATCAATGAATGGGCTTCTAAATTAAAAGTCCCTTGTATTAAAGAGTTTTCCTATGGACATGGTAAGCAAAATTGCATTCTTCCAATTGGCAAAGTAGTTACTTTAGATGCAGATACTACTTGCGTTACGATTCAAAATTAAAAATGAAGAAATAACCACTTGATAAAACTGATGAGAGCATTGGTTTAATAGAGGCATAAATGAATACACAAGAAATACCCAAAGAATATCAACACACTTCACCAGCAGGAGCTGAGGTTCGATTGCTGATGAATAATCATTTAGGTGGAATGGCTCACTGTACTTTGAAGGCAGGCACAATTTCCAAAGCAGTTCGTCATAAAACTGTATCTGAATTTTGGCATGTCCTTTCTGGTGAGGGTGCAATTTGGCGTAAGTTGAACGATGAAGAGAGCATTACCCCTTTAACTGCTGGAGTCAGCATCGATATTCCCTTGGGAACACATTTTCAATATCGAAGTGATGCAGCAGATTTGGTGTTTATTTGCGTTACTATGCCACCTTGGTCGGGCAGTGATGAGGCAAGTTATGTGGAGCATGGTGCCTGGCCTCCTACAGTGGAATACATTAAATGACTTTAAAATTATCGTTTTTAGAAAATCCAAACCCTGATGATGTTCAAATATTAACGAATGGGATTAAGGCGTACGCCAAACAAGCAAGGGGCTTCGAGTCCTTAGATTTCTTTGCATGCTTTATTCGTGATGCAGACAATAGCATTGTGGGTGGTTGTAGTGGTGGAACACTCTATGGAGGACTTCATGTCGATAATCTTTGGGTGAGTGAGTCCATCAGACATCAAGGATGGGGAACAAAGCTCATGCAAGAGGCATTGAAGTACGGTAATGAGAAAGGCTGTGCTTTTGCAACAGTTAACACTATGGATTGGGAAGCAATAGAATTTTATAAAAAATTAGGTTTCGAACTTGAATTTGAGCGGCATGGGTTTCAGAAAAACTCTGTTTTTTATTTTTTGCGTAAAGAATTTCAGGAAACAACAGACATCGGGCTCTTAAATGATGATTCAGCCTCGATCTTAAGTCAAAACCTAAAATCGCCTACATTAGAATCTGTAGTGAGCGAAGAGGTTGTTTCAATAAACAATACGCCTCATTTTAAGTGGGGACAAAATTGTGATGGATGGTGGTTAAAAAATGAGGGGCAGTTTAGTGTTATTTATGAAACGATGCCCGCAGGAAGTTGTGAGATAAAGCATTATCATCAGGAAACAGAACAATTTTTTTATTGTTTACAAGGACAATTGGTTATTGAGTTTGAAGAATATGAACAGGTGTTGCAGGAACAGGAAGGAATAAGTATAAAAGCAGGGGAAGCTCATCAAGTGAAAAACAGTTCCAAAAATTTAGTTTCTTTTTTGGTGATTTCATCTCCTAATCTATCCGGGGATAGAGTGAATCTGGAGTGCTAAAATGTCTATTGAGTTGATTATCCGCAAAGCAGTAATTGATGATGCTCAACATCTTCACCCTTTAATGGAACAATTAGGCTATCCGCAATCATCTGCTGAGTTACAAAGACGACTTGAGCTATTTACTAATGAACTGCATTACGGTGTTCTTCTTGCGGAAATTGCTGGAAAAGTTGTTGGTTGGATTGCTTGGTCTAAGAGTTATCTTTTTGTTTCCGAAACAACAAGATTTCATATTGAAGGCCTTGTGGTCGACCAAAGTTATCGTAATCAAGGAATAGGTAAAAAGCTTATGATTACTGTTGAGGAGTTTGCCAGGCAATTTAGTCCCTGTATCATTGATTTGACATCGGGACTTAGGCGAGCCAAAGAAGGCTCCCATGATTTTTACAAATCGCTTGGATATCAGAATGAAGGTCATATGGCGAAACTGTATTTAAGGAAAATGCTGTGAACATCAAAGAATTACACTCTGCTTTAAAAGTTGAGACAGCAACATTAGATGATTATCCTACCATCCAAAACATGGCACGATTTTATGTATATGAACTCTCGCGTGACTGTGGTTTTATTTCAGATGATTGGGCTTTGCCTTCCGATGGCCTGTATGAAAGCTTCGATTTTAAAAAATACTTTGAAGAGCCGACAAGAAAAGCCTTTCTGATTAAAGTTGGTAATGAATTAGCTGGTTTTGCTCTATTAAATCACGAAGGAGTTTACCCTGATACTGCATGGAATATGGGCGAGTTTTTTATTACTGCTAAGTTTCAAGGCAAAGGTTTAGGTTATTTAGTTTCCTCTGAATTATGGAAAATGCATCCAGGCTTATGGGAGGTTTCTGTGGTTCCAGAAAATAAGCGAGGGCTTAGTTTTTGGCGCAAAACTATTTCAAAAATTACAATGGGCAATTTCCAGGAAGAAATTAAAACAATCAATTATGATCCGCATCAACCACAACGAGTTATTTTTCGTTTTGATAGTACAGCACATGAATGCAGCAAGCCTTTAGAAAGCAAGAAAGAATATCAAATCCAATTTGTTGATGAACTTGATGAAGCTACGGAAAAACGAATGACAAATGGATTTATTGCCTATGAGGCTCAGCATGGTATTGACGTCAATTATCGACGTTTTTCAGTGACCATTTCTTCTGCCCATGGAGAAATTTTTGGTGCGCTTAATGCCTTTACTGCGTTTGCAGAAATTTATGTGGATGATATTTGGGTAGACAGTGCTTATCGTGGTAAAGGATATGGCAAACAGTTATTACTTGCTCTTGAACATCACTTCAAAGGTCAGGGCTTTAATAATATCAATTTGATGACCAGTGCTTTTCAAGCTCCAGAGTTTTATAAAAAGTGCGGTTTTATGCCGGAATTTACGAGAATCAATAAAAAAAATCCCAAGTTAAGCAAAACATTTTTTGTTAAATTTTTTAATGAAGAGTCAGAGAAACAAGGCATTCTTAAGGCGGCTCATAGTGAATAGAAGTCAACTAGAAACAATCTGTAAAAAATTAAAGATGAACCAACCTTTTGACTTGCCTCAAAGAGTCTATGGCGGTCTTTTGCATAAAATGTGGTATCTGAAGTGCAATGGCTCACAGTTTGCTGTAAAACAACTCGATAGCAGCATCCAATTGACTGAAGAAGTTAAATCCCAATATGAATTGACAGAAGAGATAGCTTTCCAATTTTCCCAGCGTACTATTCCCGCAGTTCATGCTCTAAAATTAGAAAATAATTACTTAATCCTTTCAGAAGATGAGGCCTTTCTTGTTTATCCTTGGATAACAGCAAAAGCATTGGATAAAGACGCTATATCTGAGATGCATGCGCTTAAAATAGCCACTCTTTTGGCTAAAATTCATCGTATTAATCTTAATGTTTCCCAGCTAAGTGCTCAAGAATTTGATATTCATCCCAATGAAAAAATTAGTGTGTTAATAGACCAGTCAGCAAGCAAAAATTTGGTGTTTAAGAAGCAATTAAAAAGTAATCAACGAGTTATAATTGAGCTTAACGATATCTATCAAAAAGCAATACCTATTCTACAAAGTAGTAGTGTAGTAAGCCATGGTGATTTGGATCAAAAAAATGTTTTATGGGATAAAAATGATACTCCATTTCTCATTGATTGGGAGTCTGCGCGAAAACTTAATCCCACTTATGAAATAGTCAATTGTGCTCTTGATTGGAGTGGAATTACTACTCCGCTGTTTAATAAAACTTTATTTATAAAAATGCTAAAAACATATGCATCTTCTGGAATAACAATAAATCAGGATCATTTAGAAGCTGCTTTTTATGGTGTTCTTGGCAATTGGATCAATTGGCTAGTATATAATATAAACCGTTCTTTTAATTCTGATAAAGAGCAGCAGGACATTGGTATAGAGCAGGTTCTTCAGGTTTTACCTACTATTATTCAAGTCAAGGCGAGTATTCCAGAATTAACTCAATTAGTAACACATGAATTAGGAATAACCTTTTAACTTTCGCCAACTTTGATTACCATACCGCACGAAAGTAACTTAAGTTTCAAGGAATGCTTCATGACGAACATCAACAATAATAAAGCTGCATTAGTGACCGGAGCCAGCCATGGAGTTGGTCTTGAACTTGCTAAAATTCTTTTAGGTGACGGCTGGGCTGTCTATGGAACAGGGCGGGATGTGAGCAGCTTAGAGGATACTAAAGCGCTATATCCTCGTTTTGTGCCCATTCAATCGGATTTTATTCGCAATAGTGATATCGAACAGGTTGCTAAAATTATTAATGATTCTGGAATACCGCTTCATCTTTTAGTTCAAAATGCAGGAATGAAAAGTCCTCCACGTCCGTTGACCGAATACGATTGTGACAGTATTGACGAAGTTTTTCAGGTTAATTTATTAGCTCCAATGAAACTTACGGCACTACTTGCCGCGCAGATGCCTGAGAAGTCTCGGATTTTATTTGTTACATCAAGAGCAGCTACTCTGAAACTTAAAGAAAGTTCAACATACTGTGCCAGCAAAGCGGGTTTGGATGAAGTAACTGCTATTGTGAGAAAAGAGCTAGCAGAGAAAAATATTGGTGTGTCTTGTGTTATTCCAGGGGAAGTGGATACAAGAATTCAAAAAATTTTAAGAGAAACAACTTCATTTCATTTACATAAAATGTTTGATGAGGCTTATCAGTCTGGTCAATTAATAAGTCCGGAAACTTGCGCAGAATTCCTTAAATGGTTTCTTTGCGACTTATCTTTTGATAAATTTAAGCAAAGCAATATGCCCGTTTCCATCTATGAAGAGTGGCATCATTCATTCTGGCTTAGAGATAGGAATCAGCTACCTCCTTTTCCTTTCTAATTTATTTATGAATTTTTATGATTAGTTCCAATAAAAATTCAACTCTGGAGAACAGATGCTTCGTTTCTTCTGTTCCTTTTTCAAGGCATACTCTCTTATGGGGGATATGCCCCACTCTTTCTACAATTGTTTTCTAAAATAGATCCGATCATGTCCTTCTAAATAATTTTTAATTGTCCCTATGTGCTGATAACCTTGTTTTAAATAAAATCCTTCTGCTTGAAAAGAAAAAGTATCTAATGTTGATGCAGGAATACCTCGCTTAATTGCTTCGGCTTCAACGCTGCGTAATAGTTCAGCACCGATACCAAGGCCACGGTATTCTTCCTTAACCCAGAGGACATCAACGTATATTGAGCTTTTATGAGCATACACAATAGCTCCGCCAATAATATTACCCCCGTTATCTTTCCCATAGATTGAGTAACGCTCTGGTTTGGTTTCTGTAAAAGGAGCATTAAAATTTACTATCCCATCACGAACAATTTTATCTTGCTGTTCTAGTAGATTGGTGTCTATAACAAGCTCTAGTTGGTAATTCATTTGCGATTGATTCATGAGTTATATCTTCTAAAATTAGCTTGAATACAATAAATCATTGACCACTTCCATAGTAATTTCGGGTAGTTTTTGTGTTTGATCAATACACTCTTGGATGGTTATAACCGCTTTTCTAATTTCATTGGGTAACATCTTAGATGGTGCATTGTCGCCTGGCCAAGAAGCATCTCGAGTAGCTTTATCGGGCCAACGAGAATAAGCAAGCCACATACCATCGTTAGTTTTATGCAGGCAAGAACCTAAGGCACCGCGATATTGCACAAAATAGGAAGCAACCTGATGCCAAGCCTTTTGATACTCCATCTCAAGTCCAGGCTTAATAAAGGCTCGGTAAATAACAGCAAAACATTTTTTTGAAAGCTGCTTAAATTGTTCAAGTGCCTCTTCAGCTGTTAAATCTTGTGCACCCAAAACATCCTCCGCTTTGAATATATTTATACCTTTGGGAATTGAAAATTGGGAAGTAAAATACATCTGATCAAGGCCTATTCCAAAAGCACAATGTTTATAGCCTAGAACACGAAAGTAATTAATTGGTTGATGATTTTCATTAGCCAAGACATATTTTCTGAATTTTGGATTATAAAATCCATAAGTCATGTAGTAATGAATACCTTGGCTTTCAAGATCTTGAATGATTTGCACCAAATTCTGGTGCAGTTTTTCAGGCGAATAAAGTTCAATATACATCCCAGCTTTTTCAAGCGTCGAATGTTCATTCTCTGGATAAGGAGGATTCAGCGCCACAAAATCACCAGGTGACGCAATCGAAATCACTTCCATAAAATCCCCGCTTTTGAAGGTAACCCGATTAGCATTGAGTAGAATAGATACTCGGTCAATTTCACTTAAAAACATTTCCAAAGACAAGTTCGCTTTCTCAAGAAATCTATCAGCCTTTTTTTCTTCAAATAGTTCACCTTCACGGTAGATAATGTTTAATTCCTTATCATAAAAAAGGATTCCACCCCATGAATGATTAATGATAAAAGGGAGCAGTAATGCTTTTTCTTCATCAGTTATTTGGTTGTAATTCCCAATCACTTCAAGGAAAAAATCTTTTTTTGATAATGAGGCATCATATTTTTCTACTAATGCTGTATAGGGCTCTTTGATTAGATCTGGTTTGTCTTTAATTAATTGAAGTGTATTAATAAGAATTTTATTGCTGTCATTGATGATATATTCCTCTGCAAGACCGATCTCCATTGCGGCCATACTCCAGGAAGCAGACCCTGCAAAAGGTTCGATTGCTTTCTTGTATTTTTGACCATTATTATTTGCCAATAATACAGAGAGATGCTCATTCAACCAGCTAGTATCAGGGGACATATGCCCTGTCAAATCTGGAAGAGTAAGGTACCTATTTCCGAGATAATGGAGAGGCCCACCATGATTTTGAGTTAATTGAATAGAACGTGGATTCATAATGGTCACTATGTGGTAAATTTATTTATAAAGCTGCACATCTTAACATGAAATAATAAATTTTTTATTCTATTGAGCAAGCATATCTTATTTTTTAATTATTGATGTGGCTCATTATTGTGATATTAAAACATACTATTTGAATTAGCTGATTTTACCGGAATATCTTGTATTGCGTCCCAATGCTCTATGATTTTCCCGTCTTCTAATTTGAATAAATCAAAAATAGCTCTACCCCGAGTGCCAGGCTCACGAATAGAATGTACATAAAGAATAACATAGTCCCCATCAGTAAAAATTTTTTTAATTTCACTATGAGAATTAGGATAATATTCAATTAAATATTGAATAAATGCTTTTAAACCTTCAGGTCCATCAGCGGCAGCAGGATTATGTTGTTTATAATTTGTTCCCAGGTACTTTGATGCTGCTTCAAAATTTTTTTGATTAATTGCTTTATTATAAAACTCAGTAACTATTTGTTTATTCATTTTTTGTTGCTCATCAATAAATGCATAACTATTGTTAATAATTGATAGAAACAAACTTATAGCAAAGATTTTTTGATTTATTAATAATCATAAAACACCAATGGTTATTTATTCTCAGGGTTTATCTTGAGATAGCCATCAAAAAATTCGGGTAAATCTTTCAATGCTTGTGCTCTTGCTGCTTCATTAAAACCAATATGATAATGTTCTCCTTTTTCGTCAATAACTTCTTTTGAAACTGGGAACTCAAAGTTATCAAATCCATGCAATGCATTTTCATAAATTTGGATGGAAACATTTTGATTGCTACCAGTACTTTGGTCGACTAACTGAATGCAATCTTGGGTTGTTGCACGATCATCATGTTCCCCAATAAATAGTTTGGTGATTGCCCTTAGTTTTGTTCCTTCTTCAAGTCGATGACATACGCCATAAAAAGAAGCCGCTGCTTTAAAAGAGAGCTTTTGGTAAGGTTTCGGATCTTGTTGTGATAACGCCATGATTTTCAATACATCAAAACCTCCCATAGAAAATCCCAAAAGTCCTATTCGGTCAGGATCAACAGAAGGAAGCTGCTTAAGATATTCATAGGCAGGAACGATATCATCAAGTTGTGCTTGTGTTGCTCTTTCCCAGCCTACTGAGCGACGATCTTCCCAACCTCTGGGTTTAAAACTGTCTATTATATAGACTACGTATCCATGCTCTTTTAATCGGGTGGCCCAATCATAATTCACTTTTTCGATACCGGTACTCGCATGCAATAATAAAATAGCAGGGGATCTCATCGTTGCATCAGGAATATAAAGACTGTGATGTGGATCATTAGGATCAAAGACATAATCTTCATTATGTGCTAGTACTTCAGTACACACTAATAAAATAAATAACATAAAAAGCATCTTGGGATGGAAAAACATAATTTTAATTCCTTAGTTTTAAACAGTTAGCTTTAGACTGGATGCCTCATTATTTTCTAGCTTTTCCATGTGTTCTTTTAGATTGCAAATTTCATCAAAACGAGCACCTTCATGAATTCGAGTGAGGGCAGCCGCTTCTTTTTCCTTAATCTCTTCTGCTTTATTAATAGCATTAACTGCTTCTTCTTTATTCATGACAATAATGCCGTCTTCGTCAGCAAATATCAGCTCACCAGGATTTACCTCAACAGAACCACAATTGATTGGTTTTCTTATACTGCCAATTTTATTTTTACTTCCTGATTTGGCGCATTGTCCCTTAGCAAGAAAAGGGATATTTGTTGTTCTGATTTCAGAAACATCTCGACAATTTCCATCAGTAATAATGCCACCAAAACCCTTCGTTTTTGCTACATCTGCACACATGCCACCTGCTACAGCAAGCTTGGTGCCGCAGGAAGCGATAACCAATAAAATGGGAACTCGGTCATCAGAACAACCAAGGGCAAGCATAAAATCAGGCAAGTCATCCAATGCTTGCATTGTAGATAAAGAATCTTGAGCCGAGTTAACTGTATAAGCTCTTCCTACAATTCTTGTTTGTGGCGATGTGTTAAAAGAATGAATATCTGAATCCATGAGACGCACACCGGGTAAAGCATCACAGATTAAGGGCGTTGTCAGTTGAGATAATCGCTTACATATTTCAATATAGCTATGTTCGATCTTTAGTTTCATAATAATCCTTAATATATCGATTCAGTTCTATCCAATTTGTATGAGGTTTTAGGGATAAAATAGGTGAAAATCTCCCTCATTTAATAAAGTTGTTATTTGTTGATAATCTAAAGTATTTGCTGTTTGAGAAGCATTTTGGAATTTCAATCCGATGACGGATGCCATTGCTGACCAGGAGGTGGGTTTAAAATTGTACTGTGTAACATAGCCTTTCTCATAAAGGTTTGTTGTTACAAAATAATCATAACCTCGAGCAATATTATCAGGTTTCCAAAGTATTTCTTCTCCAGGTGCTGGGGTAAGGATAATTTGGTTTGCTTCTGCTATTTCTTTTTCAAGATTGTAATTATCAATACCATAGGTAGATAATAATATTTGTATTTGATATTGCTTGAGCAATTCCTGAGTCAAGCTTTTGAGTTTATCTTTCTGGGATTCGGTGTCTAGATAAACAATATCGGGATCATAAACTTGATTGTCAATTAAAAGTCCACCGCTTTTGATAACAGTACTTTTCCAATATTCATATCCTCTTAGCATTTCACGACCTTTAGAACCATCCTTCCCTGTCAATGGTAAAGCAACTCCCATGCGCAGTTTTTTGTGTGTTCTTTGGGTAAACTCAGGGATGAATGCTAAACCATTTGGTCCAGCATGGGTTGGAATAGAGATGAGTTCAAAATTATGCAAATCTATTTTAGATAAATGCTTGTCTGTTGCATTAGATACATAAGCATATTGACCCTCTGGGTCCATTAAAACGTTAATCGGATTTAATCCGGTGACTAATCGTTTTATCACTTGGCCTGAATGAACATCAATCACTGCAACTTGGTGATCAAAGGGCGCCGGTGCTAATACATAGTTTTGATCAGGAGTAATATCTGAGTAAAGAATCGGTCCTAGATTCAAATTAGTGAATTGTTTTTTAATGGCGAGGGTATCGGGATCAATAAAGACGATCTGATTGACAGCTGATACCATCAAGGAACGATGATCTGGCGTATATTTTAAACCCCGTACAGCTGAGGGCAATGTGAGGTTTCCAGTAATTATTCCTGAATCAGGATCGATTCGAATGACGCCATCTTTACCCGCCATTAACCACAAGGTTTTTCCATCATTAGAAAAAAACAGATTATGTGTATTAGGACTGACCGCAATTTTTTTGACGATGGTTTTGGTATCAACATCAAAGACGAGAATCTTACCGCCTTTTTCCACATTCACAAAAAGTTGTTTTTCAAAAGGAGGTCGTAACTTAACACCATGAGGCGCACTATCGATGTCTGCATAGTCTTTGTTCTCTAGTGATTCAAAAGTAAATAGCCGATATTTCTCGACTTGATTTAATAAATCGATAACAGAAATGGACACACCAGGTATACCAGAGCCACTGTCGTAGTCTCTAATGCCGAAATTGCTGACAAAAGCTGTTTTCCCATCTTTTGTAACAGCAATCTCATGAGGGAGGAAGGCAAGTTTCAGGCTACCTTTTCTTGCACCTGTATCGGGATTATAGAAACTGATACGATCGGCATTTTCTTCAACAACAGCTAACGTGGTGTTGATAGAAGAGGAATAAGTGAGGCCATTGAAAATCGATAGAGCAATAAATAGGCTGCTAACTTTTTTGAACATCATTAAATCCCTTTATAAACACAAAAAGTGCCGCCATGATAGTAAGGGGATACGATATTGTCAATATATATAGGCGCCTATATAATAGCGCAAAAAGGAACTATCCATGACATTTAATTTGAATGAACATACTGGTGTCTTGATTAAAAAGGCAGCTCGCTTGTTTGAACGTGTTTCAAATCTCAACCTTGAAGAACTTGGTGTGACCTATAGTCAGACTATTTTTCTGGTTCGCTTGTGGGAGCGGGACGGCCAAACGCAAATGGAACTCACAAAAAGTGCGGGACTGAAACAACCTACCGTAGTAGGTATACTTGATAAGATGGAAAGAGACCAGCTTATCACACGTGTTCGAAGTGAACAGGACAAACGTTGCTATCATTTTTTTCTTACTGAAAAAGCGAAACATGCTTGTCGCGAATTAGAAAAGCAGGGGATATTGATGCAGAATTTGTCTGCTGGTAATTTACCCAATAAAGAAGTTAGCAAGTTAAATGAGAATCTATTATCAATTATAGAAAACCTAGAGCGTTTTATTGAAAACATTCAGGGGTAGACTTATGGCCTCATGTTCAGTCACCTGAAATGTAGAAGCAAATTGATCCATCACCAAATCTACATCACGATAAACCATAAATGAAGAATGTGGTGTAGGAACAGGATGATTGTAATTTGCTACAGGCCCTATACAAACTAGATTTTCATGTACCTTTCCGTATGTATCGATCACTTGATAATGATCCGTTAAATGGATGCCACCATAAGGCTTAGTGCTTATTAATCCGGTTTGTGCCAACTTGTCTAATAACATGGGCTTGACACTATTGGGATCTGGTTTGTAACGATATCCAGTTGCATCAATAAGAGTTGCAGCATGCAAGACTTCGCCTGATGTAAATAATAATTGGAACCTGTGATTTACTTCATCATAGCTTACAGAAGCCAAGCTATGATGCTCAATAATTCTATTTTTCTCATAGAGATGGAGCATGATTCTAGCATTCACTGGTGTGATACCAGTCAAATAAGCCATTAAAAGAGAATAGAAGTATTTTAGAAATTGTTCTTTGCCTTCAACATTCAAGCTTTGCCACATGTGAGTATAACAACCACTAAAATAAAAAGTTTTAATAAATGCTCGTAGCTCATCAATATTACCCAGTATGGGATTGTTTTCTGGCAGATGATCAAATTTATTCATTTGATAACGTAAAGTCTCAAGAGCACCAGGGGAATGGGTAGGAGCAACAGGATTTTTAGCATCATTTTGATAAGCATTCCAAAATAATGTTTTTGCTTCGAAAAAGGTTAAACTGTCAGGAAAGCGTTTTTGCAGACTATTTGATAATTCCTGTTGTTTTGTAGTGTCACAACCATCTGTATTGCCTTTGGTTGTTAATATATTAGGATTTCGCGTGACACTGTGTATTTTTCCTGAGTACTGCTTTTTCATAGTTAACCAAAGTGCGGCATCAACAAATGCTGCCTGACCACCAATGATATAAACATCATCTGCTAAATCCCATGCATCTGGATTTCCTGTTGTGTTTTCAAAACGGAGAAAACCTGGTTGATTCTCGACAGTATGAAAAAAAGGATTTGTTAAATGTCCAGTTGTTATAAAAAGTCTATCAGCGATATAATTTTGATCCATGCATGCTATCTGATAATTCCCTTCTTTTAGTGGACAAATATCTGAGATTGGCAAAAAAATTTCTTTGACTGTTATCCCTAGTGATTTAACCAGTGTTTTATGTTTTTCATATTGAGCGCGTAAATAATGACCCACTAAAGCACGAGGAATATATTGTTTGTCTCTATGTGGATAATGATCTTGGAGCAACTCTGGATTAGCATCTATCCATTCTGTTAGGCTATCTGTAGTAGAAGTAAATTTGAAACCATCAGCTGGATTATTTAAAGTCCAGAATTCTGGGCTATCAACAGAATAAGCAAAGCCTGTAGCAAAGTATTGTGGATTTTGTTCAAAGATTAAGATAGTAATGTCATCGTCAGAATATTTCATTGTTGCAAGCAGGTGACTTAAACGACAAAAAATAGCATTTCCGCAGAGTCCCATTCCCGCGATAGCAATTACTTTTGGCATTATATCAAGACAATTGTTGGATCAGAGGAAAATTCTAGGGTTTAACCTCGATACTGTCAATTTGTAGATTTCTTATCTTTAAATGACAACAGATTGATCGATCCACATCCTTAATTTAGAGCTAAATCGTCCCTGACGGCAAAGAGTTTTGACGGCCTTTGTAGTGATGCTTTTAATTAAGCGGTATTCCCCCAGTACTGCATGTATAGTCCAACATTGGTTAATAATTGTATAGTCTATTATTCTTCAGTTTCACTGGTGTAAAATTGAAAGTGTCTTTTAAATAGGAGTCCTTAATGCAGGATGCAATAACGATTGAGAACAATTGGCGCTCTCGTGGCTTTAGTTTTGAGCTTTGGGAAGATCCCCCAGGTCAAATTTGGAAGGATTTTAAGCATGAAACGGATGAGTTATTCATGTTGCTTGAAGGTGAAGTCATTTTAACCGTGGGCAATAAAACGTTAAAACCTGCTATTGGAGGTATTGATTTCAGGAGGAGTAGATCATACGGTTCAAACCAGTTCCACCACAGGAAGTCCTTGGTATTATGGTTACAAAATAAGAAGGTAAGGGAATGACACAAAAGAAAATATCACTAGAAAATGATGCTGTTCTGCAATTCATTGTTGATGAATTAATATCTTTACATCATTGCCATACAATTATTTTATATGGCTCGCGCGCACGAGGAGACTTCACAGTAACCAGTGATTATGATTGCAGGGATTAGGGAAAAAGGAGATAAGCAACGAATTGCACGCTTTGATGAAGCACATCAAGTTTATCATGATATTTTTGTTTATCCCGAGAATGCTTTTGATTCAATTTCTGATGAACATTTATGTATGTCAGATGGCATCGTTGTTCTTGAAAAAGCTCATTTTGGCACAGAGTTATTAAAAAAACTCTCTGCTTTTTTAATATTGCCTGAGTCCCTCCCTCCTGATGAAATTACAGCACGTAGAGTGTGGTATCAAAAAATGCTGGCAAGGGCGTATACTAGAGATTTAGAAGGAAAATATCGCCATATTTGGTCAATCTTCACAATTCTAGAGGATTATTTTGTATTCAAAGAATTGCGTTATCAAGGTCCAAAAAAGCATTCAAGTATTTAGAAACACACGATCCAGAGACTTTATCATTATTTGATGAGGCCATAACGAATATCGATAATTTGGATGCCTTAAATAGGCTAATTACAAGAGTTATAAAGATAGACAAAACGTAGGATAATTATGCCAGAATTAGATATTGAAATTATCAAAGATAATCCAGAGTACTTTCTTGTGAAAAGGCATCTATTATTTTTATTTAGAGTGCCTAGTAATGAAATTTAATATTTATATTAAAATTTTGACTGCGTTCTTTGTGATTTTTTTAATTCTTGTTTTGGCATTTTTTAAATATTTAAAGTCAGTTGAGACAAAGATAGTTGTTAATGCTGGAAAAACGACCTCGCAAGGGCTTTTAATTAGTTTAGAAAAAGAGTTAATTAATAACCCGAAATCAAACTGGGATGCGATAATAAAGAAGAAAACAGATAATGTTATTCATCTTATAGCAATCGACAGTCTAAAACTCACCCTGGTGCAGAATAATCAATTAAATAATGATGAAATCATTTTTTTATCAGGTACAACCTATCAATTTCTAAACGAGGTCATTGTAGAACATACTGCGTATAAAAAAATTGGTAATACCCCATATGCATTAGCTTACAATTTTTCAGATCCTGGCGAAATTATTTTTAATTATATGAATCCTGTTTTAAAACAAGTCGTTCAACATTTATTATCAAAATCAAAAAATACCTGGAGTAATGAACTATTACATTTAGAAAAAATATATGGTTTCCCTCTTCATGTTTATAAAACTAAAAGTAAATACTTACCAGGTAATATAATTAATTCTTTATCAACAAAGCGTCTAGTATTTGAAACCAATAAAAACTCGTCACAAATTGTTATTCTCTATTATCGTTTTAGTGGTGGAATACTCAAAATTGGCCCACTAAGCTATCTACCAGTTATGGCAAGAATCAGTGATGTGATGTATTATTTTATAGGAACTTTCTTTTTTATATCCCTTTGTCTTATTGCCTTATTTTCATTGCTTTTTGTTAGAAATATGAAAAAGGTGTATCAGATAACTAAAAATTTCAGTCAAGGGAACTTTGATTTTCATCGGAAAATAGGTACTACCTCTGTTTTGTATGGGCTGTATAGGAATATCATCCAAATGGGTGAGCAATTAAAAGAACTGATTGAATCACATAAACAATTGTGCCGGTTTGTCGCGCATGAAATTAGGACCCCTTTGTCAACCATACAAATGGCGACGGATAGTATCAAAAGGAAAAACGCTGAAGATGCATTGCTCAATAAACAGATAAACAGCATACAAGAAGATATTGCAGATATGAATCGGCTCGTCAGCACTTTTTTGATTTACTCAAAAATGCATTCAAACGAATTGAAATTAAAACAGTCTGAGACCGATATAATAGTATGGTTAAGAAAATTATTAGAGTCTTATTCTTCCTCAACATTTGAAATTACATTTCATTCTAATGAGTTAAATTCTTTGAAAGCATACATAGATGAAAATATTTTAAAACACGCTGTTACCAATTTGATTACAAATGCCATGAAATTTGCAGAGCACACTATTTCTTTAACCATTTCGCTGGATAATAGTCATATTTTACTTCACGTAGACGATGATGGCCCAGGCTTGCCGGATGATGGTGCGGATGACATTTTTTCTGAATATACAATTGCTGAGGACGCAGGAATTGGAGATAAACATATTGGGTTAGGATTAGCTATTGTTAAAAAAGTTGTTAATCTCCACGGAGGAAAGGTCATGGCTACACAATCACCGATATTAAAAGGTGCTCGATTCACCATAGTACTTCCAATATATTCTCAACGATTAAGATTTTAGTTTTGGAAGTTGGTCCTCAACTGTAGCATCTTTTGAAGTATCCATCTCTTGTTTCATCTCAACCAGTGCGTCGATAACCGCTGTTAACTGGAGTTTTGCATTTTCAAAACGTTTAGGGATAAACTCATCTTCCTCACCATCAATCGCTTCTCCAGTTCCAATTCCTTTTTCAAGAGCGCTGATAACCACACTAAGCTCTGATTCAAACGCCGATAATAGTTCATTACTCCCCGTTGCAGATTGCAAGATTCCATGCAATTTTTCCACTACATCTTCAGGAATATAAAGAGTGCCTTCACTGCATTTGCTATATTCACGTTTCGCAATAGGTAATGAAAGTAGTTCATCAGCCTTGTGTTGACTCATCTGAAATATTTGTCTAACAGATTGTTTTAGTTCTATGGGAGTTGGTGGCGAATTGCTAGATTTCAAAGATGCGAGAAGCTTATCACTAGCAGTTACTCTTCCATCTTTGCTATGTTCTTGCGCTGTCTCGATAGGAGCCTGTCCTTTTTCATTTCGCACTTCAAGACTAGCACCACACTCTAATAACTTTTTAATGAGATGTAACGGCTCTTTTCTATAATTATAAAAATTCTGTACCGCATAGTGCAAAGCCGTCATGCCTTTTTTATCAGCACTATTAATATCAGCGCCATGTTTTAATAATAAAGCAATGACGCTATCATTACTTGGTCCACCAATAAGGACTTTTCCACAACTTACCATTGCCAGGTTTAACAAATCTTTATTAACTAGAATTGACTCTAGCAAGTCTTCATGACCTTTAAATACAGAAGGTTCTTTTAAACCTAAGAGAAGTTCTAGTACATCTCTATCTGTCAGTTGTTCTATAGGGTCCGCCCGACCTAAGATATCACGGACACGTGTTAAATAATTTTCTTGTTCTTTACCTAATATTTGATTTTCCTGTTCAACAAACTTTGCAACATCTTCTCCTTTAAATCGCAATTCTGGGAAACCCTCAATTTTCTTTAAATCTTGAATGTTTAGAATATCTCGATTTAAAGCGATTTTTGCTATCAGTTCATCGGCTCCGTCTTTACCTAGAATTGCACGGGCATATTCTATGGTGTTCACTTTTAATTCTTTAGCTGTTTGTGTTGAGGCAAATAAAGATTTTCGAACGGCAACTTGATATTCACCATGATGAAAAATAACACTGTTTCCAGCCTTCCAAATATTTCCTGCCATCGATGTGATAGGGGATGCCGGCGAAAGGGATCGGAAGCCGGTCTGTACATCTTGCGCATTCCATGGTCCAGTTCCACCAAACGTGATTTCTGGATGTTTCACTGATACTCTTTCTAAAAATGTTTTTTCCTGTGAGTTTGCTGCAGCATTAAGTTGATTGTCTGTATTACAACCTTCTAAAGTCACATAAACTTCAACATGATGTGCGGGCAATGCTCGTTTAAAACCATGTAATAAATTATCAAAATGATTATCATATAACTGCTCACTTGGGCCATGGCAATTACCCATACCATATTCGCCACCACCAGCATGGCCCATAATAAATAATTTTGGGTTCTTCTCAAATATATTGTCTAGTTCTTCCGGTAAGTCTCGTTTGAGTTCATCCAAACTACTATAGATTTTTGGGGATTTATCACACTGATCAAAAAAATAATACTTCAAATCAGAGCCTTCTAAATAGACGCCAATTGGAACAAATTGCTTGAACCGTTGTTTTAAGTAAGGATTTATCACCACACCTCTCTGATTTTCAGGCAGTGGATGATCTGGATCTGGTTTATATATTAAGATTTCTATTGCAGCGTCTTTCATGGCTCATCTCGACTATTACTTAAAATAATAGGTTGATTTTATCAAAAACACTCGGCTCAAATGTATATATAATGTACAAGCGTAAAATGATACTTTTGTCGATGGTAAATGATTATAGATTTGCGATATATTTGGTGAAGCTTTCATAACTGGACGAAAAATCTCAAGGTCGAGGCAAAAGAATTTTTTACTATATTTCATAAGTCTTACATAAGATCGGTGGCTGTGATCTGTATTTATTCCCAAGCCGCTGATACAAATATATATCCTTTTTTATGGATTGTTTTTATACGATAGGGCTTTTTATTATTATCATTCAATGCTTTTCTTAAACGTGATATTTTTAAATCGATACCTCTATCAACCCCATCATATTCATGCCCAGAAAGAGCATACATAATGCTATCTCGACTCAGCAACCTATCATGGTTCTTAACCAACAAAGCAAGCATTTCAAAGTCACTGGTACTTATTGAAATTTCTTCATCAAAGAGATGAACACTCTTAGTACTAAAATTGATAGAAAAATTGCCAAATTGAAATTGATTTTGATTATTAACTAAATTGGGTCGACGTAACAATGCCTCTATTCTTGCTTTCAAAACCTCGTCTGCAACAGGTTTAGTTAAGTAGTCATCTGCTCCTAAATTTAAAGAGGATACTTCACTTTCAATATCATTAATTGCTGTTAGCATGAGTATTTTCCCCAAATACTCATCTCTAATGGTATGGCATATTTGATCTCCATTCATGCCAGGAAGCATTATATCTAAGATTACTAGGCAAGGTTGCTCACGAATGATGCGATAGACCGCTCTATCACCACGTTTTTCAATAGAAACATCATAACCTGCTTCTTGTAAGCTTTCTTTGAGGTAATTGGCTAACTTAACGTTATCTTCTACAAGCAATATTGATTTATCTTTCATTCGTTCTGTCTAAGCCCCCCTCTTTAAATAAGAAAACTCTCTAAACAAATTTAGTCTGAATTGATTTTTAAGTTCAGTGTTACATAGATATCAGTAGGTAAGCAAACACACGGCGCATCCGTACATTTTATATACAATTGATCTGTTTTAACTCGATATAATGATAGCTAATGGGCGAGTCTGTGGGGATAAATTATGAGCGCTTATGTTAAAAATTTTGATGAACATAAAGAAATCAAATCTTCACGTGACATTTGCAAATCATTAAAACCTGTTCCCACAGCATATATGGACAATAAACATTGTGAGCACTGTGATCCCGAAAAACGTTCTCATTTTCGAAGAAAATTTTTTAATTTATTCCATTATTTTATATTCAATCCATTTATCTATCTTTTATC
The DNA here is from genome assembly GCF_977063405.2 of Legionella stuttgartensis. Classification (NCBI taxonomy): domain Bacteria; kingdom Pseudomonadati; phylum Pseudomonadota; class Gammaproteobacteria; order Legionellales; family Legionellaceae; genus Legionella; species Legionella stuttgartensis. Next base: position 69,740 of record NZ_CDRUHA020000002.1, read on the forward strand.
TAAACTCTTTCTCCTATCAGAGCATGATTTTTTACGATTCAATAACCTATTAAATCAGTTGGTCATTAATATTTTTCAAAAACTAAAACTATATACCAAGACTCAGACCATTGATAGGAAACAATTCAATAACAGTGTCCTTGCATTTTGGGATGAAGCACAAAAAAGAGGGCTAGAGCTGTATAATTTTAAGGAATCTAACTTGCATACTCTGTATTTTAAGTTGGTCTACAATAGGAAAAAATATTATTTCATCCAGACTCCAATCTCTCTTATTTCTCAAAAAAATACACGCTTTGATGAGGATACTAAATATGATAATAAATGGATCCTCAAGAAAAAATTATTAGATAGCCAAATTCCCTGCCCCTTAGGGAGGGTTTTTATTTCCAGCAAAAAAGCCTACAACTATGGCATTTCATTGGGATTTCCTCTTGTGGTTAAGCCATTATCTGAATCTCTAAGTATTCACACTTCATGTACTATTCAAACTCCAAATGAATTAAAAGAAGCGATAAACATAGTAAAGCAAGTTGATTTTCGCGTGCTGGTTGAAAAACACATACCTGGGGATGTTTATCGGTCATTAATTATTAATGATTCATTAATCGCTTGTGTGAGGAGACAACCTGAGAGCATTGTTGGCGATGGTGTAACTACACTTCAAGAGTTAATTGATAAAAAAAATAAAGTTACGTGGAAAGAAGGTCATGGTAAATATCCATATAAAATTACTCCAAATAGCAACTTGATAAACATTTTGTCAGCCCAGGGAGTTGCTCTTAATACGCTAATAAACAAGGGACAACAAATCTTCATTGCAAAAAAAGTTACTATGAGTAGTGGTGCAAAAATCAGTGATGTTACCGATCTGATACATCCTGAGAACAAACTATTATTGGAAAAAGCCCATAAAATCCTCAATATACCGCTTACGGGTCTTGATTTTATTTGTCAGGACATTTCTCTTCCATGGCATAAGCAACAATTTGGAATTATTGAAAATAATAGCTTCCCTTACATTGAATTACATCTCAATCCGTCTGATGGGAAAGGAATTAATGTAGCAGGTAAAATTTGGGACTATGTACTCGATGTTTTAAGTCAAAAAAACGAGTAACCCAATAAATGTACAATTTATATACAATTGGGGTTTTTTAACTCGGTATAATAACAGATAAGTAAATCTTTATTCGGATGAAACCATTATGAACTTGCACTGGAGTATTCTCATGAAAAAAGACAAAGAGAAGCATCAGCCTGTCCTTGAATCCATAACGGCAGATGAACCCAAAACCTCTTCTATAGCATTAGCTTTACAACAATTTAGAAAGGAAGCAGAAAAAAAAGAGGCTGCTGAGGAAGGTGCAAAAGTACGCTGTCCGACTTGTTTTAAAGAAATCGCACCTAAGCGCCTTTGTTCCGGACATGGCGCGGGTGGTAGCGGAGGTGATAGTGCCACCTCTGATAAGAAGACATCTGAGGAAAAAGCGAGTCCTGGTGAAGATAAATTCCTAACTAAATCAGGCACAGTAGTTGGGTCTGAAGATGAATTGGTAGGAGTGTTTGGTTCAGAAGAACTTGATTTAGAGTCTGGTTTTGACCCAGAAATAATTGAAAAATTAATTGCTGATGGGAAATTGTTGGTTGATAGTGATCGTGAATCAATGACTCTTAAGCTTGAATTACAATGTGATCCTAATGAATTAACTCCAAAGCAACGACATGAATTAAAAAAATTCATGGAAGCGATTATAAACGAATTCAGTGAATTTAAAGAAGAAAATCATCTTTCTGATGATTGCATACAAATCCTTCAGGATGAGGAGGGAAACATACATTCTCTTCGCATTACCATGCCCACATTAGCTTTATACGATGCATTTATCCAACAGCTAGCAAATAATTTAGTACCCGTACCCAGTCCGAAAGCACAAGAAAGAGATGAGGTAACAAAAGAGCAAAGCTTTGCTCCAAATCCACTTTCGAGGGAACCCAGGCCGTCTAATAAAGATCAATCCTCCACACAAGAAGCTAATGAGATACATACTAAATCTGAAGATGGGGAACAAGAAATTTTTAACCCATCTCCTTTTAATATGAAGCCGTGGTAATAAAGAGCAGGGGTTTATTGATTATTGAAAAGAACTATTCAAGATCCCCTTTCGTATCCAATAATACGATTACGTAATTGGGAAATACCATTTATGCTTTCTCCAAGACGGAGCCCTTAAGTCTTGGCACAAGAGCGTTGAGGTCATTGGTTGTAGTGTTGATGCTCTTCAGTGGGGCGTCGATTTATAACTGATATTTATTTTTCTGGTTTTCCTATTTATCTGATTGAATGGTGTAGCTTTTTAGGCTATGATTGAAGCTTAGTTGGCTTCAAAATAAAAATCATGTTTGATACTTCAATATTGTTTTCTGAATATCGGCGGCGTGTGCTGGCACTTTTATTGCTTCATCCTGATGAGCGTTATCATGTCCGAGAGATTGCGCGGTTAACGAATACCACAGCGGGTACACTTCATCGAGAACTATCCAAACTTGCTAAATCCAAAGTACTTCTGCGCGAGCAGAGTGGTAATCAAGTTTATTACCAAGCAAATCGAAATTTTCCTATTTATATGGAGCTTACAAGCATTTTAAAGAAAACGTCTGGTTTGGTGGATGTGTTGTTTGATTTTTTAACTCCATTAGCTGAAAAAATTGAAGTGGCTTTTTTTTTGTTCGGTGGCCAAAGGAACTGAAAACCTTGGAAGTGATATTGATGTGCTTATTATTGGTGAGGTTGACTTTACAGAAGCAGTTGAGGCTCTTTATGCTGCTCAAGCTAGTTTAGGGCGAGAAATTAATCCCAAAATATATTCCAGGGAACAATGGAAGGCATCTTTACAAAAACAAGATCTTTTCATTCAGGAGGTTTTAAATAATCCCAAGCTCTTTATTATGGGAGCTGAACATGACCTTGGATAATTTAATTGGCATCAGCCTGGAACAAATGGATGTGTATCAATCCGATGAGGTGCAGGATTCATTTGATGGTGTTAAGCCAAGCATTAATGGGTTTTATGCAATAAAAAAAGAACCTCCATTTTTGTCTGTCCCTACCCATGGAGTTGCGATGGTCGCTGTAGTAAGTGGAGCTATTTTTCTTGAGGACTGTGTTTGAACAGGCATTGGCTTTAAGATTAAAATGCCCGCATAGGGAAAACCCATCAATTAATGCTTTTTTGCAGCATTTATTTTGAACTAAAACGAGTAAACTAACATGGAAATAAGAACCGTAGCCTTTGAATCCGATTTAATTATTACCCTGGAAGGCAATCAGAAGGTAGTTATTACTCCCTTTAAGACTCTTGAGCCTGGCAACTTTAAGTTGGGTATTGAGGCTCCTAAAAATATATCCATTAACAGACAGGAAATCCATTTAAGAAAACAAGAACAATTAAAGAAATATGAGGGTTAGGGAAGACTGGTGCTATTTTCGTAATCTGCTGCATCGCAAAGAGGTGAAAAAAATTATTCAATAGGTAGAAAGTAGATTGAATTAAAAGGAGGTTCCTCTATATTGATATGATGGTGATCGTGTTAATGGGTATTTTTGAGCATTAATTGGGAACAAGAAAAGGCCATTCTAATATGTCAGTCAAAATCACACTGTATCGTTGGGAAGGACAATATGGGGCTTTCAAAATCAAAGTCCCTTGTGGTGAATGTTCGCTCACCAAGGATATTATCTTGGATGCGATTGCAACGGATTTAAAAGACATTCCTGTCGAATTGGACATTCATGCCTGGCTTAATGAGTGGTGGAAGCCGTTATTGAAAGGGGCGTGGCATGCCCCTATTGTACTGGTTGAGGGTAAAGTGATTAGCCAAGGCCATGCTCTGAATCGTGGGGTGTTAACTCAAGCGGTGATTGAGGCCCATGCAAAACAAACCACATTAACGGGGAATCATATTTTTGGTAAACCCCATTGCATCCACTGCCAGCATGCCAAACAGTATTTCGAAGAAGCCAAACTTTCTTATGAATTTCACGATGTGGTAAAAAATCCAAGGGATTTGTATGAGATGCTGGCACGGGTTAAGCCCATTGTTGGTGCAAAAACACCGATAACTGTTCCTCAAATATGGCTTGATAGTCAATACGTTGGAGGAGCTGAGGAATTAAGTGCCATTCTTGGGCGAGAGGTTGAGCCTAATCCTGAGCGAGGGATTTGCTCTCTTACCGCAAAAGGCCATGAGAAAAATTAAACCACTGATTAAATCAGTTCAACGTCTTCTGCTTGCAAAGACAATGTGATTAAAGATACCAAAGACTGGAGAAAAAGTAATTATTTTCTTGTGCTGATTATTATTGCACCGCCTAAGATAATCATAGTTCCATGTGAATTAGTCATGATGATTCTCCTTAGGCTCCAATGTGGTGAAAAGAAGGGCAGAGGTTATTCGGTCGATGCTGTTTACACGGATGCAGTAAGTGCTGCAATGCCACCTTTAATCGCCTTAACTCTTCAATTGGTGGATATCATTATTCTGGGGATTTTCCAGCAAGATTTTTATGAATTTACTGTAACTCCAAACGGAACAAACAGTGTTTTCCCATCGATTTGCACTTGGGCGAACATTTTAATAAATCCTACTTTGTTAGGTTTTATATGAAATAGCAATTCAGGTCCTCCTCGTTCCGTATTATTTGTAGGCTCCTTGCCCATTGGATGAACATGAGTTACTGTTTTAAAGTCCTCATTAAAACCAACGATGTGGGCATAAGCACCCATAATGGGCTCTAAGGTATGAACTGGGTTTTCCTTTGCATCGGTGATGTCAATTTTGCCCATGACTGCTTGACCGACGTGCAATGGTGTTTTATCAAAAGACAATTTAAAATGGTAGCCATCAACACTACTTTCAAATAATGGTTGTCGATGAATAGGATTTTCCAATTTCTTTTTTGTCTTTGGGAAAGGTAAATCGGCAACTACATATTCTTGGGTTTTTGTATTAGTCGGTATAAGATCAGCCCATGCTCGATAGGAGGCACTCTTAAGCGTAGGCTGCCATTCAAATTGATAGATGCCTGGTATCGTTGTTTCGACTGGATGGACATGACTATAGTCAAGGAGGCTATCATCGATAATCAACAAATGAATCTTTTGTGTATGTGCTTCAATAAGATCGTTTAAGGTGATTGGTTTATTGTTTTTTGTGTCAATTAATTTGATGAACACCAGTTTCTTGTCCTTTTTATCCATTATCTCTTGAATAGATAATTGCAAGGTATTTTTTGATTTCAAAGAATGTGTTGCTTGATTGTTCATCATGCGCTGATTAGGCTTTTCCGAGAAAGCAGTGGGATGATATAAGTTAATGAATATCAAGCTCATTAGGGTGATGGCAAATTTCTTCACAATATTTTTGTCTCCAAGAAAACCAATTGGTTATAAAATAATTTCTTATAGTCCTATTCTGTAAGCTATTTATTTTGATCAGCATATAGAATGATATCATGATTGTCCTTTTAAGACAGGCATTAAATATAAGTAGAGGTATCTTAAATGTTTATTAGGAGCGTCATCGATGTAATTGATTGGGATGACGAAATTGATGTGATATGTGTCAATTAATAGTTTAATATTTCAAAAAACCAGCTCAAATTTTGAATCGGTTTAGGATACGAAAAAAGTGAGCTAAAAACAATTCAACTATCATTCAATTAATTCAAAACAAAGGGACAAAATTTTCTTTTGCACGCTAAATCTTTTTAGGTTTTTTTGAGGACACATCAAGACATTTTAATTGGGTTTCTCAAAGGTTATTCTTAGCTAACTGTCTGTCAAAGCAGAGAACACTTTGTTTTGACTTATCCATACCAAAGAGTCTATATTGTAATTATTTCCCTTTAAAATCAAGGATAGAAATCATCATGAAACAAAGTCATTGGATGGTTTTGGCGTGTTGTTTTATTCTTACTGCATGCATGAGCAGTGGCACGAGCAGTAAGAATACTAAGAGTCTGGAAGAACATGTCGCTCAAGGCCATGTTGGTCATGGTGGCGGTGGTGGTCGCTAACACTAAAATCTTTTACTCAATCCTAAAGGTTAACATGAGCGCTCACTCTATTAAATAAGAACTATTTGGGCACTAAAAATTGGGATAAAATGATGCGCACCACATCATAATGGATGGCGAATGCAAAGGATGGCTGTTATGGCAGAACAGTGGCACGAAAAATCACCTGCAGATATGGCATTGTTGTTTGAAACTGACTTATCTTTAGGACTATCTGAGAAAGAAGCACAACAGCGGTTAAAAGAAGTGGGACTCAACCTGCTGAGTCAACAGAAAAAAACGTCTCCTTTCCTCATTTTTTTGCAACAATTTGCAAGTGTGGTCACCTGGGTGCTTTTAGGTGCTGTTGTTGTGTCTTTTTTGTTGGATGAAAAAGCCGATGCCATTGCCATTTTGGCCATTGTCATTTTAAATGCCATCATTGGATTTGTTTTAGAATATCGTGCCGATCGCGCCATGCTTGCTCTTCAACAAATGGCCGCTCCTAAAGCCACCGTGTTGCGAGATGGCCGCGTGAGGGTGATAGCTGCTTCTGATATCGTACCAGGAGATATTCTTCTATTTGAAAGCGGTGATTTAATCGCTTCCGATGCTCGCCTTTTTGAATTATCAGCGCTTAAAGTCAATGAAGCACCACTCACCGGAGAATCGATACCAGTCGCTAAAAACCTAGAGATTTGTGCTAAAGAAACGCCTCTAGCCGATCGTAAAAACATGGTGTTTATGGGCACCTCTATAGCCGATGGCACAGGTCGCGCGCTTGTCGTGGCGACTGGTATGCAAACGGAAATGGGGCACATTGCCAAAATGCTGGGTGAAGCGTCTCGTGATGAAACGCCTTTGCAGAAAAAACTCAATCAAGTGGGTTCTCGTCTATTGTGGCTTTGCTTTTTCATTATCATTGCCATTTTTGGCTTAGGTCTCTTACGTAACATCCCTATCTTCAGTTTGTTCATGAGTTCAGTCAGTCTTGCAGTGGCTGCAATTCCTGAAGGATTACCTGCTGTAGTCACAGTGGCTTTAGCGCTTGGCGTGCAGCGTATGGTACGGCGTGCCGTACTGGTAAGGCGATTATCGGCGGTTGAAACACTCGGCTGTTTACAAGTCATTTGCACCGATAAAACAGGAACGTTGACGGTAGGGGAAATGACGGCGCGTAAGCTTGTGACAGCAAGTGATGTTTATAGCATTCAGGGAGAGGGTTATAACCTGACAGGGGGATTTTCACTACAAGGCCAGGAAATTAATGTGTCTGATGACACGTTGTTGCAAGCTACCTTACGAGCAATGACAGTTTGTAATAACGCAGAATTTAGCGAGCAAAATGGACAGACGACAACCGTGGGAGACCCAACTGAAGTGGCTCTTTTGGTTGCTGCAGCCAAAGGAGGCGTTTGGCAAGGGGAACTGCGATCCTCTTATCCTCGCATCAAAGAGTTACCCTTTAGTTCCGAACGCAAACGCATGACGGTTGTGTGTCGACAAGACCATCAAAACATCGCTTTTGTTAAGGGAGCACCCGAACTCATTTTGGAGCGCTGCACCTATATTTTGACCAAAACAGGCATTAAAAAATTAACACCTAATGATAAAGCGCGCATGAAACAATCCTGCGAACTCATGGCCAGCGAAGCATTAAGACTGTTAGCTTTTGCTGAGCGTCAAATAGAGCCTATAGCTTTAGAAAAAGAAGAGGAAGAGATTGAAAATAACCTGGTTTTCTTAGGTCTTATTGGTCTTCAGGACCCCCCTCATGCGAGTAGCAAGGAATCCATCAGTCGCTGTAAAAAGGCTGGCATTAAACCAGTGATGATTACAGGAGACCATCCTGATACAGCAAAAGCCATTGCCAAAGAGCTTGGCATTTTGGAGGCAGGGGATCGATTGCTCACTGGCAACGAACTTGAAAACATGTCAGAGGAGGAGTTTAACCATTGCGTCAAAGACATTGCTGTTTATGCTCGTGTGACTGCGGAGCATAAATTAAAAATCGTACGGGCCTGGAAAAAACAACAAATGGTGGTGGCGATGACAGGCGATGGGGTGAATGATGCACCTGCTTTAAAAGAAGCATCTGTGGGGATTGCGATGGGAAAAACAGGCACTGCAGTTACCAAGGAAGCCTCTGACATCATTGTCATGGACAATAATTTCACCTCGATTGTGGCGGGCATTGAAGAAGGCCGGACTATTTACGATAACATTGCCAAAACACTTGGCTTTTTATTAGCAGGCAATAGTGGGGAGTTACTGGTTGTGTTTGTAGCCCTTTTAATTGGTTGGCCATTGCCGTTGCTTCCTATCCAATTATTATGGATTAACTTAGTAACCGATGGTTTACCGGCCATTGGCTTAGCTACCGATATGTCAGAGCCAGGGATTTTGAATCGTCCCCCCAGAGCCACGCAAAAATCCATGATGGATATGGCGTTTTTCAAACGAGTAACCTTTGTGGGTTGTTTAACGGCTTTAGTCACTCTTGGTGTGTTTGCTTATGAATATTTAATCGATAAGGATTTAGTCCAAGCCCAGGATGCGGCGTTTTCTGTCTTAGTAACCGCCGAACTTTTACGGGCCTTTGGAGCACGAAGCGACACGAAGAACATCTGGCAAGTAGGATTGTTTTCCAATTTAAGACTCTTTTTTATTGTGAGCATCAGTTTTTCCCTGCAGGTCTTGATTCATCATATCCCGGCGCTGCGCGAATTATTTGGCATTGAACCGGTCTCACTCACTCAGTGCGTTGTTTGGATTCTATTAGGCATGGTGCCTTTGTTAGTGATAGAAGCTCAGAAGCGGCTAAGGAAGGCACCAAATGAAGCATTTTAGTGTTAAAAAAATGATTTGGACTATTCTCTTAGGTTTTTCATGTTTTACAGGACCAGTATCTTATGCCAAGATACCGCCTGCTTTATCGCAGCTAATCAATGAGGCCACGCAAAACAATCCTCAAATTCGTGCGGCACGCGACCGACTGCTGGCAGCAATCCATGTGATTCCACAAGCGCGTGCGTTACCTGATCCCAAGTTGAATGCAGGGTACATCAACATGTCTGAGAATATCCCTATGGATGTGGATCCAAGGCGAGAGCAAATGTTGGGTGGCCAACAAGAAATTCCTTTTCCTGGTAAACTCATTGTGCGAGGAAGGATAGCAACGCTAGAGGCCAAAAGAGCGGAAGCAGAATATCAAGCCACTAGTTTCGCCGTTATTGCTGAATTAAAACGGCTTTATTACGACCTTTATTTTGTCAATAAATCCATTGAAATCGTACAAAGAAACCAAGAGCTTCTTCATGAAATGGAAAAGAGTTCCGAAGCCAATTACAGTGTGGGGAAAACACCACAACAAGATATTTATCGTGCCCAAACTGAGATTTCTCGTCTGCTGATGCGTTTAGTCATCTTAAAGCAACAACGGGGATCCCTGCAGGCGGGTATCAATCGCCTTTTAAATCGTTCTTTAGAAATTACAATCCATACACCAGCAGTGCTCCCTGTAACGCCAATGTGTCATAATTTAGAGTATTTTTATACGCTCGTTAAGAGCCGAGCGCCGCAATTAATCATGCAGCAACGTGCTGTTCAAAAAGGACGGCAAGCCATCCGCTTAAGTAAAATGGAGTATTTCCCGGATGTGGAAATCGAAGGGGGACGACTTCATGATACGGGAATGCACACCAAAGGCTATCAAGTCTTGTTAAAAGCAACCGTGCCTCTTTATTTCATGCAAAAGCAAAATCATGCCGTGCGCGAATCACTTGCGCGGTATAATGCGGATATTGAGGATTTGCAGACCACCTATCGTATGCTTTCTTTTCAAGTGAAAAATGCTTATTTGTTGGCAGAGCGCTCTGCAAAACTCATTCATCTGATTCAACATACCATCATTCCACAAGCCAGCTTAACATTTACTTCATCGCAAGCCACCTACGGCGTGGGCAAAGTGGATTTCTTAACGATGCTGAATAATTTATTGACGCTGCAAGAAAATGAATTGGAATGGCACGGTGAACTCGCTGAACATGAAAAAGCGATAGCACAAATCGAAGAAAGCACAGGGACGTTCTTATGAATTTTAAGATGATAATCAAGGGTGTGGTTATCTTGAGTTTACTTTCGTTGTTGCAGGTAACTCAGGCGCAACAGGCCATGGATAATCATGACAAGATGGACATGAAACAGTCCACTCAAGGAAATGAGATTGTGATTGATCCGGCTCGTTTACAAGCCATTGGCATTACGTCAGAGCCGGTGCGTCGCCAAGTGGTTGAAAAAATAATCCGTACCGTGGGGCGTGTTGAAGCCGATGAGCGGCGTGTTGCCCATATTCATGTGCGCTTTGATGGGTGGATTGAGAACTTATTCATTAATTTTACTGGAGAAAAAGTCAAAGCAGACCAAGCTCTTTTCACCGTTTACAGTCCTGAATTGGTCGCCACCCAGCAAGAATATTTGCTCGCCCTTAATGCCCAAAAAATATTAAGCAAAAATACGACATCGAGTGCGGCTCGTGGTGCGCAGTCTGCTTTTCAAGCAGCCCACCAAAGGTTGTTGCTGTGGGGGATTTCCGAAAAAGACATTGAGCAATTAAGACGTACGGGCAAAATCACTCGGACGATGACGATTCATTCCCCCATCCAAGGTACGGTGCTTAAAAAAATGGCGCTGGTGGGCATGCGCATTGAGCCAGGAGATGAACTCTATACCATTGCTGATTTATCACGCTTGTGGGTTTTAGGGGACATTTACGAATATGAGCTTCCTTATATTCGTCTTGGTCAAATGGCTGATTTGACCCTTACCTACTTGCCCAATGAATTATTTAAGGCCAAGCTTGATTTTATCTACCCTACGATTGACATGAAAACACGTACAGCCAAGGTTCGCTTTGAAGTGGACAACCAGAAGGAGCAATTAAAACCGGGCATGTATGTGAATCTGGAACTCAAAGTACCTTTGGGTGAACGTCTTGTGGTCCCTAAAAATGCTGTTCTACTCACAGGTGAGCGCGCAGTGGTGTTTATTTACCATGGTAATGGCAAAATTGAATGGCGGGACGTGACCTTAGGGGTTAGGGCAGGGGATTTGCTTGAGATAATCAAAGGGGTTAAAGAGGGCGATCAAATTATTACGTCTGCCAATTTCCTCATTGACTCAGAGAGCCAGTTGAAAGCGGCCATGGGAGGTATGCAACATCAATAGACTTTCTTACCGAGCCTCTACAATAGGAAAGAAGCTCTAATAAAGAGGCGTGATTTGGCCTTGGAATAAAGGGATTTTATGGTTGAACGGATTATTGAGTTTTGTGCACGCAATCGTTTTATTGTGTTGCTTTTTGTGCTCGGGTTTTCTTTCATGGGCTATATGGCCTTGAAGAATACCCGTATGGACGCATTGCCTGACATTTCAGACACTCAGGTCATTGTGTATACGACCTGGATGGGACGTTCGCCCGATCTCATCGAAGATCAAGTCACGTATCCTATTGTAACTGCATTGTTGTCAGCACCAAAAGTAGTAGCTGTGCGGGGATTTTCTGATTTTGGCTTTTCTTATGTCTACATCATTTTTGAGGATGGTACGGATATTTATTGGGCGCGAAGTCGGGTCTTAGAATACATGAGTCAGCTGTCTGGAAAATTGCCCGAAGGAGTGACTCCTCAATTGGGCCCTGATGCGACACCGGTGGGTTGGATTTATCAATACGCCTTGGTGGATGACAATGGCAAGCATAACCTGGCTGAGTTACGCACATTTCAGGATTGGTATTTGCGCTATTGGTTAAGAGCGGTTCCTGGGGTGTCTGAAGTAGCCAGTGTGGGAGGTTTTGTCAAGCAATACCAAGTCAATTTGGATCCAGTCAAAGTCCTTGCCTACAACCTATCGGTTCCTGAGATTGTTGAAAAAATTCGTATGAGTAATAACGACACCGGTGGTCGAGTCATTGAGTTTTCGGGCGTGGAGTACATGATTCGTGGTCGCGGATACATTAAGTCTACTGAGGATATTGAAAAAATTGCCGTGGGCACCAATGCCAATGGCACACCGATTTTACTGCGTGATGTCGCCACAGTACAACTTGGCTCGGACATGCGCCGCGGGGTGGTCGATTTAAATGGCCAAGGCGAAGCCGTGGGCGGTATTGTCATCATGCGCTTTGGGGAAGACGTGCTGCAAGTAATTGGTCGCATCAAGGATAAATTGAAAGAATTAGCTTCAGCCATCCCGGAAGGTATAAAAATGGTTACTGTGTATGATCGCAGTAATCTCATTAGAGAAGCGATTTCCACCGCCAATTGGAACTTGATTGAAGAGCTCGTCGTGGTTGGGTTACTCATTATTGTGTTTTTAGGTCATTTTCGTTCCGCACTCATTCCTATTATTACCTTGCCACTGGCGATTTTGATTTCGTTTATCCCCATTTATTTCTTACATGTCGGACTGAATATCATGTCCATTGGTGGCATTATTGTCGCCATCGGTGATATGGTCGATGCGGCCATCATCATGGTCGATAATGCCCATAAACGCTTAGCGGATTGGGAAGCAAAAGGAAGTCCAGGCGATCGCACCCAGGTGTTAATCGATTCGGCGAAAGAAGTAGGGCCTGCGATTTTTTCATCCCTTTTGGTCATTGCCATCTCCTTCATGCCTGTTTTTACCTTGGAAGCTCAAGAAGGGCGGCTGTTTTCGCCCTTGGCTTATACCAAGAACTTGGCCATTTTCATGAGTGCCTTACTCGCCATCACCTTAATTCCTGTCCTATTGCCTCTTTTGGTGCGTGGTCGAATCATCCCTGAACAAAAACATCCGATTACGCGGTGGATGCAAGCCATGTACGCGCCCGTGTTGAGGCTTGCTTTGAGATATCGCCAATTTGTGGTGGGAATTGCCATTGTATTGGCTATGGCCACCATTCCTCTTTATAAACTCATTGGCTCTGAATTCATGCCCCCTCTTTATGAAGGGACGATTTTGTATATGCCGGTTACTTTACCAGGTATTTCAGTCACTCAAGCGACGGCTTTACTTCAAGAAATGGATAAGAAATTAAAAGCATTTCCAGAGGTGGCACACGTTTTTGGCAAGACGGGAAGAGCCGAAACGTCCACCGACCCTTCTCCATTTAATATGATGGAAGTGATTGTGGAGTTAAAGCCTAAAGAATTTTGGCGCAAAGGAGTGACTTATGAAAGCCTGGTGAAAGAGATGGATGAAGCGTTGCAATTCCCAGGTGTGAGTAATGCCTGGACCATGCCCATTAAAGCGCGTAATGACATGCTCACCACAGGCATTCGAACGGCCGTAGGGATTAAAATTTTTGGCCCAGACATTAAAAAGATTGAAGCCATTGGCAAAGAAATTGAAATGGTGGCCAAAGAAGTAAAGGGCACAAGTAACGTCTATGCAGAGCGGGTGGCTGGAGGCTACTTCCTTGATTTTCAAATTAATCGGGACCAGTTGGCTCGCTATGGTTTAACCATTATGGATGTTAATCGCATCATTGAATCGGCCGTTGGTGGTGAAAACATTGCCACCACGATTGAAGGGCGTGAGCGCTACCCAGTGAATGTGCGTTATTTGCGGGAATTACGCGACGACCCTGACAAGCTCAATCGTATTTTAGTCAAAACACCCAGTGGTGCGGAGGTACCTGTCGCGCAATTGGTGACTTTAACGTTTCGTTCAGGACCTGCTATGGTTCGCGATGAGAATGGCATGCTAGCAGGTTATGTGTTCATTGACATCAGTGGCCGGGACATTGGCGGCTATGTGGAGGAGTTAAAGCAAGCGGTCAACGCCAAAGTGAAATTGCCACCAGGTTATACGTTGGCATGGTCAGGTCAGTACGAGTTCATGCAACGGGTCTATGAGCGACTTAAAATTTTTGTGCCACTGACCTTGGCCATCATTTTTGTCTTATTTTACTTTACCTTCCGCACCATCACCGAGACCTTGATGGTGATGTTAGGCGTTCCCTTTGCTTTATTTGGCGGCTTTTTACTGCTTTATGTATTAGGGTACAACATGAGTATTGCTGTTTGGGTGGGGATGATTGCACTTGCTGGTGTTGCGGCTGAAACCAGTGCGGTGATGCTCGCTTACCTTGATTCCGATTACAATGAACAAAAAGAAAAGGGATTACTCAAAACCCTCCCGGATTTAATTCAAATGGTACAGCTTTGTGCGGTGTCCCGCATTCGTCCCATGGCCATGGCGGGTCTTGCTAACATCATTGGCCTATTACCGGTGATGTGGGCTACAGGCATTGGGGCTGATGTGATGAAGCGTCTTGCAGCACCCATGGTCGGTGGGGTTTTTTCTGCCCTTTTACTGACCTTAATTGTGATTCCTGTGGTTTATGTGATGTGGCGTTGGCAAGTGGATTTGAAAAAAACAGCAGACTTAACGGAGGCAAGATGAAATTAACTTTTTTAGGAGCAACTGAGACGGTTACTGGTTCTAAATATCTTTTGACCATTGGTTCTAAAAAAATCCTGATTGATTGCGGTCTTTTTCAAGGCTACAAAGAATTACGATTACGTAACTGGGCGCCCTTGCCAATTGATCCCCATGATATTGATGCGGTGATTATCACTCATGCGCATATTGACCATTCAGGCTATCTTCCCTTGCTCGTCAAAAACGGATTCCAAGGCAAAATTTATACAACACCGGGTACCAAAGCACTGTGTTCCATTTTGTTACCCGACAGTGGTCATCTGCAGGAAGAAGAAGCACGCTTGGCCAATAAGTATGGATTCTCCAAACACCAACCTGCTCTTCCTCTTTATACTGAAAAAGAAGCTCGGACAGCATTGCAGTATTTTGAAACCATTGATTTTGATACCCCGCATCAATTATTCCATGATTTCAGTTTTGAGTATCATCGTGCCGGTCACATTGTGGGTGCGGCCATGGTCAAAATAAAAACCCAAAAGGGTTCCATTGTGTTTACTGGAGACATTGGCCGTCCTTATGATCCCGTTATGAAAGCCCCTGCCTTCATTCAAGAAACGGATTATCTGGTGATGGAGTCCACCTATGGTGACCGATTGCATGATGCCACAGATCCCTTACCCCAAATGGCTCAGGTGATTAATCAAACCGTTAAACGAGGGGGCTCAGTCATTATTCCTGCGTTTGCAGTAGGGCGTGCGCAAAGTCTTCTTTATTTTATTTATGAACTGAAACGACAAGGGCAAATTCCCAAAGACCTTCCTGTCTTTTTAGACAGCCCCATGGCCATTGATGCCACTCATTTACTCTGCGCTTATAAAGAAGACCACCATTTAACTGCAGAACAATGTCGTGGACTATGCCATGTTGCCACCTATGTGAACACACCTGAGGAGTCCAAGGAGATTGACCGTCATCACATGCCGCAAATCATCATAGCGGCCAGCGGCATGGCGCAAGGCGGCCGCATTCTGCATCATTTAAAAGCCTTTGCGCCTAATCCTAAAAATACTCTACTTTTTACTGGCTTTCAGGCAGGTGGCACTCGTGGTGCTCGAATTGTGAATGGGGAGAAGCAAGTCAAAATTCACGGGAGTTTTATTCCGATACAAGCTAAGGTCGTAGTCATGAGCAGTACATCGGCTCATGCCGACTACCTGGAATTGTTAGAATGGCTAACTCATTTGACTAATCCGCCTAAAAAGGTTTTTATCACCCATGGGGAGCCTCACAGCGCCCAATCGCTAAAACAGAAGATTGAGAAGCAATTAGGTTTTTCTTGCACCATTCCTTCTTATCTGCAAACGGAGGAATTGTGGTGAGTAAGAAAACCTCTCATGGGCTTCGGTTAAAACATTTAGGGATTAAAACTTATCACGAAGCTATTATTTACATGCGCGAGGATTGTCATGTTTGTCATTCGGAAGGATTCGAAGTACAGACGCGTATCCAAGTGACTTTAGGTCAGCACTCTATGATAGCCACTCTTAATGTGGTGACCTCAGAGCTACTTCAGCCTGGTGAGGCTGGTTTGTCGGATTACGCCTGGGAGTCTTTACATGCCAAAGAAGGCGATGAAATTCAGGTCTCCCATCCAAAACCCTTGGAATCCTTAAGCTATGTGCATACCAAGATTTATGGCAAAGAACTGTCTTATGAACAAATGAAGATCATCATTGATGATGTGTTAAGCGGTCGTCTTTCTGATGTACAAATCTCCGCTTTTTTAGCGGCAAGTAGTGCAGGACGTCTAACCCGTACGGAAATCATGAAACTCACCAAAGCCATGATAGACAGTGGTGATCGCTTATCCTGGTCTTCACCTCTGGTCGTCGATAAACATTGCGTGGGAGGATTGCCGGGAAATCGCACAACTCTGATTGTAGTTCCCATTGTGGCCGCTTTTGGATTGATGATTCCAAAAACATCATCGCGTGCCATTACATCACCCGCGGGGACTGCGGATACCATGGAGACTTTAGCTCCAGTCCACTTAAGTCCCCAAAAGATGCGCCAAGTGGTTGAACAAGAAAACGGCTGTATCGTATGGGGTGGGGCTGTGAGTTTAAGTCCTGCTGATGACGTGCTCATCCGTGTGGAACGAGCCATTGATTTAGATAGTGAAGGGCAATTAGTGGCTTCCATTCTTTCTAAAAAAATTGCAACAGGGGCCACACACGCGGTTATTGATATCCCCGTAGGACCTACTGCCAAAGTGAGGAATCAGTCTATGGCGCTCCTTCTGAAACAATTGCTTGAGGAGGTAGGTAACGAGTTAGGGCTTGTTGTCCATACTTTATTTACGGATGGGACGCAGCCGGTAGGCCATGGCATTGGCCCGTCGTTAGAAGCTCGCGATGTATTGGCAGTATTACAAGGGTTGCCTGATGCGCCCAATGATTTGCGTGAACGAGCGTTGACGCTTGCAGGTGCTGCGTTAGAGTGTTCTTCGAAAGTACCAACGGGTTTAGGTAAATCCATTGCGACGCAATTATTGGATAGTGGACAAGCGTTTAAGAAATTTCAGGCCATTTGTGAGGCTCAGGGTGGGATGAGGGAATTGACCAAGGCACGTTTTACTTATCCTGTTGTGGCTGCAAAGGCAGGAAAAGTCTCCCTCATTGACAATCGAAAGCTTGCAAAAATAGCTAAGCTTGCTGGTGCGCCTAAATCGAAATCGGCGGGTATTGACCTCCATTCCCATGTCGGCGAATCCGTTGAAAAAGGCGAACCTTTGTTTACAATTCATTCGGAGTCTTCAGGGGAGCTCCATTACGCCTGTGATTTACTTCGCGATAAACAAGACATCATTATTTTAGGAGAAAATTCTTGAAGCCTCTGTTATGTTCATTATTTGATTCTTCAGAAATTGCCGGACAATTACAAAAGACACTTCAAGTGGAAGTGGGTAAGGTCACATTCCACCGTTTTCCTGATACAGAATGGTACTTAAAAATTGATTCAGAGGTTAAAAGTCGCAGCATTATGGTAGTGGACAGTTTAAACCAGCCGGATGAAAAAATACTGCCTTTGTTGTTTTTTGCCAAAACGGCTAAAGAGTTGGGGGCTAAAAAAATCGGTTTGATTGCTCCTTATCTTTCCTACCTACGGCAAGATAAACGTTTTCACGAAGGAGAAGGAATTACTTCACGTTATTTTGCGGACATTTTATCGACTTCATTCGATTGGCTCATGACGATTGATCCGCACTTGCATCGCTATCACTCTTTAGATGAAATCTACTCAATTCCCACTTTTGTTTTGCATGCCACATCGATGATTGCCACATGGATTAAACATCATGTTCCTAAGCCAATTCTTATTGGTCCTGATATGGAAAGTGAGCAGTGGGTTGCCGATATTGCAGAAAAAGGTCGTTTTCCTTATGCGATTTTGGAAAAGATTCGGCATGGTGATAAAGAGGTGACTATTTCAGTACCCTATATTCCTGAGCTCGAATCTTCGACACTCGTGCTCGTCGATGACATCATTTCCACCGCCAGAACCATGGTAGAGACGGTGAAGCATTTACAACAAGCAGGGAGCAAGTCCATCGTTTGTATTGGTGTGCATGCGCTGTTTGCAGAAGACGCTTATTCTCTATTATCTGCGATGAAAGGGGTGCAAGTCATCACGTGTAATACCATTCATCATGTCACCAATGCGATCGATGTGAGTGGTTTGGCTGTGGACGTTTTAGTCCAAAACAAACTGGCCGCTTTAAAAAGTAAGCGTAAATGAGTTGATTATTAACAAGGAGTATCCATGTTGAAAGCCTTTAGAATGATTGCAGTGCTTATTGGGTTAATCGGAGGACCATTCTTTTTGAGTTCCTGCGATGGAGCAGTGAAGCATGGCTCCCAAGAGGTCGATGGCGGCTATGGAGGACACAGCGCGGGTGGGCATGGTGGTCATGGCGGTGCTGGGCATTAAGCCCATTCGCTGCATTGGTAAATCAAGCCAAAGCATACTCACACTTAACAGGTAGGGCAAACCATGAAACACGACCACCATCAAGGACATACCCATTCTGGTAAAGGACATGCTTGTCCTCACGAACATAATTCTCCCAAGACTCAGCAAGCCTCTTCCAAAATGGAGGGGCCTATTGTTTATACGTGTCCCATGCACCCAGAAATTCGCCAATCTGCCCCTGGTCATTGTCCTCTTTGTGGTATGGCTTTAGAACCGGAAACGGTGACGGTTTCGGAGGTTGTGAGCCCTGAATATCTTGATATGAGACGTCGATTTTGGATTGCATTGATGTTAACTATACCTGTTGTGATATTGGAGATGGGTGGACATGGTTTGAAGCATTTTATTTCTGGTAATGGTTCCAGTTGGATCCAATTGCTTCTTGCCACGCCAGTGGTGTTATGGGGAGGTTGGCCTTTTTTCAAGCGCGGTTGGCAGTCTCTAAAAACAGGCCAACTCAATATGTTTACCTTGATTGCCATGGGTATTGGTGTGGCGTGGATTTACAGTATGGTGGCTGTCCTTTGGCCAGGTGTATTTCCCCATGCGTTTCGAAGTCAAGAAGGAGTAGTTGCTGTTTATTTTGAAGCGGCAGCAGTGATTACTACGCTTGTCTTGTTGGGGCAAGTGCTGGAACTAAAAGCTCGAGAACAAACGGGTAGTGCCATCCGTGCCTTGTTAAAATTGGTCCCTGAAAGTGCACACCGAATTAAGGAAGATGGCAGTGAAGAGGAAGTGTCCCTGGATAACGTTGCCGTTGGTGATTTGTTGCGTGTTCGGCCTGGTGAAAAAATACCAGTGGATGGTGAAGTGCAAGAAGGCCGAAGCTTTGTCGATGAATCCATGGTGACGGGTGAGCCCATTCCAGTTGCTAAAGAGGCCAGCGCTAAAGTTATTGGTGCTACGATTAATCAGACGGGTAGCTTTGTCATGAAAGCGCTGCATGTGGGCAGTGATACCATGCTTGCACGCATTGTGCAGATGGTGAGTGATGCCCAACGAAGCCGTGCGCCGATTCAGCGACTAGCCGATACCGTCTCAGGATGGTTTGTGCCCGCTGTGATTTTGGTTGCGGTGCTGTCTTTTATTGTGTGGGCACTGTTGGGTCCGCAACCAGCGCTTAGCTATGGTTTGATAACTGCTGTGTCAGTACTCATCATCGCTTGCCCTTGTGCGTTAGGTTTAGCAACGCCCATGTCCATTATGGTCGGTGTTGGAAAAGGAGCACAAAGCGGGGTATTGATTAAAAATGCCGAAGCGTTGGAACGAATGGAGAAGGTCAATACCCTGGTGGTCGATAAAACGGGCACGCTTACTGAAGGTCACCCTAAATTGACACGCATTGTGACCGATGATTTCGTGGAGGATAATGCTTTAGCATTAGCTGCGGCACTTGAGCATCAAAGTGAACATCCGCTGGCCAATGCTATTGTGCATGCTGCAAAAGAAAAAGGATTGTCCCTTGGAACAGTCGAAGCGTTTGAAGCGCCCACTGGAAAAGGGGTTGTAGGTCAGGTAGACGGCCATCATGTTGCTATTGGTAACGCCAGATTAATGCAAGAGCATGGAAGCGATAATGCCCCTCTTTTTGAAAAGGCTGATGAACTTCGTGGTAAAGGCGCCTCAGTCATGTTTATGGCGGTTGATGGTAAAACAGTAGCTCTCTTGGTGGTTGAAGACCCTATTAAATCGAGTACTCCAGAGACCATCCTCGAACTTCAGCAAAGTGGCATTGAAATTGTCATGCTCACCGGAGATAGCAAAAAAACAGCAGAAGCGGTGGCAGGGACCCTCGGCATTAAAAAGGTGGTAGCTGAAATCATGCCTGAAGACAAGAGTCGCATCGTGAGTGAATTAAAAGACAAAGGTCTTATTGTTGCCATGGCAGGAGATGGGGTGAATGATGCCCCAGCGCTTGCCAAAGCTGATATTGGTATTGCCATGGGAACAGGCACTGATGTGGCCATCGAAAGTGCTGGGGTCACCTTGTTGCATGGAGATTTGCGTGGTATCGCCAAAGCGCGACGTTTGTCAGAAAATACCATGAGCAACATTCGCCAAAATCTTTTCTTCGCATTTATTTATAATGTACTGGGTGTGCCTTTGGCTGCTGGGGTTTTGTACCCCCTAACCGGCTTGCTCTTAAGTCCTATGATTGCAGCAGCGGCGATGGCGCTTTCTTCAGTGTCAGTGATTATCAATGCGCTGAGACTAAAGAGAGTGACACTATGAAAAAAGGATGGTCAGATGAGCTTAAGATGTGATTAGTCTTTATTGTATTGGCTAAACAAAAATCATCACGATCACTTCATTGAAGAAAAATCAAGTCTATACTAAAAAAATAGTTCAGACTGTATTTAAGGCAAAATCATGGTTATCCCAGTTGTTATGATAGTGTTTGGTATTGTCTTTCTTGCTAAAGGAGCTTATTTAATCAATGGATTAGTGCAACAAGGGAATCACTATCGGCGACTAAGGTTTGTTTCTCTTTCTTTTATTGGCATTTTTATCCTCAGTTATATAGCCAGCATTTTTTATGGTTTATTGGTCGATCCTCATTGCCTTAATTATTTTTATGGCAGTGTATTTTTGTTAGCAGCGACTTATACTTATTTTTCGTGTCATTTGGTGACTAAGACCATTCAAAAAGCGGAATTAATGGCTGATTTTAAAAGTCGCTACGAACTATTAAGGCAGCATGCTCAGTATGATTCGCTAACTGGCTGTCATAACAGAGAGACCCTTTTTGAGGTTTTGAACACAAGGCTCCAACAAATTAAGATGCATGGAGGATGGGTTATCGTTCTTTTTATTGATATGGATAAATTTAAGACGGTCAATGACCGTTATGGTCATGATGCGGGAGATAACACGTTACAAACATTTGGGCAACTCCTAACGCAGCGATTGCGAAAGGATGATATCGTGGCTCGTTATGGTGGGGATGAGTTTATTGCCGTGATGGAAAACATCTCTATCGATGAGGCGAAAAAGATTGCTGAAAATCTTATCACTGTGACGAGACAATCGTTCAAAGAAGGTATTTTATCGGAGCTTAATCTAGGTTGCTCTATTGGCATCACTCAGATGAATCCTCACTCGGCCTCAGTGAATACCGTCATCAAAGAAGCGGATTTGGCGTGCTACGCGGCAAAACAAAGAAAAATCAATGGCTCGGTTTGTGTCTATAGTCCAATGCTTGCAACAACAAACCATCTCATCGACACGAGTATCCATCCAATCGCTGACTAGAAAAAGAGAATGCATAAAACAGTCATCTTACTGCAGAAGCAGGTACGACATCATCTATTATTTTACAACCCATTGTTTAATGGCATTGGGTGGGAGATACTAGAAAATAAAAATAATAAAAAGAAGGGATTAATTTATGACTCATTATCTGATGAAACGCACCCTCCTGGTGATAATTCCCGCCTTTCTGGTGGGTTGTTCCTATAATGCCAAGTTAACCCCTGAAGGAGAAAAAGTAACCATTCTCCAGTCAGGTCAGCTCTCAAAAGGCTGTACTTTTTTAGGGGAAGTCAGAGCCTACGATCGCAATGGCATGAGCCAATCCTATCAATCACACGAGCATTTGATCAAGGACGAACGAAATATCCTAAGAAATGAAGCGGCGTTATTAGGTGCTAATACGGTTTTGGTGAGTCAACATCAGCAAACTTATGAAGGCAATCCCAAAAATGATTTCGTGGCAGACCATTGGATGGTAGGTCGAGCCTACCGATGCAAGATAAAACAATAGATAGACCTCTTTGAGCCATTGTTTATGGAATATCATCGTGCTTGGCGGTTTTCTTATAGGGTCGTTCTTCTGTTGCTGTATGCCTCTTTGGCAACAGCGGGGAAGGCATGGACTCTTCAGGAAATAACTCAAATGGCTTTTGCAAACAACAAGGATTTAAAAGCCGCTCGTTATAATGTGGCTATTGCCAAGGCCCGTTTGCTACAAGCTGGCCTTTGGCCCAATCCAAGCCTCAACCTCTCCAACAACGACGATCGCTTATTTAATGATGAAGGGGAATATTCACGAAGTGCTGGGTTTAATCAAGCATTCCCTATTTCTGGGCGTATTGCAAAGCAAAAGACAGTGGCGCGTTTAGATGTATTGAAAGCCATGGCAGAAATCAGGGAAGCAGAGCGCCAATTAAGCGCCAAAGTAGCAAATGCATTTTATGCCGCGATGATTACTGAGCGTCGCACGCAACAGGTGAATTACTTATTACGGATAAACCAAGAGCTTGTTGATGTGATTCATAACCGTTATCACGCGGCTGAAATTTCAAAGCTGGATGAGAATGCGGCACGCATTGAGTATCTGCGTATCGGGCAAGAAAAGCACCTGTTGCATAGTCTTCGTATTAGCCAATATGCGCTACTGAATCAATTGATGGGGCGAGAAGCCAATTCACCCTTATCCCTTAAGATGGATTTTATCGCTGAGAGAACGCTCCTTAAATTACCCCGCTTAAAAGCCTTAGCGCTTAAAAATCGTCCAGACCGTCAATCCATCGCATTATCGATTGAACGCGCCAATGCCGATCGCCGTTTGGCCAAAGCCGAGCGTTTTGCTGATTGGACGGTAGGGCTTGGGGTACAACAAGATAAAATTGTGGTCGAAGAGGGCCCACCTCAACCTGCCGATAGGACTTTGGGTGTGACTCTTTCCGTGCCTCTTCCTCTGTTTAATCGTAATCAGGGGCGAATTTTAGAAGCAAGTCACACAGGGACTCAGGCAATAATGGCTTTGCGTGCTTTGAATTTAAGTATTGAGACGGAAGTAACCAGTAACTATGGGCAATTAAAAGCGCTGCAAATGAGTCTTAGGGAAACGCAACAGGTTTCTCTGAAATTAGCGGTTGAGAATGTCACACTGGCTCGTGACTCTTATGAGAATGGACAAATTTCTTTTTTGAATGTGCTGCAAGTACAAAAACAACAAAATGATTTACAAACGACTTATCTCAACACGTTAGAAAAGTATTTGCAAGTGTATGTGGCTTTATGTACAGCTATTGGTCCTGGTAAAACCAATGGGTTTTGCCCTTATTTAGCGTATCAAAGGAATGGGGATAGTAAATGAGATGGCAACAGCGCATGAGAAGGATGGCATTAATTAGTCTGTTTCTTAGTCTACTCTTTCCTATTCAAGGGTGCTTTGCCCATGGAGAAGAAATTGAAGTGAGTGAGGGAGGAGCTAAAGGCCCAGTTCATTTAACACCCCAGCAAACCAAGATGCTTGACATCAAGGTAGTGGAAGCAACCAATCGTCCTATGGCGCAAATGCTTGGTTTAAATGGCCAAATTCAATTGTTACCTGATGCGCAAGCGGATGTTAGCATTCGGATTAGCGGAAGTGTGACGGCCATTGATGTGAATTTAGGAGATAATGTCAAGGCAGGACAACGCTTAGCCACAGTGCAATCAAGATTAGTGGGTAATCCTCCACCAAGTGTTGCGGTCACGGCACCCATTGCGGGCATCATTGATGCCAGGAACATTAACTTAGGTCAAGCCGTTGAACCGAACACCGTTCTTTTTCACATCAGCAATCGCGACAAACTGTTAGTCATCGCTCAAGTGTATGAAGAAGATTTAGATAAGATTAAGGTAGGGCAAGAAGTGAATGTTCATGCCCTAAGTTACCCCAAGCGAACTTTTCCAGGCCAAGTGACTTTAATTGAACCCAATCTTGACTCCTTAACCCGTACCGTGAATGTGCGCATCACCTTGGATAATGAAGAGAAACTCCTAAAGCCCGGAATGTTTGTACGCGCCAACGTCATTTTAGCGCGTAATGAAGCAGCACTTGCCGTACCCAATGCGGCCGTGTTGCAGGCAGATAACGAGTCGTTTGTTTTTGTGCAAAATAAGGATATTTATGATCGCGTCGTTGTTCAAATGGGTGCCGTGGATGATGAGTATTCAGAAATTAAAGACGGGCTAGTTCCTGGCGACCTTGTTGTGACGCAAGGACATCGTGAGCTTTATACTTTGTGGTTGAGTGGGGGTAGTAAGCCTCATTCAGGCCAAGAGGAGCCTCACTAAATGTTTACGCACTTAATTGCCTGGTCGTTACATAATCGCCCCTTGATTTTGGCCTTAACGATTATTCTTTGTTTGCTGGGTGGTTATACTTTAAAACAAATGCCAGTAGATGTGTTTCCCGAATTTGCCCCACCGCAAGTGGTGGTGCAAACGCAAGCGCCTGGCATGGCCACGCAAGATGTAGAAACTTTAATTACTTATCCTTTGGAAAGTGCGATTAATGGCACGCCAGGGGTGGTTAGTGTGCGCTCTAAAACGTCTGTGGGACTGTCCACCATCACGGTGGTGTTTGACGACCAAACTGACATTTATCGTAATCGCCAGTTAGTTAATGAACGCATTCAACAAGTAGTCAATCGCCTCCCTCCTGGCGTTGAGTCACCCATCATGTTACCGGTTACGTCTGCCGTGGGGTGGTTGGTCAAATATGCGTTGGTGAGCCGCACCGAAAGTCCTGAAACCTTGCGCACTATTTCGGATTGGACGATTCGTCCCAGGATTCTAGCATTAGGTGGCGTAGCTTCTGTAGTTTCCCTGGGTGGTGAGGTCAAGCAATACCAGGTGCGCCTCATTCCTGAGCGTATGCTCGCTTATCGAATCTCGGTGGAAGACGTGCGACAAGCGCTGACATCGGCGAATCAAAACGTACCCGGTGCCTTTGTTCACCAGGCAGGAACCGAATTCGTAGTGAGTACCCTTGGGCGGATTAAGACGCTTAAAGACATCAAAAAAACATTGATTGTGGTTCGTAATGGGGTACCTATTACCATGAATAATGTGGCAAATGTTGCTTTTGGTGGAGAAATTAAGCGAGGTGATGGAGCTTATAATACCCAAAATGCGGTGATTGGGACAATTTCTAAAGCCTATGGGGCTGATACGGTCACGACCACAGAGAAAGTCGAAAAAGCACTTGCGGAAATTAAAAAGTCCTTGCCTCACGATGTGACCTTAATGACTAATGTGTTTCGCCAAACCAGCTTTATTGAATCTGCCATTCACAATTTAACTCGGGCTTTGCTTGAAGGGGCTGTGATTGTTATTGCGGTTCTTTTTGTTTTTTTGATGAATTGGCGCGCTTCGTTTATTACGTTCCTTTCGATGCCCGTTTCGTTCGTAGTGGGTATTCTAGTGCTTCATTATTTTGGTATTGGCATCAATTCCATGACCTTAGGTGGTATGGCCATTGCCATTGGAGAAGTAGTCGATGACGGCATCATTACGGTGGAAAACGTGGTGCACCGTTTACGGATTAATCGTCAGGAAGCCCATCCTTTACCCACCATACAAGTAGTTTTTGATGCGGTGCTTGAAATTCGAAGTTCAGTGGTTTATGCCACGATTATCATTAGTTTGGTTTTTTTACCCATCTTCTTTTTATCGGGGATTGCTGAGCATATTTTTAGCCCCTTAGCCATTGCCTACATTGCCTCGGTATTGGGCTCTCTCGTGGTCTCCATCACTATGGTTCCTGCTTTGTGTTACTGGTTACTGGTGTGTGGTCAAGAAAAACAGCAAGATGTTGAAGTGAGTCTGCACGCTTTATCGAATAAGGAACGGCATTATGCCGTAGAAAAGGAAGGTAACCATCAGGCGGAGTCCGAAACTCGCTTTGTCTTGTGGCTTAAAAAGCATTTTTTAACAGCACTCCAATGGTCTATTGCCCACTGCAAAATGGTTCTTGCGTTTGCATTATCGGCTTTTGTCTTTGCACTGGCGTTACTTCCTTTTTTTGGCACGTCTTTTTTACCGGAGTTTCATGAAGGCAACTTTATTGTCGTGATGAGTACCTTGCCGGGAACCTCCCTTAATGAATCCATGCGTTTAGGTCAACAAGTACAAAAAGCATTGCTTCGCTATCCGCAAGTGATTTCCATTGCGCAGCGGGCAGGGCGCAGTGAGCTTGATGAAGATGCGCTACCACCCAACATCAGTGAATTTGATGTGCTTCTTAACTTTGATAAAGACAAGTCCATGA
>NZ_CDRUHA020000003.1:0-54790 GCF_977063405.2 Legionella stuttgartensis
CTTTAAGAATTTTTAGAAGATTTAAAATGGTTATATTGGCTTCGCCACGTTCCACAGTCCCGTAGTAACCCCGATTCATTTCGATGAAATTGGCAAAACCCTCTTGAGAAAAACCTTTCTCTTTTCTGATTTTGCGAATTTGCTTGCCTAGTACAATTAAGTCGGTTTGTTTTTTCATTCAAAAAGCATATGTGCTATGCTTCATATATAGCCACACGGTATGTCTATCATTTTTGAGTTTTGTTTAGGAAATGGTAATAAAATCCTATTTTGTTATTTTTAACATTGTTAATTTTTAACACGGTAAATAATCGTTATTTGAACTATATTGATACGATTAGGAGAAGAAAATAATACCTGACTCACTGGATAGTTATCAGGAATTAAAGTAGGTTAGAGTTCTTTAGTTAAATTGAGCGGACTCATGAGGAATTCATCTGTAGGTAAACCAATTTTAGTATTGAGAAATGACGTGCTACTTAATTAAAAGGGATTTAAAGATTTGTTTTATGCTGGAGACCATAGATGAAAGGTATCGTTTTTACCTCCTTAAATAACATGATTATAGAACAATTTGGCATAGAAACCTGGGACCAACTCGTATCCTCACTAGACCTTCCAAGTGGTGGAAGTTATACAGCAGGCGGCACTTACTCGGATACAGAACTTCAGCAATTGATTCAGGCCATTGCGAAGAGGACCAATCAGCACGCTTCTGTTTTTTTAGAGGCCTTTGGTGAATACATGTTTCCTATCTTATCGAGTAAGTACGCAATTTTTTTAAAAAAGGACATGACATTAAAAGAATTTTTAAAAAGCATTGATGGAACAATTCATGTGGAAGTAGAAAAGTTATACCCAGATGAAACATTACCTACCATTAGCTATGAAGAGCCTGCTGCAAAACAATTGGTTATGTTATATCGATCACATAGAAGGCTCTGCCATTTTGCAATAGGTCTCATCCAAGGAGCCGCTCAACATTTTAAAAAGAGAATTACCATTAAGCAGACTCACTGCATGTTAAAAAAAGATGATCATTGTCGTTTGGAGATTACCTTTGAGTAATGAGAACAAAGCAATATTTGAGCGCTCTTATTATCGCGAAAGAAAAGCACGCGAGGAAGCCGAATTATTGTTGGAAAATAAGACAAGGGAACTTCATTTACTGAACCAGGATTTGGAAAAAAAGAATGCTGAACTGCTAAAAACGCTAAAAGATTTAGAAAGCGTACAAAAGAAATTATCGAAATTAGCCCATTTTGATGTATTAAGCCGATTACCCAATCGATTGCAGTTTGAACTGGATTTAAAACGTGAGATTGCCAGGTCAAAAAGATACGGTCGTCATCTGGCTCTGTTAAGCATCGATTTGGATTTTTTTAAAAATGTGAATGATCGCTTTGGTCATGATGTCGGTGATGGTCTATTGCGTGAAGTAGCGAAGCGTCTTTGCTCAAGTCTTCGCGAAGAAGATTGTGTGGCTCGATTAGGAGGAGATGAGTTTGCTGTTATTTTGACAGAAATTAATAATCCACAACAGGCAAAATTAGTGGCCAATACTATGATTCAAAAGATGGGTCAACCATTCCTTATTAAAGGTCATACCGTCATGATTGGACTAAGTATAGGAATTGCTTACTTTCCTGATGCCGGTGAGGAGGCAGTAACCCTTCGTAAGAATGCCGATATTGCTTTATACAACGCCAAAGAATGTGGTCGAAATAATTGCCAAATCTTTACACCGTCTCTTAGAAAACAATATTCAAAACGCTTGGGAATAGGGACCGAGTTGCATCTTGCTTTGGAGCGACAAGAGTTTTTTCTCGTTTATCAGCCTCGGGTTGACTTAAAAACGAATTCTATGGTTGGGATGGAGGTCTTATTGCGTTGGCAACATCCCAAGCGAGGTGTTGTTTTTCCTGATGAATTCATTTCCGTTGCAGAGCATTTTAACTTGATTATTCCAATTGGTGAATGGGTCTTACGAACCGCGTGTAGGCAGTATGTGGATTGGAAAAAGAGTTACGCTCCTTTCAACTGCACCCTGGCGATTAATATTTCGCTTCATCAATTTCAACACAAAGGGTTTATTTCTTCTGTGAAGCACATTTTACAAGAATATCAAATGCCATCGGATTGGTTAGAGCTTGAAATTACGGAAGCAACGGCAGTCAATTTTTTGGGAAAGATTGAAGATACATTAAGTACGCTTCGCAATATGGGGGTAAAGCTTGCTTTTGATAATTTTGGCTCAGGCTATTCTTTTTTATCTCACTTAAAAAATTCACCAGTCCAATCCATCAAACTGAAACAAACCTTAATTGAAGATGCTCATCTCAGAGAAAATGATAATTTAATTATCAAATCGACGATTGCTTTGTCGCAAGAATTAGGATTGAATGTGGTGGTGGGTGGTGTCGAAACAGAAGAACAACTCAATTTTTTACGGTCAAGTCACTGTTTCGAAGTGCAAGGTTATTACAGCAGTAAACCGTTAACAGTAGGACAGATGACGCAATTTATCGAGGAAAGGAACTCCAAAGGGCTGTAGCTTTATGTTATTTCATTCCTATCAAAAAATAACACCAATTAGGTTACCAAAAATAATTTAGCCTAAAATGGATAAGTTAATAAGCCCCGCTTTATTGACCAAAATCTATGAGAAAATGTTTCTTGTAGGAAAGTAGGAGCGCTGTTTGGTCAAGGAGACAGCAAGGGGTGACTATTTAGCCTTTCTATTTCCGAAGAGAGACTCCTTAAACGGAATTGATGGGTTAAATCTTGTGCTATGCTGTATTATATCGTGTTGATTATAGGGCATAATGCCAGGGATGTCGTGGCCATGAAGAGATCAGAAAAACAATGTTGTCCTAAGGAAAGGATACTCACTCAGAGTCAAGAATTGCAAGAAGGGGTAGATTTCTCGTGTTGTGCACAGGCTGATAGAGGTACTTCCGATAACTTCTTTCCATTTTTCACTCGATTAGTGCAAGCCAACTTGGCTAAATGGACGGCAGGAATAAGTCCTGCTGCCATCGGCTCTTCTTATTCCACCTGGCTTTGGCAATTGGCCCAATCCCCTGGGGTTTTGTGGGAACTTGCTTTTTATCCGTTTTTTCATGCCAAGGATTGCATTAATAATATCGTTTGTGTTGAACGTGCTGCGGATGGTAAAGACGTGCGTTTTAAAAAAGACAGTTGGCAGCCCATGCCTTGGCGTTTATTCGCCGAAGGATTTTTGCAGATGGAGGATTGGTGGCGACGCGCCACAACGGACGTACCAGGATTGCCCAACCAGGTGGAACGTATTGTTTCGTTCTGGGCACGTCAATCCCTTGATGCCCTATCCCCTTCCAATTTTGTTTGGTCTAATCCTGATTTATTCCATGAAGCCAGGCGCACTGGGGGCCTTAATCTCATCCAAGGAGGCCAAATCGCATTCGAAGATTGGCTAGAAAAGCTAACCGGTGCACCACCTACAGGTTCTGAACATTTTATCCCTGGGAAACAAGTGGCTATTACCCCAGGGCGGGTGGTCTTTCAAAATCATTTAATTGAGCTCATTCAATATGAGGCCCAAACGAAAACAGTCTATAAAGAGCCGATACTTATCTTACCAGCCTGGATTATGAAATATTATATTCTCGATTTATCACCACATAACTCCTTAGTGAAGTGGCTCGTAAGTCAGGGGCACACCGTATATATCATTTCTTGGCGCAATCCTGACAAAGAGGACCAGGATTTGGGGATGGATGATTATTATCGGCAAGGAGCTATGGCTGCATTTGATGCGGTGTCGACCCTTTTGCCAGAAACTAAAATCAATCTGATGGGGTATTGTTTAGGGGGCACCCTGGCCATGATTACCGCAGCTGCGATGGTAAGAGACAAGGACGAACGTTTAAACAGCTTGACCCTCGTGGCAGCCCAAGGGGATTTTACTGAGGCTGGGGAATTAATGCTTTTTGTGACTGAAAGTCAAGTGGATTTTCTTAAAAGTATGATGAGGGAGCAAGGGTATCTGGATACCAAGCAAATGGCCGGTTCTTTTCAGATGTTGCGTGCTTATGACTTAATTTGGTCCAAAATGGTTCAAGATTACATGCATGGCATGCGGCGCGGGATGATTGATTTAACCGCTTGGAATGCGGATGCTACACGAATGCCTTATAAAATGCAAAGCGAATACCTTGAAAAACTGTTTTTAAAGAATGATTTTGCCGAAGGGCGTTACACCGTTGAAGGAAAGCCGGTGGCTGCTGAAAATATTCAGTTGCCTGTTTTTGCGGTGAGCACTGAAAAAGACCATGTAGCCCCTTGGCAATCCGTCTATAAAATCCATCTTATGACAGAAGGGGATGTGACCTTTGTTCTCACTGGCGGTGGGCATAATGCGGGCATCATCAGTGAACCTGGCCACTCAGGACGTTCTTATCGTGTTCATGAGCATAAACAAGGCGAGGCTTACTTAAATCCTGGGAGCTGGCTTGCGATGGCAGAGAAGCGGGAGGGCTCCTGGTGGCAAGCATGGCATGCGTGGTTAGTCCAGCAAAACACTAAAAAACGCATTGCATCATCGGTCATGAATCCCTCACTGCCAGCGGCACCGGGAACTTATGTGCTTCAGAAGTAGAGCGTTCTTCTTGAACAATAAAACAGGAGTCAAGGACGGATGAAGAGTAAAAACGCTTGATTGTCGATTTTGCTAATCCGCATTCTATTGGTGCTGCTCAATAGGGCAATGAATTGGTCATTACTTATCAAAATTGAAAAACCAGGGAATAGGTACAAATTTTTAGCCCCCCATTTTCATGCCGCTGGATATTATTAAGCATCTGATAAAGCCGCACCCATTGCTGGGCAAATCCTTTATGTGGATGGCGGCTTTAAAATATAAACGCTCAATGGACTTTCGAGTGAGTTACATGTATTGCCCACCATTGACATCAAAATTGGCGCCGGTAATAAAACCACTTTGCTCTTCTGCAAGGAAAGCAACAACACGAGCAATTTCCTGGGGTTTGCCTAATCGTCCCACAGGAATTTGAGCAACAATCGCTTCTAAAATGTCATCCCTCAGAGAAGCAAGCATCTCGGTATTAATATAGCCAGGGGAGATGGTATTCACTGTGATGCCTTTCTTTGCGACTTCTTGTGCCAGACTTTTGGTAAAACCGTATAATGCGGATTTAGTGGCCGCGTAATTACACTGGCCAAATTGACCTTTGCGTCCATTAACGGAAGAAATGGTGATGATACGTCCATAACTATTATCCAACATGGTGGATATCACGGTTTTCGTCATATTAAAGACACTATTTAAATTGGCATGGATGACATTCTGCCATTGTTCTTGAGTCATCTTTTTCAAAGTGGCATCGTTTGTAACACCGGCATTATTCACTAGAATATCGATCTTGCCGTATTTTTCGATGACCAATTCGGTCACTTTCTCACAATCATTGAAGGAAGAAATATCGGCGTAGACAATGTCGATATCAAAGCCTTGCATGGCCTGTTTTTTCTGCCATTCTTTCGCCAAATCATGATTGCCTTGTTTAAAATAACAGGCAATGACTTGATAATCTAACTTTTGCATTTCCTGGCATATGGCAGTACCAATACCACCAGTGCCCCCTGTGACTAAAGCAACTCGTTGATTCACTTCTTTCCTCCTTGATGGTTTCATACAGTAAAAAAATAAGTGTTATTGTCATCAGAACGGTTTTGCCTAGATCTAATAGTGGTCATTTATTAGATAACTTCTACTTCCTCGGCCTGAGGTCCTTTCTGTCCTTTTCCCATTTTAAAAAGAACAGTTGCCCCATCAGGAAGTGTTTTAAAGCCGTCACTTTGAATTGAACTAAAGTGGACAAAGTAGTCTTTGCCACTGCTTTCAATAAAACCAAAACCCTTGTCTTTATTAAACCATTTGACTTTACCACGAATTTTATTGGCCATTTTTGTTTATTTCCTTATAATCAAGCAGGTTACATAGTGTCATGCCACGTTGTTCTTTTTGTCAATACTTGTTAACCAGAGAGCTCTTAGTGATTTAATGGATTGAATCAGTGGACTCTCCAGTGTTTCCCTTTGTTTTTTTCAATGAAACCACTTTATCACATTGAATCTCAATGGTATTTGTTTTAGCAGCAGATACTCCCCAACATCGTATTCTTTTTCCCTCTTTCTCGATGAATAGCACGTGAATAACCAAATTTTTCCCATAAGTGTTGTCGATGGTGATGCCTTGAGTCTCATTCGTTTTTGTCAGGAGTCTTCCCAGTGAATTGCCACTACGGTGGAACTCTATTAATACTTCAGTATTGGATAAGGAAACATTGTTTATTTTGGAGTCTTTGTGGTATTTGATGTGATAGGATTGCAAGCCAGCATAGGCATTGAGTGTCGTGCAGGAAAAAATTGCCGCAAAAGTAATTTTAAGAAGAACTATTTTTTTTATTTTAAATGACTTGATATCGTTCATGTGATTCCTATCCTTATCTTTGTCCATGTACTTTTACTATTTTGTGTCATAAAATTTTTACATGCCCAATCTTTAATAGCAAACGGATTATCTGCTTAGACGTTGCACTTCTAACCTTAATATGTATAATTCTCAAAAAATTTACATTTCATTAAAATTTAAAGGCATCCATTAAATGGCTCATATAAGCAAATTTTTACCCCAATCTATTGAAGAGGCAAGTAAAATAACCACCGATCCTTTTAAAATTGGAGACCGTGTATATTTTGTAAATGATCAAACAAATGAAACATGGACAATTGTGAATTTTTCATTGAGCTCTATTGATAAAAAACCCGTGGCTATTCTCAGAAGCGATACTTTTGATACCTATTCTTCCCTGGGAAATATCAAATTAATTTGTTAATTGGGCTGATTTCAAAATTAATCAGCTAAATGCTTTACCCAATCAGCAAAAGCCTCATCTTCGAACTGATAAGTTCCAAAATCAATTTTAGTAATCAAATTTTTATTCGATAATCTTCTTAGTGCATTATGAGTGGTATTTTTATTAACACTATCAATTCCAAGGGCTTCACCGAGTTTTTGCAAAGCTAGTTTTCCATGTAAGTCACTTATTCCATTGGCAATCATTGACATTATTATTTTATCGGCCGGCAATAACGTTTCCCATTGACGCTTAAAATTATCATCACTAAATACCCTGCTTTTAGTAGCCGCTAAAGCTGCAGCCGTGCCCTCCTCCGGATTACTTAAATAGTATTCTATGTATCTTCGAAAAAACTCAGGAGTCTTCTTCAGTTTTTCAAATGCATCAAGAGCGTCATGAATACTCATTGGGTATTTCGATATTTTATTTACCCTTTCGACCATAGCCAATACGAAATCTTTTCCTAATAATTCGAAGGGTTCTAGAGGCGCCCAGTTATAAAATGGCTCTGATGCAACCCCAAACATACGTCTTAGAGTGGTTTCCGAACTGCCAGCAAAAATTACTTTTATACGCTCTTTCCTGATATCCAATGCTGCTCTTAGAGCATGAGCAAAATGAGAGTTCTCTTCATATGCCAAAACTTGGGCTTCATCTAT
The DNA here is from genome assembly GCF_977063405.2 of Legionella stuttgartensis. NCBI lineage: Bacteria > Pseudomonadati > Pseudomonadota > Gammaproteobacteria > Legionellales > Legionellaceae > Legionella > Legionella stuttgartensis. Next base: position 7,583 of record NZ_CDRUHA020000003.1, read on the forward strand.
TACCAAAATCATTTGATCTTTTGTTTTATCGAAAGCATTCATTGCTTCCATTAATAAAGTACTGGTTCCTTTTTTTGTTTCTGCTAAATCTGTCTCAAGAGTCCTTTCCCCTAGACCTGTAATTTTTCCTGAGGCCTTAACTTTTTTAATATTTATAGGCTTGTTTAAACTGGTCCAAATTTTATTAAATCCTTTTGGCTCAATTGTCTTATAAAATTCGGAAACCAAAGCTGTTGCAGGATCAATTTCTAATTCCCAAAGATTACTATAGACGACAATATAACCTGCCTTTTGAGCTGCAGGTATAAAATCTTGTTTCAAAAATTCGGTTTTTCCCATTCTTCGTCTAGCAAATAATCCTCGGGCAGAGGTTAGACCTATTTCAAATAGATCGAGATATTTTTTAGCTAGTTCGGGGCGGGCATAATGCCAATTGTTGTGTTTTTTCATAAGTTCTTAATAATTCTTAAAGGATTTAAGAATTATTCTATAGGATAGCCTAATCATTAACAATGAAAGTCTTAAAAATTCTTATCGTATTTAAGACTTTTTAAGAATTATCAGAAGTGTCTTAGTATGTGCATAAACCTTCGTGGTCTATTTCTTGCTTTAGAAAATGTTTACTTTTGGGTTGATTGAATCTCAAACATTTTCTTTATAATCGATATATCCTTTAAGGATCAAATATAGACTCTTATTCGCAAAATGTCCTAAACAATTTGTCATTTAATGTATTTGCTACATTGCTACACGACCATCAAATCATTGAAACCTGATGGATAAAATTATCCATTAAATCATAGGGTAATTCGGTTTTTTCTGTTATAAATCCGATTAATTAATTGTAGCAAAACTCGTGCTACTGTATTGCTACATAACGCTACACTAAGAACACCGAAAAAACACATCCTGAAATAGGCAAAAGAGGGTGTCCTCAGTTGTGGCTTGGGTTTCTTCATGTTTTGTTTTTTTAAGTTCTTTTGTTTTTTGCAAAGAGTTCCTTATTTATAATAATTTTCTATAAATAAGGAAAATGGCAGAAACAAGACGTGATCCAGTGAAATTTATTAATCTCTGAAATTGTAGCGATATGTAGCATTTATGTAGCAATATATTGCTACATAAATGCATTCATTTTGATGCGATGAATATTGTTATGATCCTTGTGAACACTGTATTATCTGATCAATATAGGTATGCTCGTTTGTCAACGAGTAGCAAAAGTAGCATGGTGCTCAATGGGTGAATATTAGAATAACGTTTAAATCAAGGGGAAGTTAATGCCTTCTGAAAAATCTCGGTACCTTAACAGAGGACCTAAATCACCTGTGGATATGCATCAGCTGAAAAAGTATTTAAACTCTTTTACTAAAGAACATTTGGCTGAAATTGTTCTTTTAAATGCACAATATAATTCTGTCTTATGGAGGGCTTTAAGTGCATCTATTGGAATGCGACTTGCCAATGGAGACTGGGAAGAGATAAAGAAAGCCATTGACTATGCATTTTATTTCCCTGAGTACATCCGTTATACAGAAAATGGGTATGGATTCATTATTTATGAAATGATTAATGCGCTTGAGTTCTTGTATAAAGATAGAGACAAGCAATTTATTTTGCAGGTTGCTGATTATATGTTTGAGCAGGCAGAACAGGCTCTTGAATCTTTTGAAGAAGGTTGGGATTGGACTTGTGCATTAGAAAGCCTTAAAGACTGGATAAGAAATAAAAAATCAAATGTAAATGAAGGTGTAACTTAATAGAATTAACACAGAAAAAACAACTTTTATCTCATTGGCTTTCTCCTAAATGAAAGGGATCGCAAGCAGGCGCACAATCGTGAAAGAGATGTTGCTTAAAATTTTTTCTTAGGGATACTTAAATAATCTTTTGATTCAACTTCCCTAATCCCCTTTATAAATTTCGTGATGATTGACCTTTTATTATAAAAAGCACTATAATTAAGTCATAATAAAGGTATTTATTTAGGTCATTAAAATGCAAACTTTATATGCAACACAAGTCGCTAGCATTAGCGAATTAAAGAAAAATCCCACAAAACTTATTAATGATGCGCATGGGATGCCCGTGGTGATTCTTAACCATAATGTAGCTGCTGCTTATTTAATTCCAGCAGAAACTTTTGAAAAACTGATGGATGCTGTTGACGAAAGCGAGCTAAAAAGCATTGTAGAACAACGCCTTTCAGAGCCCTTTACGCCAGTTAAGGTTGCGCTTGATGATCTATGAGTTACATTTCCATCCGCTTGCGTTAAAAGAATGGAAGAAACTATCGAAGGAGTTGCAGGAACAGTTTAAAAAACTATTAAAACGGCGACTGGAAAATCCGCATGTTATTTCTGCCAAACTTAGTGGCCATCTTAAAGATTGCTATAAGATAAAATTGCATCAGGCTGGCTATAGATTGGTCTACCAAGTTAACGATAATAAAATGATTCTCCTTGTTGTTGCTGTAGGCAAGCGAAACAAAAATAAAGTCTATGAGTCAGCAGAAGATAGGACTTAAGCTGATGATGAATAGGGTATTTGATGGTGTGCACCTGAAGTGATTCTTAAAAATAACAACTACAGAAACTTGCTAATTTAACTTAGTTTATGCAATCAATTTGATGACTGGATTAATGGTCGTTTTAACAGGTTTAAAAAAATTATTATATCTATTGACCTTGCCGTTACGTCAACCCTTATCGTGTATGTTGTCAATTAGAGGAGAGCAAAATGGCATACACGATTAATCAATTGGCGAGGCTTTCAGGGGTCAGTACCCGCACTCTGCGATTCTATGATGAAATTGCTTTATTAAAACCTGCCTACTATGGTGGCAATCAATATCGTTATTACAAAGAAGAGCAGCTGCTTATGTTACAGCAGATTTTATTTTTTCGTGAGCTTGGTTTTCCTCTAAATGATATCCAACAGATTATGAGTAGTGATGATTTTGATAAAATAGAATCATTAAAAAGACATAAATCTGCTTTGGAATCTAGTCTTGAACGAACAGCAACGCTCATCAAGACGATTGATAAAACCATTTCACATTTAAGAGGAAAAATAATTATGCGTGATGCGGAAATGTATGATGGCTTCGATCCCATCAAACAACAAGAGCACGAAAAATATATGCTCGAAACAGGAGTGATATCACAAAAGCAAATTGATGATAGTTGGACGCGTGTTTCTCACTGGAAAAAATCAAATTGGGAACAGTTTAAAAATGCGGGTGAAAAGCTTAATCTTGAGCTGGCCAATGCATTAGCAAAAGGAGTTAGGACTGATTCGGATGAGGTTCAGGCATTAATCCAAGAACATTACGATTGGGTTAATAATTTTTGGACACCAACAAAGGAGACATATTTAGGACTTGGAAAAATGTACCTGGACCATCCAGATTTTCGATTATTTTATAATAAATATCACCCTGGTTTGGTTGATTATTTGGTAGCTGCTATGAGAGTTTTTGCTGAACGTAAGCTATCGTGATCATCTTGCTCTGCTGATAGAAGCATCAGTAGAGCACTATCTTTCTGGGAAATTATTATGAATACCAAAATTTGCTTTACTAATTCTACTATTCTGTTAAACGATGGCAGAACACTTGGATATGCTGAGTTTGGAGATCCAAAAGGAGAGGTAGTTTTTTATTTTCATGGACTTCCAGGTTCTAGGCTTGAGGCTGGGCATTGGGAAAATATAGCATGTTTAAATCATTATCGATTAATTAGTATTGATAGACCAGGAATGGGTTTATCTTCTAAACATCCAACGCGCACTATTCTTTCATGGGCTGATGATGTTGAGGCTCTTGCCAATTACTTAGGTATCCCTAAATTTTCTATTATAGGTCACTCTGGTGGAGCTCCTTTTGTTGCAGGATGTGGATATAAAATACCTCATCGGTTAAATAAAATAGCGATTGTCTCAGGTATGGGGCCTTTTGAAATACCTGAGGCTACAGCAAGTCTAGGACGAGGACAGCGGTTTATAAATAAAATGATTAAAGCAATACCCCCAATTGCTACCGTCATGGTAAATCTCATGTTTTTGATGCTGAAAAAACCCGGGATATTAAAAAAAATGACGAGTAAAATGTCAGAGGTAGATCAGCGTATTTTAGGTGACACAGAAGCTGGTGATTTATTTATCCAATCATCGTTAGAGGCTTTTAAAGGTGGTATTACAGGCGTATCTCAAGAAATTCAATTAAGCCTAAAGCCTTGGGGATTTGATATGAGCCATATAAAGTGCCCTGTTGTCATTTGGCAAGGTAGATTAGATAAACAAGCTCCGTTAGCTCATGCCAATCTTTATGCAAAATTAATCCCTAACGCCTCACTAAAAGTTTTGGATCATGAAGGACATATCTCGTTGCTCATTAACCATGGTGAGAAAATTTTGCGCAGTGTTCGTGAATAAAATTTTGCATCGTCGCTACTATTTTAGGTTACAACCGTATTGGAAGTAACGATCGTGATAAAAGTGGCATACAAGAGAACATTTTTATTTATATTAGAGCGTTAGATTCAACGATTTTCCCCCAATTTCACAATTGTCGCTATTGCCTGTAAGATAAACGTAGCCCATCGTTTTAAGTTCTGTTTGCAATCCCAATAAATTATAAAACTGCTCACATTCAGCAAGTTTATTAACTGCTAGGGCTATATGTCCCAAACTGGCATTTTTGGGTAACATTTTTTAGGTCCTTATTTGAATGTAAGTTGGTTCATATTGGAAGCATTGTTTATTATTAGATACTCTCAACCCGAAACGCTTGATAAGAAGGTGATTCATAGGGATGAGCCTTCTTTAAGGCCGCAACAGCCACTGTGATTTGCTCTTCAGTACAGATAATTTCTACTTTATATTCAGGTACTCTTTCAAGCTGATTGATTTCCCCAATAAAAGCATGGCTTCCAGGTAATGGCATAAATTGCCCCTCACCCAATGTTTGCCAAGCACAATGCTGATAATGATCAACACTCCCTGCGCCTGTAGCAAAAATAGCATTTTTAACAATTTCTAAATGGGTTTCTGGAACACAAAAACAAAGCATGTACATGATATCACCTATGGGGAAATTAATTCTGATTTCCAAGAATCTTCTATCTTCGTATAGCGAATTACTTCAGAAAAAGAAATAGAGCCGACCGTGTAGAAAATCCATGTTTCTGGGATAAAGCGAAAACCGAAATAATACTCGCTCATAGGGATAGGAAGTCCTGCAAATTGATCACTCAATTCTTTTTTCCTGGTTTCCAATTGGTTTAAATCTTTAATGACAAGTCCTGAAGTAGGAGCATAAGCAGAGAATCTCAATTGGCGTTCACGAGGAAGAGTACTCCAAAAAGCTTCATTTTCTTCTTGAGAAATGGGGATTGCTGTACCTTCTAAAATAACTTGTCGGTTCTGCATCGCAAATAAAAAATTTAAACAGGATTTAGGGTTATTTAATAATTCAGCAACCTTGCGTGTTTTTTGCTGCGTAAAAAATAAAAGACTCTCTGTTTCAATTTCCCGAATGGCCACCACTCGACTATGAGGTTCGCTAGAGCTGCTACAAGTACTTAAAACAGCACAGGAAGGATCCTCAATCCCCCTTTCTTTTTCCTTGTTCAACCATTCTTTTAGCATGTTAAAGGGCACGAGTTTCTCCTGTAAATTGGTGTGATAAAGTTAAAAGTATTAAACAAAACTCATGTTGGCACTTTGCATGCGCGTGGATTCACTTCCACCATCGTTTTTGAACCTGATTTTACAATGCGTATTTGATTGTGCTCCACTAATAATTCAACCGCTTGGTCGCGTTTTATTTTATCTCGCAATGGACTTAATTGTTGAATAGTTCGTAAGGTTGTTGAACTAATATTTTTTTCAATAAACCAGTCCATAAGTTTTAGGGCATCGGAAAACTGCAAAGAAACGGTTTCAGTAGGCATAATTCGTCGTGCTTCTTGCAAATGCCAACTAATTATTTCAATGGCATTTTCGGTATGCTCTACACCAATATCCCCATGGCGTCCTTCAAAAAGATGAAAGAGTGCTGCAAGCCGCGCTGTATTTTCAGCGGCCTTTGACGCGAAATCAACGACATCGACCCACTGGCCTTGAGGTTTTAACCCAGCTTCCACTGCATTAAAAAATAAAATCCATTGTTGTTTTGCGGCCATACTCATTTTCAACAATGGAAGTTGAATACAACCTTGATGGCTTAATTGTTCTGACTGGTTTAAGCAGGCAGTGACGCGTTGCTCATAATGGGTTAGAGAATGTAAAGAGGCAGGCGGCTCTTGGTAAAATCGATTTCCCATACTATTGGCAGGATAAGCCATAAGGCAACGAGCTAAAAAACCGCTTTGTCGGCTAATACCGGATGCTTGCTTGGTAAGTTGTTGTAAGATAAGCGGTTGCATCATCAAGTTAAGTGTTAAACGCCGATTTTCAATGGTAAATCCTTGCGTTGTCTTACGATGTGCTGTGAACGTCTTACCGTCCCACAAACGATTAAGCAATGCTACAAAACGAGTTGGATTGCCTTGCATGCTATGGCTACCCAAGATGATGCCTGCCTCATCAGACCATAAGGATGCAGAAGGCCAACCTTGGGCTAAATGAATAGCCAGTGCTTCTTGGGTAGCATCTTCAAAATAAAGAGTGGGTTGCAAAGGAATTTCCGGTTCTTGATGAATTAACTCATCAAGCATTTCTTTGGCATAATCCGAGTCTTCTCCCGTATAGGTTGCACGTTTGATTTGGGAGAATAAACTGTCTTTTTCCATTTGCCATACTTGGTGTTGCGTTAGCGCTGACAACACTTCAGGTTCGCGCCTTTTACGAATAAGTGTTTCCCAGTGACGCGCTGCCCTCGAAAAAACATTATCTGCAGCAGTTTTTCGGGTGCCAGAGCCGCTGGCAATTAAAAAATAAAGCGATACAGGACTAATTAAATAGTTGTCTCGCGCTACATTGGCAAGTGATTGACATGATAAAGACATGTTAGCCAAGGCGCTGCATGCAATCAAAGGCAGAGGTTGCTGTCCATATTGTTGATAGTCTACTACGGCTTTTTTAACAATTGAGGGAAGTGCCTCAACTGGGTAAGGACAGTCAGGGGCTAAGATTGGGGAAAGTGGAATAGGTTGTCCCCATGTAATGCTTTGATGTAGATTATTTTTAATCTCTAATTCATTCTGTTCAATAGTCATTGTTTTAGAGGATAAAGTTTTGGTTTTCGATTTTACCAGTAGCCTCAGTATGATGTAAAATTAGTGGCTGAAATATACTGATGATGCTAAATACTGGCTCTATGGCGATTCGGATATAGCGCTTCTATTAAAAATTGTTAGGGTCTAGATGATTGTAAAATGTGTACGAGCTGGTGTCCATGAATTAAAACAGATCAATGAGTTAATGTATCGCTCAAAATCTTATTGGGGATATGATAAAGCATTTATGGATAAATTCATGCAGCTTTTTCAAATGACCACAGACTATCTTGAAAAAAATACAGTGCAACTTTTTTGTGAAAGAAATACTGAAAAACCCGAAAAGGTGATGGGTTTTTATAGTTTTAGCATCAGAAATAAAGAGTCTGAACTGGATAATTTTTTTATTGATCTAGATTATATTGGTAAAGGCTTCGGTAAAAAAATGTGGTCTATGATGGTAGAAGATTTTAAATCAAATGGTGTTAGTAGATTCAAATTATGGAGCGATCCTGGTGCTGAACCATTTTACAAGAAAATGGGATGCATCAAAATTGGTGTTAAAAAATCTCCTATGATGCCAAATAGATATCCCATTATTTTTGAGTATAAGATTTGAAGAAGTTTTTTTCATTTTACTCTGGAGTAATGTGGTTTTTTTGAGCAACCCAAACAGTTGCTTCCCCACAATCAGGATCCCTAATGTTATGTACAAGGACTTTAAAATGGCACTTTAGAAGAATTTGAGTATGCGTTCGGGGAAATACGGGTTGAATTATTTACTTGGGATTAGGAGCATAAGGTAGGAGCGCGATATAATCCTCTGCTGTTCTGCAAGAACGGATATATTCAAAAAGATTTTTTAGATAATTGAAAGGATTGAGCCCATTGGCTTTGGCAGTTGCGATGAGGCTATAAAATAGAGCACTGGCATGAGCACCTCTTGGACTACCCGAAAACAGCCAATTTTTTCTACCCAAAGCGAAGGGTCTGATGAGATTTTCCACAAGATTATTATCTATTTCGAGAGCCCCATCTAATAGATAAGTAGTAAGCTCGCTCCATCGTTGATGCATATAAGCTAAAGCATCGCCTAATTTGGATTTGGGCGCAGCCGTTTTTAGAGATTTGTCCAGCCAGATTTTAATGTCATCAAGGATAGGCTTTGCTTTTTCCAGACGAAGTTCATAACGCTGTTGGTTTGTGTAGTAGTTATCCCGCGCTATTTTTTCAATGAGATAAAGCTTTTGGATATAAGCGACTGCTTGATGGGATTTTCCTGTGGTCTTAGCTAATTTCACCAACTGGGCAAAAGGTCTCCTTGCATGAGCGAAGCAGCCTAAATGGATAATATCTGGATGATTATCTACCCAATCATAACCTTTATAGCCATCCGTTTGTAGATAACCTTTAAAATCCTTAAGGATTTGTTTGGGCCACTGCGCTTGCCTTGTTTGTTGGTAATCAAAGAGAATCACTTTTTTATCGGGTCTGTGATTACGATAGACCCACATGTAACTGGTGCTGGTATTTTTTCGATTCGGCTCATCCATGACTTGCACTGTGGTTTCATCAGCCTGTAGGTAATTCGAAGTAATCAGTTCTTGCACAAGTGCATCCCTCATCGGCATGCAGACTTCAGAAGCCGCCATTATCCAGCCACATACAGTGTTTCTTGGTAATTCGATACCTAATCGAGCCCACATCTGCTCCTGACGATATAAAGGCAAATGGTCTTCGTATTTGCTGATAATGGTATGGGCTACAAGACTTGGGGTTGCAATGCTTTTAGGAAGAAATAGTTGTGGTAGAGAGGCAATGCTCACTCCCTCATCACAGCGATTGCAAGCATATTTTGGACGAACATGCGCAATCACCTTAAGCTCTGCAGGGATATACTCCAACTGCTCCGTTACTTCTTCACCAATACGTTGCTTCATACATCCACAAGCACAAAGCTTTTCTTCTGCTGGGATATCGTGCTCTATCATTTCACGGGGTAAATGTTCTGGCAATGGGCGTCGTACTGGTTTTTTACGGGTGTAGCTTACAGTAACTGTATTTTCTTCTTGAGGTAGCTCTGTAGTTTCTATGCGTTCTGCCTCATCAAATTGCAATTCACCTTGAAGCACATTCGCTTCTGAAGAGCGGTCAAAACGCTGTTGTTTGGCCAGGCGTAATTGCTCAAGAAGATGATGGTATTTCTCTTTCCATTCCTGGGCTTCTTGTTTTAAGGCTTGATTTTCATCTTGAAGTGGGGCAAGAATTGCTTGAAATTCTGGAGAACAAATGGAGTTGTCAGGAGTCGTTTTCATGGTGGAATTATACCATAACCACCATGATTATCTCAGCTTTTTTCAATGAAAATCACGATAAATTACAGGGATTTCACCTTGGTGAAACGTGTATTTATTAGAAGCCATCAGCCAATTTAAATGGTCCTTGGTTAACTCAATATGGCCTTGGGTATTACGCGGGAAAATGAATTTTCCTTTCTCTAACCTCCGATACCATAAGGTAAAGCTACACTCCTCATAGTAAAGGGCTTTGAGTTTCGAACCACAGCGACTACGGAATAAAAATAAATGCCCTGTCTCAAGTTCCATGTCGAATACTTCTTTGACTAATATCGCCAGGGTATTAATCGATTTCCTCATGTCAGTAATACCGCAATATAAATGAACCTGAACTTCTTCTGGAATCAGCATAGCAACCTCAATTGATTCAGTAAGGAAGAAAAATCTTTGCTCTTGATATCCATCTTTACTTCACAGCTAATCTGATTGGGAAATTGGATAATAATCGATTGGCTCGTTAGGGTCTCCTGATGAACAGAGTCCTTGTTACTAATCAGTATCGGTTCAAAATGACTGGGCTTATCTGCCTCGGACTTCTGACTTCCTGACGCTATCCTTTTACGCCATTGATACTTAAATTTTGCAATAGGAATCCCTTGCTCACTGCAGAAATCTTCTTGCGATAATCCACTTCGTTCATATCCTTTAAATAACCGTTCCCAATATTCTTCTTTTGATTTCATTTCTAGCTCCTCTTTTTGAGAAGCTCAGTTTATGCGGTTTTTAATTCAGTGGTAGGTGTATTTAGCCGAACGCATACGAATTTGAGTATATTCTTCAGACGAAAGGGATGCATGATATAAATCATATCCCCCATTATCACCCCAGACTTCCCCGTACTCGGGTCCGGAAGTAAATATTAATAAACCATTTTGCTCTACCAAAGAAGCAAGAGATTTTAATGTTTTTCGTTGATCATCATGAGGTAAATGAAAGAAACTATGCCAGGCAATGACCGCATCGAATTTCTCTTGTAAATCTAAAGTTCTCATATCAGCAAGTAGCCATTTTGCATCTGGGAATCTTATCTTGTATTGCTCAATCATTTTTTGACTTGCATCAATGCCCGTTACTTTATATCCTTGTTTAATTAAAAATTGTGCTATGGGTTCGCCTGTACCGCAGCCATCCGATATTTCAACTGAACAAAACCACCGCCAATACATTTGGTTTCAAGATGCTCCAGTTCAATGTCTTGTGTCAAATGTACAAATAATGAACGACCAGAACCTAGCAAGACTGGTGCGATGGTTATTGTTATTCATGGATTAAATTCGCGGCTATAAAATTTTGGACAGTTATTCCTCCATCAATATAAAGATGCTTAAATCCTTCATCAGTTAACCGCTTAACGAGCTCGATGGGTGTTTCGGAAGATGCTGAAACATATTTTAAATGAGCAGGAATTTCTATAGGTTTGCTACTCATCACTATGACAGGAAGCTCACCATAAGGCCAAGGGTCGAATGATAAGACTTTCTCAAAAGAATGCCTCCCCATAATGAGTCCATCGACCGTAGATATGAACTCTTTATAACCACCATCCTCACCTGGGGGCACAAGCTCATTTGCTTTCATTAGCCAATCAATAGAACCATTATCTCTTGCAATAAAGCCATCAAGACTTGTAGCAATAAATACAGAACATTTAGCAAACATCATCATTTATCCTTTGTATACAGACTTATTGATTGAGCTCATGCAGTGTAATAGCATTTCCTTCAGAATCGATGATAATTGCCATTCTACATACGGGTGATGAAAAAGTATCCAATTTGAATGTTACCCCATTCTTTTTTAATTGTTGCGTTAAGGAATCCAAACCTTCCACTTCAAAAGCAATACTACCCCCGGACACAGCACTTGGTTTAACACCTTCCGCAAGGGTTGTGATTGCAAAGCATCCGCCTTGGGGTAAGTCGTACTCTATCCAATGACCATTCGCAGATATTTTGCTAGGTATTAAACCAAGATTTTTTTTATAAAAATCCATCGCTCGATCTAAATTTTCGACAGGATACATGGTAAACGCTACTTTTTTAACATGGTTTCTCCTTTAAATAATTTTTCCCATTATTATAAGCTCACATGCGCCCAAATGTCGTCATGGTGAAAATGATCGATTATTTATCGAAGCGGTTTGCTGGATTATCAGGACTGGCGCGCCTTGGAGAGATTTGCCACCTGATTATGGAAAATGGCAAAGTGTTTATGGTCGCTATAATCGATGGGTTAAAAATGGACATTTCAATGGAATACTTGAAATTTTAAAAAAAAGATGGCGATCACGAATGGCACATGATGGATGGTAGCGTTATTCGAGCACATCAACATGCGGCTGGAGCTCAAGGCGGCCAAGAGAAACAAGCACTAGGCCGAAGCAAAGGTGGTTTTAGCTCAAAAATCCATGTAAAGGTTGATTCTTTTGGATTGCCTTTGAGTTTTATTTTAACACCTGGACAAGACAGTGAGATAAAAACAGCAAAGGAATTGCTCGGTGATGAACTATCCGAGTATTTATTAGCCGATAAGGCTTATGATAGCAATGAATTTCGCGGGGAGTTGAAAAATAGAGGAATCACGGCGGTCATCCCATCCAAAAAGAATCGCATCATACCTATAGAGCATGATACACATATATACAAAGAGCGTAATTACGTTGAGCGTTTTTTTAATCGAGTCAAAAGTTTTAGGAGAATTGCTACACATTATGATAAAACAGCTATCATGTTTCTAGGAGCACTAACTCTAGTAAGTATTATATTGTGGCTGAAACTTTAAAAACACGCCCTAGTATTAAAGTGCCATTGTTACCTAAAAATAAATTTTTTTAAAGAATTCACTCTAGACATTGAATAGAACTATTTGTTTTTCTAGCAGTATTTGGAAAATTAATTACTAATAAAGAAAGACTTTGGTTATCTATCTGTATGAAAATACTATAACAACTTTATGTCACATGAACATCATGTATTTATTCAAGCATTTTTGGGACCCTTTTATTAAAAGTTCACGAGAAGTTTTCAAAGAAATTTTTGGCTGGGTATTTATTGTGTGGGATATTTTGCGATTATCTGCCTTTATTAGCCTCTATTTTACAGAAAGGAGGTTCTAGTTCACATTTGCTCCGTTTCTGTAACTTAAGCATTCAAATTCTTAATGCTAACTATATGAAAACAAATTATTTTGTTAAAATAAGCGCTAACTTTTGATGGTAAGTGGCCTAGCGCTCCGGAACTTGCGCCCTGATGCAAAAATCTAAAATATTAGATTGGAAAATCTCTTATGACGTCATTATATTTATCTTGTGCATGCTAAGCCTTCCTTGGATTTAAAAAACAGGCAGCATTGCAGGCATCAGCTGATTCGTGATGGCTCTTGGGATAAGGATAGAGGATGTCAAGTCTTAAATTTCTTTAAGCTTAACTTAAATAGGTTGGCTGTTTTATTTATTGAAAAATTTTAAATGTTGCAGAATTAATAACTCTAGTTCTCTTATTCAAGGATATATATTTTGCCAGAATTAGCATCGATGCGTAATTTAATTTTTTTATCCTCTGTACCAAGGGCCTTTGCCTCATACTGACTGCCGTGCGCTTCAATTTTGAAAATAGTATGATAGCCAGCGCCCTCAATTCTCTGCGCCGCTTCAAGCATTGAGATGGGGTATTTCTTGGTTTTTAAATTGGTGTTGATAAAGTCCCCTGTATTTGGGTTCATTCGAATAATAAGCTGAATCCCTTTTTCATCAAAGGCTTCCACCTCATATAAACCATCATCAAATTCAACTTCTCTTATTACGCTATAACCGCGAGTCTGTAGAATTTTCAAGATTTCAGACATAGGTAAGGTGCGACTGGGAATTTCATCGGCCAGGATTGTTTGTGTGGATAACGAAAAAATAAGGCCGCCACAGATTGAAATAAAAACCTCTTTTTTCATATTCGCCTCCTGTGCGGTGTTGACGGGAATAAAATTTCATCAATTTAACTCCGTTTTTTTTATATTGAATGAATATAAAACCAAAGGAGTACAATTTACTTTTATTTCATCCATAATAATGATATTAAAAAATAACAGCAAGTGAGTTATTCCAAGGATGCGAATGATGAAAAAATCTAGTTTGGTAACCCCATATGTATTAGTGCTCATTTCTTTAATGTTTTTGTTGGCTTCCTGCGCTTCTTCTATTAATAAGGAAGATTCAAAAAACAATAAACAGCCTAAACGTGTATTTGGTGGGTATCACCCGCGTGGTCATGGTCACGGACACCACTAAACCGAATTAAATTAAAAAATTGACATTAAGATAACCGTTAGTGATTCATATTTTAATGCATGGGTATGGTGTGAAAATATTTTTGATATAAAGATAAATAAAATCCATTTTTTTCGATATGTTTTAAGGCTTGATTGATTTGGTTCATTAGCATCTTAGAATCCATTTTGGCCATGATTCCATAACCGATGCCGACGGGGAAGGGTTTACCTAATCCTTTAAACAAGGTGTTATTATTGGCTATCCAATAATCAGCCGAAAAGTCATCCATAAGCAAGGCATCCACTTCCTGTTGATTTAAGGCAGTGATGAGTTGATTAGTTGAAGGATATTCTCTAACCCTATTGGTTTTAAATTTCTGAGTAATGAGTTGTTTGAAGAGAGAGCCTCTGATAATGCCTATTGATCTATTGTTGAGTTTTTTAAGAGATGTAATTGAGTCGTTTTTTGTGGTCATAAAACGTGCTGCACTTGCCAGATAGGGAAGACTAAAGAGAAAGGTTTTCTGTCGTTCGTCGGTGATGATAATTGCCGCTATCCCCAAGTCAATTTTACTCGCTTTTAATTCTGTAAACAGCTCGTCAAACAGCATGGGTTTCAATTGACACTGAGCTTTAATTTGCTTGCAAAGCTCTGTTATGAGCTCAACATCAAATCCAAAGAAATGATTTTTGTCGGCATTCATTGAAAACGGCGGGTCATACGCTACTATTCCAATAGTTAATGACTGAGCCTTAAGTTCGGCAGTCAAGATTATTAAAAAAACAAATAATAATCGTAGGTGCATAGGATAAACAAGTTAATGGATTATAAAGATCAGTGTATACCAGTTTGGTAATCATTTCAGTGACTTAATGCTATGATTTTCTGGTTTTTTTAGCAATAAGGTGTATCAAGGCCCAAAATCAAGGTACACTGGAACGAAAGGTTTGACAAGGATTTGATAGGGTAGGGAATGCGTTATTTATTTTATTATGTTGTGTGGAGTGCAATGAGCCTTGTAGCGAGTGAGGCACTCGCGGCCACCCCTTTGACATTCAAACAAGCCCTGGGCATTGCTTATCGCAATAATCCCGAATTACAGGCCGAAATAGATAAAGCACAAGCCATGCGCGGTTTTTTTATCCAAAGTGGGCTTTATCCCAATCCTCAAGTGACTTTAACCGCAGAAAACTTTGGCGGCTCGGGGAGTTATTCAAGTTATGAGGCGGCAGAAACTACGGCATCAGTGACCCAGCCCATCCCTTTGGGTAATCGGTTGCAGTATCTGAAAAAAGCAACCTATTCAGATTACTTAGCCTCTCTTGCCCAAATTCAAGTACAAAAAGCGATACTTTATGTGGCAGTTGGTGTGGCCTATGTGGATGCACTTTATGCGGGTCAATGGCATCAAGTCACCCAAAAACTTATTCGCCTCAATCAAGACATCGTAAGCGCAATCGAGCGTCGAGTTAAGGCAGGCGCTGGAGCGGAATTAGACTTACGTTTGGCCCAGGTGCGCTTAGGCGAAGCGCGTATTCAAGAAAATAAAGCTGCAAGGGATGCATTATTTCAGCGTGCGAAATTGGCGCGTCTATTAGGTGATGGATTACGAGTTGATGGACAATTAGTGGATAAAGGTCTTCCTGGAGTGACATTGAACTGGGCTGTGTTACTTAGAAAATTACCGCAAAGCCCTCAGTTAGTACAGCTTCAACAGCAATTACACGCCAAGCGTGCGACTATTACTGCAGTTAAAAAATCTGTGTGGCCGGATTTAAACATTCAATTAGGCGGTCGTCATTTCTCTGATGATGGCAGTAATGCCGCAGTGGCTTCAGCCTTTGCAGAAGTCCCTGTTTACAATAGAAATCAAGGAAAAATCATAACCGCTGAGGCACAATACACCCAAACGGCTCATGAGCTTCAAGGTACACGCCTTGATGTGCGTCAAAATGTCTATGGGGCTTTTCTACAAGCCGAACAAAGTCATTATGAGGCGAGCTTGGTGACGAATTCGTTATTACCTTTGGCGCGTAAATCAATCAAATTGGCACAGGATGGCTACCAAATGGGACGTTATACGTATATTGAATTATCCACAGCCCTTAATTCGTTGTATGAAGAAGAGCGTCATTACCAACAAGCTCATGCTGATTATCATAAAGCCTTAATTCAACTGACCGGGCTTTTAGGATTAGCGCCTTCTAAGGAGAGTAAATGAGAGTTTTAAAGCCATTCCTATCCTGCATGCCCTTTATAATTCTGTTATTGGGGTTGAGTTCCTTTTCGTTATGGGCAACAAATGAAGAATCCCATGGCGATGAAGAAAAAAATCATCAAGAAACCATGGAAAAGGGTCCGCAAGGTGGGCGTTTGTTTAAGGATGAAGATATAGCCCTTGAGTTTTTAATTTTTGAACGGGGCATGCCACCGCATTTTCGCGCTTATTTGTATAAGAATGGTGAGCCTATCGCGCCTGGGAAAGCGCAATTGACCGTTCAGTTAAAGCGATTTGGTGATAAAAAAGAAGCAATTGCGTTCACTCCTGTCGAGAATTTTTTACAAAGCGTTGAGGTGATTGAAGAGCCTCATTCTTTTGATGTGAGCATTCAATTAGAGCTTCAGGATAAACGCTATACCTGGCATTATGCGACTTATGAAGGCCGCATTAAAATGGTGCCAGCCATTCTAAAAGCGGCAGACATTCAAACGGCTAAGGCACAAAGCCAAACAATTAAAACTCAACTTAAAGTCGTAGGTAAAATTGCTCCCAATCGAGACACCTTAGCTCCCATCTATGCACGCTATTCAGGCATTATTAAATCAATGACTAAGAATTTAGGCGATGAAGTCACCAAAGGGGAGGTATTAGTTACGATTGAGAGTAACGAAAGTTTACAAAATTATACAATTAATGCACCCATGAGCGGAACCATCGTGCAAAAATACGCAACCAATGGGGAGCTTGCGCAAAGCACCAAACCTATTTATGAAGTGGCTAATTTGGCTACTGTGTGGGCTGATTTTACCTTATATCGTAAAGAGGTGCCTTTAGTAAAACAAGGAATGAGTGTGGTGGTAACTGGAGATGAAGGAACACCAAAATCCATCAGCACCATCTCCTACATTGCGCCCTTAGGCATTGAAGACAGTCAAACAACGCTCGCACGAGCAGTTCTTTCTAATGAGCCTCGTGTTTGGTTGCCTGGGATGTACATTAATGCCGCAATTACCATTAAAGAAAAAACGGTTCCAGTTGCCATACTTTTGTCGGCTATTCAGCGCATGGATGAGAAAGAAGTAATTTTTATCCAGCAAGGAGATTATTTTGAGGCAACGCCTGTTATTTTAGGCCAAAGGGATGATGAATGGGTCGAAGTGGTTTCGGGGCTTGATGCAGGCCAGCGCTATGTCAGCAATAATAGCTTTTTTATGAAAGCAGAGTTAGGAAAGGATGGCGCAAGCCACGAGCACTAAGGATTGGTAATGCTTGAAAAAATAATTCGTTTTTCCCTAAAACATCGATGGTTTGTCTTATTATTTACGACAATCATTGCTCTTTATGGTGTGTATAATTTTCAACGTTTGCCTATTGATGCGGTACCTGACATCACCAACGTGCAAGTGCAAATCAATACTCAAGCCTCAGGCTATTCACCCTTTGAGGTGGAGCAACGAATTACTTTCCCTATTGAACTGGCTATGAGCGGGTTGCCTAATCTGGATTACACTCGTTCTTTATCACGTTATGGACTATCGCAAGTCACGGTGGTCTTTAAAGATGGCACGAACATTTATTTTGCGCGTCAATTAATTAATGAGCGCTTGCAGGAGGTAAAAGACAAGCTCCCACCAGGAGTAGAAACCACTTTAGGCCCAATCTCTACAGGGCTTGGTGAGATTTTTATGTACACGGTAACCAATAAAGCCAATGTACCAGCAAGTCAACGTTACAATCCAACGGAACTGCGTACCATTCAAGATTGGATTATCAAGCCGCAACTGCGTAATGTAGAGGGAGTGGCTGAAGTAAACACCATTGGGGGTTATGAAAAACAATTTCACATCACTCCAGATCCCATGAAACTGGTTCGTTATGGGTTAAGCTTAAACAATGTGGTTGAGGCATTAGAACGCAATAATGCCAATGTGGGTGCAGGATATATTGAAACTAATGGCGAGCAGAACTTAATTCGCGTACCAGGGCAGGTGCAAAACATCACTGATATTGAGAACATTGTTATTGCAAGCTTTGAAGGAACACCTATTCGAATTCGTGATATTGCAGAAGTGGCTTTAGGCAAGGAGCTACGAACAGGAGCAGCAACAGAGAACAGTAAAGAAGTCGTTTTAGGCACAGTATTTATGCTTATGGGCGAGAACAGTCGCACAGTGTCTGAACGAGTTGCGGCCCAAATGAAAGTTATTAATAAATCATTGCCGGAAGGCATTGAAGCAGTCACGGTTTATAACCGAACCTTGCTTGTGAACGCTACCATTAATACGGTGAAGAAAAACTTGCTCGAAGGGGCATTGCTTGTTTGTGTTATTTTGTTTTTGTTTTTAGGTAACATTCGCGCAGCACTGATTACCGCGATGGTGATTCCTTTATCCATGCTCTTGACCATTACAGGGATGGTATCTAATAAAATCAGTGCCAATTTGATGAGCTTAGGCGCTCTTGATTTTGGTTTGATTGTCGATGGTGCGGTCATTATTGTTGAAAACTGCATTAAGCATTTGGGTGAACAACAGCATGCCTTGCATCGTGTTTTAAATTTAGAAGAGCGCTTGAAAGTCATAGCTTATGCCACAACAGAGGTGATTCGGCCCAGTATCTTTGGTGTCTTTATTATCACGGTGGTTTATTTACCGATTTTAACGTTAACAGGGGTTGAGGGGAAAATGTTTTTGCCGATGGCGCAAACGGTTATTACCGCGCTGCTCGCCTCCATGCTTTTTGCTCTGACTTTTGTTCCAGCAGCCGTTGCCATTTTTTTAGGTGGGCGTGTACAAGAAAAAGAAAATTGGTTGGTACACTACCTCTCACTTGTTTATGCAAAAGCCTTGCGCCGCTGTTTTCATGCCAGAAGGTTGGTGATAGGAGCTGCGGTTGCTTTGGTGGGGATAAGTCTTTTGCTTGCATTTCGGTTGGGTGGTGAATTTATTCCAAGTCTTGATGAAGGCGATATTGCCATGCACGCGATGCGAATTCCTGGCACTAGTTTAACACAAGCCATTACCATGCAGCATTTAGTAGAGGAGCGAGTAAGCCAGTTTCCAGAAGTCAAACGTGTTTTTGCAAAACTAGGGACTGCGGAAGTGGCTACTGATCCCATGCCGCCCAATGTCGCTGACACGTTTATTATGTTAAAGCCTCGGAAGGATTGGCCGAATCCTAAAAAAAGCAAACAGCAACTAGTACAAGAAATCGAGGCGGCAGTAAAGCAAATTCCGGGGAATAACTATGAATTTACTCAGCCCATTCAGATGCGCTTTAATGAATTAATTTCAGGGGTTCGTAGTGATGTTGCGGTGAAAGTATTTGGCGATGACATGAATACATTGCTGGAAGTAGCTGAAGCCATCAGTGCTCAATTAAAAAAAGTGCCCGGTGCTGCTGATGTAAAAGTAGAGCAAGTCAGTGGTTTACCGCTACTAACCGTTGAAATCAATCGCGATGCTTTGGCACGCTACGGCTTACAAATTGGCACGGTTCAAGATGCCATTGTCATTGCCACAGGCGGCAAAAAAGGTGGCGAGCTCTTTGAGGGAGATAAGCGTTTTGATTTAGTGGTGCGCTTGCCTGAAGAGTTACGTACAAACCCTAATGTACTACGCCAAGTATTTATTCCGTTGCCACAGGCTAAAGATGGCGAACGACATTTTATTCCGTTGAGTGAAGTAGCCAAAATGGTGCGTAGTGAAAGCCCCAATCAAATCAGTCGGGAAAGTGGTAAACGGCGTGTGGTGGTCAGTGCTAACGTTCGCAATCGGGATTTAAGCTCGTTTGTGAATGAAGCCAAGCAACGGATTGACCAGAGTGTCAAAATTCCCAGTGGCTACTGGGTAACCTGGGGTGGTCAGTTTGAGCAGTTGCAATCAGCCTCTCAACGGCTACAAATCGTTGTTCCTATCACACTATTGGGCATTTTCTTATTGTTGTTTATGAGTTTTGGTCGAGTACGAGATGCGCTCTTAGTGTTTAGTGGCATTCCTTTGGCGTTAACTGGTGGGGTATTTGCACTGTGGCTTCGAGGGATTCCCTTGTCCATTTCAGCCGGTGTTGGGTTTATTGCGTTGTCAGGGGTGGCAGTTCTTAATGGCCTGGTCATGATTACCTTTATTAATAAACTGCATGAACAGAAAAAAATGTACTTAAAAGATGCGGTATTACAAGGCTCTCTGGCGAGGCTTCGTCCGGTACTCATGACTGCTTTAGTGGCCTCTTTGGGGTTTGTGCCGATGGCTTTGGCTACGGGCACGGGCTCTGAAGTACAACGTCCCTTGGCAACGGTGGTTATAGGTGGCATTATCTCATCCACTTTCCTAACACTCTTAGTCTTACCCGGTTTGTATTACCTGTTTCATGAGCGGCACAAGAAATCAGTAATTAAAAAATCAGGCGAGGATGAGTGATTCCTTTGATGGAATTGTAACATATTGGTGATTGTCATTTTAAAATAAGTGGAAAGACATCTATAAAAAGCACTATAGCAAAGATAAGTGCGGCAGCAAGAGAAAGATAAAATCCCAAGTGAGTTATAAATTTCATTTTATGGCCGGAACTCCCTTTTGCCAGAATAATTAAAATTATTCCCATAAAAAAAGCAAATCCTAAGATGATCAGAAGACTGTGATTTGAAAGAAGGGTCGTCATTCTTCTTCCTTATACAAAAATAGATTCATTTAATTATAGCTCTTTTGAGCAAAGGACAACGGATAGTGTTTTTGACAACCGCTGTGAATGAGCTACACTTAAAGTTAAATACTTATTTAACTGTTTAATAAACTATGCTAACTCAAGACCAAATCATCACTTTAAGCGATATCTTGCATTTGATGGGTGAGCCTAATCGTTTAAAGCTTCTTATCGAGTGTTTGCATGGTCCAAAATCAGTTTCAGAGCTGGCGGAACAACTGCAACTTTCGGTGCCATTGGCGAGCCATCATTTAAGTCTGTTACGTTCTGCACGCCTTCTTCTAGCAAATAGAGAGGGAAAGCATATTTATTACACTATTTATGATGCGCATGTGCGTTGTATTTTAGAGGACATGCTCAAACACTTTACTGAAGAGACGGAGAATTAACATGAGTTTTCTAAAACGAATGCTTGGAAGTCTTGGCGGCCATCATGGCGGATACCGACGCTCTCATCATGGCCAAATAAGCCAACAGAATAATTACTCAACCAATCCTGAGCCAAGAGGATTGAGTTGCCCGCGCTGTAAGAGCTCTCTAGCTCCTGGATCACGATTTTGTAGTCAATGTGGCAGTGGTCTTGAGAATACTCAATGCAGTTGTGGCGCCACTATTGCTGCAGGGGCAAATTTTTGCGGCCAATGTGGGGGCTCATTATGACAAAGCCTCTAACCTTAACCACTTTTTTTGTTGCAGGCCTTGATTGCCCGGCTGAAGAGCAATTAATCAGGCGGCAATTAAAAGTGATTCCTGAAGTGGCGCAGATGGATTTTAATTTCATTGCTGAGGAAGTGACCGTGCACCATCGTCTTCCAGCTATTGATGTGTTGCAAAAACAAATTGAAGCGTTAGGCATGAGTGTTCGGGTTCAAGGCAGTACCTCCTCTGCAAAAGAAGAGAAGAAGCAAGTTGATTCGTCATGGCCATTGCTTGCTTTGGCAGGTCTTTTAGCGCTTTGCTCTGAGTTAACTGCTTATTTCATTGCCAAAGAGCAATCAATCTGGGTCATTTTGCCTGCGGTGCTTGCCATTATCTTAAGTGGCCCTTCTACTTTTAAGAAGGGTTTAATCGCGCTTCGTACTAAGGCCATGAATATTAATAGCCTGATGTTAATTGCAATCACCGGGGCTATGATTATAGGTGCCTGGCCGGAAGCTGCGATGGTCACCGTTTTATTTGCTCTTGCTGAGCGAATCGAACGTTATTCATTAGATAAAGCCCGCCTTGCCATTCGCAGTCTCATGCAAATTGCACCAGAGGTGGCTCGGATTAAAATGGATAATGGTCAATGGCAGACTTTGCCTGTAGAAGATGTAGCGGTCGGTGCGGTATTTAAAGTAAAACCCGGTGAGCGCATCCCACTGGATGGGGTGTTGATATCGGGACAAAGTACGGTCAATCAAGCCCCGATTACAGGGGAATCCATGCCGGTGAGCAAGCAAGTAGGTGATGACGTGTTTGCCGGAACCTTAAATGAGCACGGTGCCTTTGAAGTTAAAGTCACTAAGGCTTCGGGTGATACGTTGCTTGCTAAAATTGGTAAAGCCATTGAGCAGGCACAAAGTGAGCGGGCACCAACGCAACGCTTTGTCGATGAGTTTGCCAAATACTACACCCCAATTATGGTCTTGATTGCACTGGTTATTGCACTTATTCCCCCGTTGGTGTTTGGTTATCCTTTTTATGATTGGATTTATAAGGCCTTAACGTTATTGGTTATTGCTTGCCCTTGTGCTTTGGTCATCTCTACACCGGTAACGGTAGTCAGCGGATTGGCTTCAGCAGCACAACATGGTCTTCTTATCAAAGGCGGCAGCTATTTAGAACTGGGGCACCAGCTCAAATTAATTGCCCTGGATAAAACAGGCACCTTAACTGAGGGGAAGCCTGTGGTGACTGATTTTATCGTTTACGATAAAATCCAACCAAAAGAATACTTGTTAGTGCTGGCTGCAAGCCTTGATAGTCATTCGGAACATCCAGTGGCTCATGCTTTGGTTGAGTATTGGAAGCAAAGCCAACCTAATGGGTCTTTATTTGAGGTAGAGCAATTTTCAGCACTTCCTGGCCGCGGGGTGCAAGGCATTATTAGTCAAGAACTGTATTACGTTGGAAATCATCAACTGGCAGAAGATAATAAGGTGTGCTCTCTTGCTGTAGAGCAGGAACTTAAGCGTTTGGAAGAGGAAGGAAAAACAACAGTCATTTTGAGTAATTCAGCGGTAGTTTTGGCGGTTTTTGCGGTGGCTGATACTTTGCGCTCTACAAGCAAATGGGCAATTGACACCTTGCATCAACAAGGACTTAAAACAGCGATGTTAACGGGTGATAATGCCTTAACAGCTAAAGCCATTGCCAAAGTGGTGGGGATTGATGAAGTGCAGGCGAATGTCTTGCCTACTGAAAAATTACAAGCAATTAATCACCTTTTGGAACAGTATAAAACGGTAGGAATGGTGGGGGATGGAATCAATGACGCTCCAGCCTTGGCTAAGGCTACGATTAGTTTTGCAATGGGGAAAGGTACTGATACCGCTTTAGAAACGGCAGATGTTGCATTAATGAATGATAATTTAGCCATGCTGCCTTTATACATTGATTTAAGCCGAAAAACGGCGCGTATTCTTCGCCAAAATATTACTTTGTCCCTTGCCATCAAAGGGGTGTTTTTTATTCTGGCCTTGGGAGGATTCGCAACGCTATGGATGGCGGTATTTGCTGATATGGGTGCGAGTCTAATTGTTGTTGCGAATGGTCTGCGCTTACTTAATTCCCATAAAGGGCATTCTGAATATCAGGAAATGAATGGATAATGAGAGTCTTTGCGGGTTTGTCACGAAAGAGGTTGCATGATGAATGATTGGGTTGAAAATGAACAATGCAGCGCTCATCCATTGCGTTTTTTAGTGGTGGAATCCTCATTAGGAATTCGTATTCTCATTCGTATGCATTTATTAGAGTTGAAGCATTTGGTGGATATGGCAGGAGATGATGACTCGGCAAGAGAGTTGGCTTTCATGAGAGTTTATGATTTTATTTTAGTGGATAAAAATTTAAATTGCCATGAGCTGATTGACCAGATACAAAAAAATTCAGTATTAAACAACCATACGCCTATGATCATTTTAACTTCCAACCCTAATCAGGAAAACCTGCACGATAGCGCTACTTATTTTAAAAAACCTATATCCAAGAAGGATGCAGTACAGTTGCTTGATTTTGTAAAGAATATTAAAAAATGAATTTTTTTAAAGGTGGCGTGTAAACGTAAAATTGGAGAAGATAAGATGCATTTATCTTATGTTATTGAGTATATTACGATGTAAGTAGTTTCATGTTATTTTGATTGGCTGTTAAGGAGAAATAATGAATATTAATGGATTTAAAATAATTGTATTGATCGGTTTATTGGGTCTGGGCTTAACTGCCTGCACTCCTAAAACAACACCTGCTCCAGCTCATCCTGAGGTTGGCTATGAGGGAGGATTTGGTGGTGATGGAGGTCATAACCACCAACCTAAGAACGACTAAATAGGAAAACATAATGTTTACTAATGGATGGTTTTTAGGTTCTTTAGGTATTGCAATTATTGTATTGATTGGTCTTATCTTCTGGTTCAGAAAAACTAAGAAAACCATTCATTTTTACACCGCTTTAATTACTTTTCTTATTCTTGCCGCAATTTTCTTACATGGTGTTTCATTTAAATTAAATTAGCTGGTGGTGATGAGGAGCAATAATGAGTAAGGATGTACCTCATGATTAAAAAAATACTCAAAAGAGCAGTTACTTTGGTTCGCTCTTTTGCTCACGGGAGGCTTTTTAATTGTCGATGTCGCTGGTGGCATTATGGGTTAAATTACTCGTAACACTAGTTCCTATTTATTTTACTTCGTTAATTTTTTATATCCGAATACTAGCTCTTACCCAATAAACTTCTTTAAAATCATTTCAAGAGGACAAAATCCTGTAAATCCACTTTGCAAAAGATTAGCTCCTACAAATACCGTAAACCATAAAAAATTAACGTTGATAAATACTGGGCTGGTCGACACGCCTAGAGCGAGTGATATCAAAACAAAGGCACCAGCGACAATTCGAATAATACGTTCAATAGTCATCATCTATTCTCCTAATACTAATTAATGGTTACGCTTCCACCAACTTAAATAGATCAATGGAATTAAAAACAAGGTAAGTACTGTTGAAGCAAATGAACCAAATATCAAAGAAATAGCAAGGCCGCCAAAGACAGGATCGGATAACATCACAGCGGAGCCCAGAATAATAGCAAGTGCTGTTAAGACAATCGGTAGAATTCGCTCCACGCCTGACTCAATAACGGCTTCTACGATAGAGGAACCTCGATGTTGATGTTCTAAAATAAAATCGATGAGTAATAGCGAATTTCGAACAACAATTCCGGCTAAAGCAATTACCCCTATCATGGACGTGGCAGTGAACGGTTGGTTCATTAACCAATGGCCAGGAAAAACGCCAATGACAGTTAGCGGTATAGCCCCCATAATAATTAGGGGAATAAAAAACGACTGGTAAAAAGCTGTTAGTAAAATATAAATCAAGACTATAGCCACAATAAAGGCTGAGCCTAAATCACGAAAAACATCCAACGTCAGGCGCATTTCACCAAGCCAAAAGAGTTGACTTTTAGCAAAGCGATTAGGCTGTGATTCATGAAATCCTAAATTTTCAACCCCCATTGAAAAAGGGGGCTTCTTGAGCATATTTGTTGCAG
Source organism: Legionella stuttgartensis (assembly GCF_977063405.2). Lineage (NCBI taxonomy): Bacteria > Pseudomonadati > Pseudomonadota > Gammaproteobacteria > Legionellales > Legionellaceae > Legionella > Legionella stuttgartensis. The sequence continues at coordinate 33,100 of NZ_CDRUHA020000003.1, forward strand.
AAGTGACCGCATAAGCAGGGCTCGTGCCCAACACTTCACCGGTTACATAAACAACGGGTGTTTGATCTTTAGTGAAGATGGGTTTTTCCTCTTTATCTTCATGTAAGGTTGCAATTTTTGCCAGAGGGATTAGTTGTTGTTGCTGATTTTTTAAACACAGCTGATTAAGTACTTGAGCAACTTCACGTGCCTTTTGCGGAAGACGTAAGATGATGTGCTCGGGCTGTCTGGCATTGGGTTCATGTGCATTTCCGATGGAAATACCCTTGAACAAAGCGCTTACCTCCTGCGCTACCGTTTTTGGGGCTAAGCCTGCCAGCATGACTGCATTATGATTGATTTCAATGCGGTATTGATTGGTGTCTTGAGTCACTGAGTTATCAATATTTATCATGCCGTATATTTTGGGATACACTTCAGAGGTTATCTTATTAGCGACAGACCTCAATTCATTGTAATTAGGCCCGTAGAGACCTGCCTCCATTTGTGAGCGAACAGGCGGCCCAGGAGGGCTTTCAAAAAGCTTGATATGGCTTTGGGGATGTTGTTTTTGCAAATGCACAAGTCCCTGGTAAACCTGTGTTGCAATTTGGTGTGAGCCAATAGCTCGATGATGTTTGTTCACCAAATTCACGCGTATTTGCCCGTATTGACTGCCTCTTAATAGATTATCTCCACGCACCAGAGCGGCAAAATCTTCTGGGGCTGATTCTCCTAAGTACAGCTCCAAGTCTGTGACGTAAGGATTTTTTTGGATGGTTGCACTAAGTTCGCGAAGTAACTCGTTTGTTTTCGTTAACGTTGCGTTAGCGCCTGCATCAACGGACACTAAAAAGGTATTCACGTTGTCATCGGGTAGCATTTTAATTTCAACTCCTAACGGGCTTAATGGGCCATTAGGGCCTGCAGGGCGAATAAATTGCCAGGCAGGTTGGAGTAATACCGCGAAGAGCAATAGTACAATAATCAAATAAAAGAGATGTCGTTTTTTCGATGAGTAAAGTAATCCTTTGAATAATACAAGGTACGCTCGCTGCAACCAGGTGCTATGGCTTTGATGATGCTCATTCATTTGTTTTTTAGCTTTAGTTCTTAACCAACGATAAGCAAGATAAGGAACCACGCTATAGGCAATAAAGAGGGATACAATCATTGCCAATGGCGCATTAAAAGGTATAGGCGCCATAAACGGCCCCATCATTCCACCTACAAAATCCATAGGCAGTAGCGCCAGCATCACTGTAAAGGTAGCAATAATCGTTGGCTTACCAATTTCATTGGCTGCATAAATAACTAAACGGGTAAAGTTTTTTTGCACTCCCTTAATAATATGGCGGTGAATGTTTTCAATCACCACAATGCTATCGTCTACTAAGAGGCCTAATGAAAGAATGAGCGCAAACAAAGTAATTCGATTGATAGTCTGGCCTGATAGCCAGCCAATACCAAGTACTAGGCACAAAATTAAGGGAATAGAAAAAACAACCACTGATGCTTCGCGCCATCCTAAAAACACCATCAGCAATACCACGACACTTAGAATCGCAATCCCTAAGTGCTCGACCAAAGTATTCACTGCATCATTAGCTTCATCTCCATAATTGCGAGTGATTGAGACATCTATATTTTTTGGAATGAGCTGACTGTTTTGTAATTGCTCAAGTTTATTCAAAAGTGCTTTTGCTACATCAACACCATTGCTTCCTTTTTGACGTGCAAGAGCAATGGTTACTGCAGGTTCTATATCTGCATTCTTCAATGGGCCGTGTGCTCCATAGGCAAAATAGGACGCAATAGTTTCATCTTGAGGCCCCTTTTCAATAGTCGCAATATCTTTTAATAAAATAGGTTTGGCCCCATCAGTTCCAATAATAATGTTGGCTAAGTCTTGATTGGAAATGAGTGAGCCCTCGATGCGAAGAGATGTTTCACTTAATTCATGCTCTAATGTTCCTGCGTCAAGACTGATGTTATTAACAGAGAAGGCTTGTTGAATGTTGGCAATTGAAATGGCGTGCTCTGCCATGTGCTTTGGGTTCAGCCAGACACGAATAGCCTGAGGTGATGCACCCATTACCCAACTTTTCCCAACTTGGGGTACGGTGCGCAATTCCTCCAAGACTTTATCGGCAAGCGTGCGTAAGTCAACTGGATTTGCGCCTTTAGCATGTAATGTCAGTGTCACTAGTGGAACATCGTACAAACTGATAGAGCGGATTAAAGGCATTAAAGTACCCGGGGGCATTTTATCCATGTTGCTGTTGATTTGGTTATAGACCTTAACCAAGCTCGCCTCTTCATTTTCATTCACTTTAAAGCGAACCGTAACCATAGCACTATCATCAATGGCCATCCCGTAAGTATGCTCAACGCCTGAAATAGAGGCCATCAACCCTTCTAGTGGGCGAACAATTTGATGTAGCATTTCTTGGCTATCACTACCAGGGCGACTCACAGAAATAGTTACTGCTGGAACAATAATTTCAGGATTATAGCTTCGCGGGGTGCGTTCTAGGGCAAGTACGCCAAACAACAGAATACCAACAATCAGTAACAGAGTCAGCTTGGATTGAATAAAGGTTCGCGCCAATTGCCCTGCTTTATTGAGCTTATTTTTGGAATAAAACACATCCTTCACCATAGTCTCCTGGTATACAATCAATTTATGCGCTTTTTATCGCTTTAGAAATTAGTTGATTACTGAGCATCAGCCAATGGGCTTGATGCACTCTTGATTGATGAAGCGCTTGCAGTTCTTGTGCTTTACTCTGCGTTAGTTTCATCTGACTCTCCAATAAAGCACTTAGAGGAACCAACCCACGACCAAATCGCTGCTTTAGTTTTTGAATTACTGCCTCTTCTTTCTCTGCTGTTTGTCGACTTAATTGCAACTCGTAAAGAGTTTGTTGCTCGGCACGCCGTATTTGCTTTAATTGTAATCGCAGCTGATTTCGTTGCTCATCAAGCTCAAATTGAATTTTTTTTGCATTTGCACTTGCTACCTGGACAGCGCCAGCGCGCTCGCCCGCACTAAATAAAGTCCAGTTAGCACCTAGCGCAATCGTATCTGACGGAAGGCCTGAACCTATGGTATTGCCATTCCAATCATGTCTTAATTGCATCGACACTTGGGGCTTATAGAGTGCCAAAGAGGCAGCAATTACCGCTTTTTCTGCTTGAAGACGTGCATGAAGGGTTTTAATTGATGGATTATCATTGATTGCTCGTGTCATCAATAAAAAGTTGAGTTTTGTCTTTGCACGCAAGGTTGTGTGCCGACTTGGTATAAAGGTGCTTTCGGGACTACCAAGCAACGTTCTAAAGCCATCAAGTTCATCTTCTGTTTGAATTCTTGCATTAGATAAACCAAGAAGAGAGCTGTTTAAGTAAGCCTCTGCCATTAATACATCGCTATTTAGGGTAATAGATTGCTTTTTTAGGTCCTTGGTTGTTGACAGAAACACCTTTGCTCGAGCAACCTGTCTTTCAGCGATGCCTACCAGTTCCTTGGCTGTTAAAAAACGCTCATAGGACACATAGACTTCATACGCCAGTTGATTTTGAGCTTGTTGATTGCCACGTTGTGCGGATGCAACTAAAGCACGCGTCTGTGCTTGCTGCGCTTTTATTCTTCCTCCAGTATAAATAGGAACGCTTAGTTTAAACGCAGTATCCAGATTACTATAATATCCTGGGTGGTTTAATGCTTGAGGCTTGGTATATAAGGTATTTAGTCCAGTATATTGATTGGCGCCAAAATCAGCAAAACTGGCATTCCCTTGACTTAGTTTATAACCAAATACCGACATCGGATTATCAGTCCTTGCTCCGCTTACCTCAAGGTCTAATTGTGGCCAACTCATACTTTTTGCTTGCTTTGAGGCCCCGACCGCTGCTTCTATTGAAGCGTTTGCCGCATGGATTTTAGGGTTATTAGCGAGCGCAAGCTGAATCGCTTTAGAATATGAGATGGGTACCGAGCCTGCGCAAAGAGAAGTCGACAGTGCACTTATTACAATAATAAAAGCACTGTGTTTTCTTGGGGTAATACTACTTAATAACATGACAGAAATCCTTAAAACATTAGAGTATTCTAATGAATGGAGCGATTTTTATTCTTTGCAATAAATTAAATAAAGCGTTGATAAAACAGCTTCCACTTCGGGTTTGCTAATAAAATAATAAACTCGAGTCCCTTCTTTTCTTACCGAAAGTACACCTTCGCGCCTCATTTTAGCTAAATGCTGTGAAAGCGCAGATTGAGACAAACCGACAAGGGGTTCTAGTTCGCCAACCGTGCATTCTTGTTTGAGGAGATAGCATAGAATGAGAAGCCTTTTGGAATTGGCTAAAAGTTTAAGTAATTGTTCAGCCTTAGAAGCATTATTTTTCATCACTTCAAGGCTAGTGTTTATTAATGTATTCATAGGGTCATTATATTAGAAAATTCTAATATTTCAATGTCAGGTACAATCTTTTTTTACGAGTAGTTAAAGTCGAGCAACCGGGTCTTGACTTAATCACACTGTGTTTAGGTTACGGCTTCAAATCTGTCTCAAAATAATGGGCATACTTATTTGCGACTTCTATCCTAATTATTTCATGATGTATTTCACGTAATTATAAAATATACGTTATTTTATTGTTATTACTACAGAGGGATACTTAAAGGAGCGAGATTAAAGTGGGGCCAGAATCGATGTTTTTATGAGGAGCCATAGGCCAACTTGATTATCGGTAATTAGACGCCTCTTTGTGTAAAACAAACATTGAAAATGTAACGCATTTGTTATACAATTTAATTATGAAAAGTATTGGAGTGAATATCATGAATAAGGCGGCGACAATTAATGCTCGTATTGAGCCTGCTCTTAAAATACAGGCGGAAGAGATATTACATAAAGTAGGTTTATCTGCTGCTGAGGCTATTCGGCTTTTCTATAGTCAAGTATGTCTTCAAAATGGTCTTCCATTTGATGTAAAAATACCGAACAAAAAGACGCTTGATGCAATTGAAGAGCTTGAGTCAGGTAAGGGCGAACGATTTAAAACAATGAAGGATGTTTGGAATTCTATAGATAATGCTTGAATTAGAACTGGCTACTCAATTTAAGCGTGATCTTAAAAAGATAGTAAAGCAGAGGAAAAATAAAGATCTTTTAGATTCTATTTTAGATCCCAAGCATAAAGATCATAATCTTTCAGGAGATTGGCATGGTTATCGTGAGTGTCATATAACCCCTGATTGGCTTTTAATTTATAAAATCATTAAAGATGATTGTGTGCAGTTGTTAAGATTATCAAGAACAGGATCTCATTCTGATTTGTTTAAGTAAGTATGGCATCATTCTAATGCGTACTTCTAAGAATATTAGTCAAATCTCTTTTAGGTTGAACATGGAACTTTTAGATAAAATTAGCGCTCTGGAAGAAGAAGCCTCCCAATTTGGGTTCAAGTGGCAAAGTGCAGACCAAATCATGAATCAAATTCACAGTGAGTGTGATGAAATCAAGGAGCACTTGAATCATGATAGTTCTAAAGAAAATCAAACTGCTTTGCAAGAAGAGATTGGTGATTTACTCCACGCAGTGTTTTCGCTGTGTATTTTTTGTAAGTTAAGCCCAAGAGTAACACTTGGACAAACGCTGACTAAATTTGAAAGACGATTACGAGCGGTTAAACTGATTGCTGAGGAACGTGAATTGATTAACCTTGAGGGTCTATCCCTTAATGAGTTGATGCATATTTGGGATAGGGCTAAAGAGTTAGTTGGGTAAAGAGCTGTAATCTCATTATTAAAAGTTAAGCTGAATTCTGGGTCTTTTTTGTTGTGCGTGGAATTAAATTCTGTAGTGAGCTAACCAAGGGACGTCCTGTATACATAGAAGTCATAGTTGTGCCTGTGCGCAGCTGTGATTGCCATTGAATTGAGATCATCCTTGATCTCGCTAGTGTTTCAACATCCTGTCAACAATCCAGCTGCGCCAAACAATTACATTGTAGCTTTATATTAATAAAATAAATTGATTTGTTTGCTTATTTTTTTGTAAGATATTTCTCAAATTAAATACTGATATACCTTGGCGTTCGTTTCAATCGACCATGTATGTTTAATGATCTATTTGATCCAATTAACGTACATACACTTCAATCCTGCTTTTTATTTTTTATCTACTTTTATCTAATCTTGATAAGTATATGACAAACAACAATATAATTGGGTAGCCGTTAAAATTACATAAATTAAGACACTTTTTGTTTACTTGGCTTAAGAAAAAAAAATATTGATGATGCTTTTATCCAACCTTACTCCGAACATGCGAAAAGAGATTCGTTAGAAATTTATTCAAAATTAAGCTTAGCTGATGCACAAGATAAATATAATGATGTTATTGGAGACTTCCCAGTCTGATATTTTAAATTTTTGCATCAGGGCGCAAGTTCTGGAGCGCTACGCCAATTAGAGTATTCTCACAAAAGTTTAATTGGGGGTAATGGGATCTATACAAAAACAGCATCGATAGTTTTTATAAGTCCAATAGTTTATACTATTGGACTGTTTGCAATTATTTGAAAATTAAGTATTATTGATATCTAATTTGGCAATTAAACTTTTTGCAACGCCCGTTGCAGAAAGTTTTTGAAATTAAGTTATCGTAGTCGTATAATTTTCGCTCACGACAGGACAGTGAGCAAAAATTTTGTGCTTGGAAGACAAATTGAATTGAAATCGATTAGTCAATCCAACAAAGGAACCAAGTATGTCAAAAGAAATAACTTTTCATCTCGATCATGATTATAAGTCATTTTTAAGTGCGCTTAAAACTCAAATAAAATCCTCACAATTCCGTGCAGCACTGGCCGTAAATCAAGAAGTTATCAACCACTATTGGTACATTGGCAAACAAATAATTGAGAAACAGAAGCAAAAATCTTGGGGAACGGGCTTTATTGAAACATTATCTCGAGATCTACAGAATTTATTTCCTGAAACCCGGGGTTATTCAGTAGCAAACATCCGACGAATGAAACGTCTTGCCGAGGAATATCCTGATTTAAATGAAATTCGCGCACAAGCTGTGCGGGATTTACCTTGGGGACATATTGTTGTTTTAATACAAAGAGTTAATGATGCTATCATGCGTGATTGGTATGTAAGTCAAACCATTGAAAATGGTTGGTCACGCTCAACACTTGAAAAAAATATTAATCAAAATTTATATCAATCTCAAGCTTTATCCTCTAGTAAAGCATCTAATTTTATACACCGATTACCAGCGGCACAATCATCACTTGCGCAAGAAGTACTTAAAAGTCCATATAATTTTGATTTTTTAGGTCTTCATGATGATGCACTTGAGCGCGAAATTGAGCATGCTTCCATTGCACATATTACCAAGTTTTTATTAGAGCTGGGCAAGGGTTTCTCATTTGTTGGTAGTCAATATCCGATGGAAATTGATGGCGAAACTTATTTCCTAGATATGCTCTTTTATCATTTAAAACTTAGGGCATTTATTGTTATAGAATGGAAGGCAGTTCGCTTCAAACCAGAACATGCTGGACAATTAAATTTTTATCTCAACTTGGTTGATCAGTATCTTAAAACGGAACACGATAACCCTAGCATAGGTTTATTGCTTTGCAAATCAAGAAGCAAAGTCATTGCTGAGTATGCTCTAAAAGGCATAGAAAAACCAATAGGCGTTTCTGAATATCAACTTACAAAGGCAATTCCTGAAAACTTAAAATCAAACCTGCCAAGCATTGCAGAACTTGAAGCAGAATTCAGTGAAGATAATATTGATGGTAGTACGCATAAGACCAAATGATCTATTTATTTTAAATTAGAGTGTGACCATGGCAAGTATTCCTATACCACAACCATTAATAGACACTTGCCAACAGCTTAAAGAAAAAAATTGGCAAGCATTTATGCCACCATCTTTTGCGCCATATGACCTAATTTTTTGTCTCGACTTTTTAAAACAATATGATAACAATAATGCCACATTTGAATCATATCGTCGAGAAGTAGAACGATTAATTCAATGGGCCTGGCTAATTGAGAAAAAATCATTACTGGATTTGAAACGGCAAGACATTGAAAATTACATGCAATTTTGTTTCAATCCACCAAAATCATGGATTGGATTTAAAAAAGTAGCACGATTCATTACGCATAACGGCGAACGCATTCCCAACCATGAGTGGCGCCCATTTGTAGCCACTGTAAGTAAAATTGATCATAAAAATGGACTGAGGCCCAATAAGCAAAACTATCAATTATCACAAAAAGCAATTCGTGAAATTTTTACGGTGCTGAGCAGTTTTTATAATTACTTGGCCTTAGAGGAAAAAGTATCCATTAACCCGATTACTTTGATCAAACAAAAAAGCAAGTATATCCAAAAAACTCAACATCAAGCACAAGTGATGCGCTTGAGTGAAAAACAATGGCGAACTTGTCTTGATACAGTTAAAAATATGGCAAATAATGCGCCCGATAGACATGAACGGACATTGTTTATTATTTCTGCGCTTTATTTATTGTACTTACGTATCTCTGAGCTATGTGCCAGTGATCGTTGGACTCCAGAAATGCGACATTTTTATCAAGATAGCCAAGGATGTTGGTGGTTTAAGACGGTAGGAAAAGGTAACAAAATGCGAGATATTGCCGTACCTGATGACATGCTTGCAGCACTCAAGCGATATCGTGTCAGTATGCAGTTAACCCCACTTCCTTCAATGAATGATCAAAGCCCTCTATTACCTAAAGAAAAAGGTAAAGGAGCAATGACTAGTTCAAGACACATTCGTCGCTTGGTTCAAGACTGCTTTGATAACACCATACAAAATTTAAGAAGCACCGGCTTTTCAATAGAGGCTGATAGTTTTGAGTCAGCAACAGTACATTGGTTGCGCCATACAGGTATTTCCGATGATATTAATATGCGTGGGCGGCCTGTTGCGCACGTACGAGATGATGCTGGTCATAGTTCCAGTGCTATTACCGATCGATATAATGATATTGATCTCCTTGAACGACATCAATCTGCCAAATATAAAAGACTAATGTCGAAAGAAGATTAATCAGGAGGTGTACCAAAATAATTCTGTCAGCAATGCTGACAGTTTCGCATTTTACTTTAACAGATTTCCGCAACACCGCTGCGGAAATCTGTTATTAGCTAGTTTACTGCCGGAGATAGTGACAATTATCACAAATATGAGTTGGATTACATATCTGGGGCAAAAGCGAACTGAGATCCAATAGATACCATGCCAGGCTTGAGTTTATCTCATAATTTATGACATTCAGTGAGTGACAAAAAATCCAGGGGAGAATCAATAAAATTAGTGTGACACGCAACCGGTTTGATTATAATTAACACTTATTTGTGTGATATAGAAACTCTAATTCGCTTTTGCCCCAGATATGTAATTCAACCCAGTATAGCGAGAAAAACAAAAAATACGCTGCTCTCTGGAGTCTGAGTAGATTAATTCGGGATCAATATTTTGCCATGTCTCCTTTATATGAGTATTCAGTCCACGAGTAAAGCAATGCAAACCAAATTCAATGACAAACGCATATCGAATTTCAGGCTTATTTGTAGCTTCCTGTTGAACAAATTCCCAACGCAATTCGTTTAGATGATCGAGTTGATATACTTTGCTTTTGTAAATAAATGGATTCCACGTTTTAATTGTACATACCTCTTATTGTTATTTTGATTTTATCAATGCAAACTGGATTACTTGTTAAGCAATAAATAATCCCCCCGCTCCATAGCAATGGTAATGAATGCACTATATCTTAATGGGCTTGTGCTCCTACGGGCTTTAGTTCTTTTTGAAAAGTCCAAATCAAACCTAATATAATAATCCCCATCCAAGTTATTGATTTGCACCATGAAGCATAATAATAAAGCTGTATGAAGTGTTGTGGCTGATTTAAAATGGGAATTACATTAGGGGATGAAAATAAACTGATATTATTACTTACAATAATTGGTGATGCAAAAAGGAAAAACCCTTTTAAAATAAGCTCATGATTCTTCATTTTAACAGAAGAAAGAATAATCAAAACAAGCGCAGGCGCTAGAAGCAAAGCAAACCTTGGCCAGTAAAAAATATGAGTTATTGGGGTAAATAAATCGCCATAAGAGGAAAATACCCCTGATTTTAAAGCGGTTTCAAAAGAAAGCGACAAATAGGACAGAACTAACAGTAAAAAAGAGAAGTAGTGTATTGGTGTTTTTAGATTTATGCGCATTATAATAGTTCCTTTTTTTTGATCACGGTGTGAGCGTGCTTTAGCTCACCGCTTATTCTTTAGGATATAGTGTTCTTCCAGAAACGGTTGCTATTGCTTCTATAGGAATCGCATGTTCCTCATCATTAGAACAATTTAGGCTGATGATGCTAGCTATAGCATTGCTGTATCGTAATCAGGCCTAATATGTGTATCTGACGAGGCGATACATAATGTATTTCCAATGAATAATTTAAAACGTGCTTGGCTTAGTTTTTCTGAGACGTCGAAAGTCTTTAGAGTAACTCCTGATAACACTGTCCCAGGGGAAATTGTTTTTTCCTTGTGAGCCTTATCAGATGGAAGCTCAAATTGTTTTGTTACTATAATGTGCGCTGTTTTCCCTCCTTCAACATAAATTCTATTGGGTTTTTCTGATGAAGTCGAATTGGTATTTTTTGCTTTGCTTTTTATTAAAAGGAGATCAGGCGGCATTGGGCCGATAATTTTTAGTTCTGGTGAAGCCCAATAGATGGCTTTATTATTGCCTAAAAGTTTATAAGGCAAAAACACCACATCATGTTCCCCCATATTCCAAAAAACACCACAAAATAGATGCTTATCACCTATTGTAGAGCGGTTTAATAAATTACCTTTGCTGTCTGTAAAGCGATCGCAATAATGGTTATTTTGGGTCTTTGGCACTTTTAATGGTGAATACGCTAATTGAATTTCGCCATTGGCACCCATAAGAAACAATTGCCGTGAAGCAGTTGCATAGAAATCATAGCTCAATTTAGCAATGAATGGAGACAAAAACAGCACCAAGATCCCTAGCTTTATACCCAAACGCCGCGATGATTTTTCATCGAAAATAGAAAATAGAATGCACCACGTAAGCACAAGCCCCAGAACAATGATACAACCGTTAGCAAATGTTAAGAACACAATACCTCTCTTGTAAAAACTATCTATGCAAATGGTTACCATTTTATCATATTATTTTTTATAACATTTAATCTTATTAATTAGCTCATTTTTATTGAGTGCATCTATTTTATGTATTATCTTCTTAGGATTATGCCCTTGATCGAGCAATTGTTTAGCCCATAACATAAACACATCATCCTCGGTGAGAATCTTAAAAAGAATACGTTTTAATAAAGTCTTCGTGTGAACGTTTCAGATGTGATTTAACCTCCTCCAAAAACATCTGATATTGCTCAGTCGAAGAAAATAAATCCATGTTTAGATACCAATGTGCGCCATATTTCAAACTCATGGCATTTGATATAGCGGTACGAAAAGCGACTTCTATTCTCTCTAGGGCATCGATAACTAATAAGCGTAGCTCTCTATCAAAGGCATACAAATTTAAAAGATCCGAAAATCGCGTGTTAGGTTTAAATTGGCTAGTGTTTGTCGCAGAGCTAATGAGAAAAGGCTTAAAATAAATCATCAAACGATAGTAACCAATGGTCGTCAAATACTGGCTAGCTTCTTGTTCATTATCCAACAATAGCCCTTTTTGCCGTAAGTGATGTATTTGTTCTGGTATGGAAAGAGGTGGTTTATTAAAAACCATTTTTGAATGCATAAAGTAAATAACCCGCCCTGGTCCGCATTATTAAGAGGCGTGGCAGGTATGGTTAATTATATTATAACCCGATTGCGCTCAAAATCAAATACGATTGATTGTCATTAATGTAATTTAAACAGAATGTGCAACGTAACTGCCTGAATCACCGTACACGCCAATTCCCCATAAGAATGTTATAATTAACCGATCGTTAAAAGTCCTCATTTAAAGATTTTTGATTTAGGAATTATGGTGTAAGCAATGGATGTGAGTGTAAAAGAGTTTTTGATAACGCTATATATCGTAGGTGGATTAATTACCCTAAGTTATTCTATCCACAGCTTTCTCAATTTTCGACGCTTAAAAATATATTACAATAATAATTTGCTGCTAAAAAGGCCTGATATTAAACGCTATTTGATTCTTAACCCTCTCCCTTTGGCCATATTTTTTTGTTATCGAAAAAAGCCCTATAGAGCGATTTTCCGAGCTATTTTTTAAACATTATGGTGATGAGGGGCATACTTATTTTAGAAGCCAAGGGCTTAAAAACTTTTTAAATGACCTATTCAAAGGAAAAAATCGTTATAAAAAGTATCAAATACACACACTTTGCTGGCCAATTGACAAAAACTCTCAAGATTGGATTGAGCATGAGCGATTTTTTAAAGGCAATAATTTCTATGCGCGGATTGGGTTGAAGGAAGAGACACAGGTCTATTAGCCTATATGTACATAAAACAGTTAGCCCCTAATTTTGATTTTGGCTCAACTGGAAATTATAATAGTGAGGTTTGGGAGTATGGAGAGTCTCTACCCTGGATTATAATGCACCATTGCCGGAATGGGTTCTAAAAGCTATTTAAATAGCTTTTAGAAATATTTTTCTTTTCAACCTATAGAGATTATATTTGGGATATTGAGTTGCAATTTAATTAAACAATAATGTCCCAAAATTCCATCTTTCTGGTACTGAACAAATCCTCTTTTGTATATTATATGTTGTCCTTGGTGTTGATTGAACTTGAAACAGGAACGTGCAATCTGTTTTTATCAATTAAATCCAGATGCTTTGGAAGTCATCTATCAAAAGTAAATATTTAAATCATATGATAGATGTAACCCTCTTGTTTTCTGCCTATCACTAAAGTGTGTACCCTTGTGATATCAGAAAGCCAGTTTTGAAATTGTGTGTAATGGCTCGGCATTGGCCATCAATGCTCTTGCTTTTTTAGAGACTTTAATAAGAAAAGGCTAAAATCAAATAGCTGAATTTGTTTAAATAGTTTCGAGATCCTCATTGAGCGTTTATTATTACGGGGAAGGAAAATAATTGTTTGGTCATAAAATGGTCGTGGAGCAGGGTAAAATCCAACTGGAGCACCAAAATGTTCACATTCTTCACTAATAAAGAACCAGTCTTTACTATTTACAGAAAAAAGATCAAATTGGTTTAATAAAGAAAATACGGACTGTGAGTCTAAATGAACTGTATATAGTCTACCGCAAACAGGAAACTTTTTATTTAATTTTAAGGCAAGATATCGAGCTGCTGAAAAATGATGAGATCCCCCACTATTACATAAATGAATGCGGTTGTTATCCCATGCATAGCAATAAAATGAAGGATTATTGAATATTCGTCCGCCCTCCCACTGCAAATTTTTATTTAAATTTTGTTCTGATATGTCGGCGATTAAATTATGGTTAACTGTTGTTGCGAAATCATCAAGGGTTTTAAACAGGCTCAGATCTGATTTTGATGCGCCAAGGCAATCAATATCGCGAATATCACACCACCAATTTTCTGTTTCGTTAACTGTGACAATATATTCTAATTCTGGGATATATTGTTGTGTTGAGTAGTATCTTTCCCTTAGATTCATGGTGTATTTTTTATCAAAATAAAAACTATCCCACCTGTTCCAATGAATTATTTGATCCGCGTTAGCCGTTTGGGGAGGTGTTTTTAATAACATTTGTAGCTGAGAGTGACTTTTGATTTTTTTTATAAATCTTGATGGGTGTAAAAAACCTTCTTGTATCGAATCAACAATTAAATTAAGTACAGTCCCCATGCTTATCCTTTGTTTAGACGTGCGTTCAACTAGCTCAAAAGCTATTAAAATAATGCTAAAGAAGTATTCCTTTTACTATTGATGAAATACTGTTTTTTAGTTGTTTCCCATTATATATTTAAAGTGTTCAGGTTTTTTTTGTTTTAAAATGAGTTGTGTAGTTGGCTGTAATATCATCAGCCTCTAACTTGTATTGATTAAGACGTTGTTTGACAGTTTGACTGTCTTCAAACTTATTATCAGAGGCTATAGATTTTATAAATTGACGAGCGTTATTAACTAACTTTTCTAACAAGCTCTTATTTATTATTTTTATATTTTTACTTGGAGAACACGCATACTCAAAACAAGCAGATAAATGAATCATAATAGGTACACATTTAGCACCATTGCCATAATTGTTATTAAACCAAATTTCAGAACCATTCAGCTGATTACAATCGTGTTTACAAATAAGATCAGTGGTTGCACCATTTTTACATTCAATAACTAAAAATTTTAAATCATCCAACAGCCAGAGATTATCTGGTCCTTTTCCATAATCATTTTCGGGGCGTTGGCCTATAAAGCCAAGTAGGTATGCTAACTCTTTAAAAGCATCCTCAAATATATTTGCAGTGCCTTCACTAAATACAAGTTTTGAAAATACTCCCTCTGCATAGATAATAAGTTTGTTTCCATCTTTAAATTTTTCTTTTAAATAGTTAGAACATTGTATTGCTTGTGATCCGGTATGATTTTGTAGTGGCCTATAACAGATGCCTTCGATTGGTTTAAGAACTCTTAAATTATCAGATATAGCGGATAGCTGAGTTTTTTGCGATTCCACCTTATCGTACTTGTTTATATATTCCGACATGTATTGTTTTAACACGCCTCTTAATAAAGGATCTTCAGTTGACCTATTGATTTCATTCAAAATTCTATTTGCTGCTTCTTGTGGTTTCCCAGAGCGATCTAAATCGTAAGCCTCTCTTAAAGCTATTTTTATTGGGTCAGTTTTATTTTGATTGGAATAATTTAAGTCTGCCATAATACCTCTGCTTAACTTAACCCATTGAGGATCCCTTTTTAGACTGTAGTTTATGACAGTTTTAATCTCATCAGCTCCCTTATCTTTTATTTGGTCTGCTATTTGCTCTGATAATTCTAATTGAGCCTTTGTCGCGGGTGAAAATAGTTCTAAAGTTTCGCTCGTATAAAGCTGAGAAGTAAGATCTTTCCCCATAAGAAAAATGACGCAATAATCATCATTAGATCTAATTCCTCTCCCCATCCCCTGTTCCACTTTATGAACTATTTGATTTACTCTGTTCGAACTACCTGCAAGCTCACTCTGGCGAATTTTATCAATATTATTTCGGGCTGCTGGTAATCCATCTATAACTAATAATCGGCAAGCATTTTCGGGTAAATCAATCCCATCATATTTGTTAACTAAAATCGTTAAGCCAATATGAGTCGTTTTAAGTTGTTCAATTCCATGAAGCATACTGTCTTTATTTAAAATGAGATCCGCTGCATCCTCCCAAAACTCCACTCGCTTGTTAGAGGGGACAATAACTACCACGTTATATTCTTTGGATAATTCCAAACATAATGCTTTAACATCACTATCGAACATATTGGTGTTAAGAGCTTGTGGTAATAAGATTAATCTGTCACCTACATCCCCCGCTGAATCTGGAGTGATGGGGGTATTAAGATATTGGGGGCTTACACCAAAATGAGTCGTTAAGACGCTATCGTCCGATAATGTGGCGGTCATAAATATTTTTCTTGATGCATTACTCAGAGACGGAATCACATCAATTGGAATACAATTACTTGTAATTTCAATGTCATGCTTACTAATCACGCAACTACATCGCTCTAAATTTTCTTTTATTAATGCCCATTTAAATTTTATTTCTTCATGATTTTTGTTTTCAATTAAAACCTGCATTACATTACTAAGATTTTCTTGCCAGTTCCAATATGGGATTAAGATGTAGGCAAAAGGATCCCCTGATTTAATCTCCAAATATTTTGCTTCCGACTGCCTTTTCATTGCCTCTTCAAAAATACTAAATATTTTTTTATGTGCCGGGTTAGAGGATGATACATTCAAAGTGAATTGTTCTTCGACTGTATTTACGCATGCATGGGCATCATCAATAAGGATCGTTTTAATGGGTATTTTAGTTCCTTCATCCCCAACACCAAATACTGATTTTCCGTTAATTAATTTATATATATTAGTTACTAAAATTGCTTTCCCTTTTAAAAAACTCTCATTTTCAGGGTCATCGACTGCATTTAATCCAAGATCTTTTGCTTCGGATAAAACTTGCTCTACTAAAAAATTATCTGGAACAATGTAAACTACAGGTCCTTTCTTCTCATTCAAGCAACTTTTTAAAATTAAAAGGCCAACCACTGTTTTACCGCCGCCTGTATTCATTTTTATGACCAGGTTTCGTTCCTCTTTTCGGTCAAACCACTTGCTCCATACTTGAGATTGCACATCGCGGGGATAATGGAATTTGTTTGATTTTTTATTGGGTAACGCATTAAAAATTTCTCTCGGTTTTAAAACAGTATCAACAGTTTGTCCCGTACCCAATTTGGAAAAATCTAATGCCATTTAATGTCCTTTAAAGTTTACTGTTAATCCATATTGGCCAAAGAGTAATTAGGCCTGTAATTGCAATTTTAAGTGCATGTTCAGCGCATCAGCAACCTTCACCAGGGTCTCTAATGAGGGAATAAATGAACTATTGCCACTTTCAAGGCGAGAAATAACCGATTGTTTGGTTCCAATTTTATTAGCCAATTCAGATTGTGTCATATGTCGCTTTTTACGGGCATTTACAATCATTACTGCTATATTATTAATAATTTGCTCACGCTCATAGTGCTTGGCAAATTCTTCATCTTGATTGATTTTATCGTCAATAAATTCATTTAAGGTAAGTGCTTTCATTCTCGTATACCTCCATCATTCGTTTTTCAGCCAGTTCAATTTCTTGCTTTGGCGCTTTTTGTGATTGTTTTTTATAGGCATGTAAAAGAACGATGATTTCTTTTTGAATGCACACATAAAAAAACCGATAACCACTGCGCGATGTTTTAATTTTAATTTCCCAAAGCGAGCCTTTTATTTGCCTGAATTGTACCCTTGGGCTGTCAAACCCTAGCTCTTCAATACTCTTTAAACAACCAGCAAGTCGCGCTATCTCATCGGACGGCAAATCATTTAGAAATTCCGCCACGGGGTTTTTGCCCGATTGTTTTTGGTAAAATTTTATTTTCATAATAATTTATAGCATAAATGTGATAATTTGGAAAGTATTTAACTAAACTTAATCCATGGATTTTAGTTTATTGCTTAACGTTTCCGAGTTATTCAAAGATTCTAGTTTATCGAGCAGTTCCTTGAGCGGTCTATGATTTTTTAGTAATGGATTTGCCCACAAAAACAAGATATCGTCATCAGTTAATATTTTTTGCACTATATCTGGTTTTTCCTCCAGTAAAATCTCTACAGCACAAGCTACTAACCATTTAGAGGTTGATAATTCACCTTTTGCGATTTCTTCAATGGTTTTTGGCGCAATACTTTTATCTTTATTGAAAAGCGTTCTGGCTTTTTGGTGCAGTTTTTCTGATTTGTTATGAATGGATAATAATTCAGAAAATATCGCCTGTATTTTCAAGGAAACATCTGTTTTTACATTTTCAGATAATCCTAGTTGATTAAGCAGTGTAAGCGCTTGCTGTTTTTTTTCATCAGGAAGGCTTGCTGTCTTTATTTTAAGTTGCCCAATAGCGGCACTTATCATGGCATCATAAACATTCAAGTCGATGTGTTCTTCAAAGCATAACCTGCTGAGCTCATCAATAGCATCAATAAAACTACCTGGTAATCGGATCCTAAAATCTTTTTGTTCGGACAGAGCCTTTGTGGAAAAATAATGCTCAATAGCCACAAGATTATTCATGTAGTGCTTTAGTTCAATGGCTTCGTCCTGGCTTAATTTGTCCCAGCTATCGAATTCATCGCAGTTATTTGCTTGAAATGAGCCATAGGTTGTTTTTTTATCGGCTGATTGCACGTGAACTCTAGGTGGTTTATTCATGTTTGCTTTAACGGCAAACGATAGTTTTTTCATGAATCTACTCCTGTTAATGGCCTACTCCCTACGGTAGGGAGTAGGGCAATAGTCAGTATTTATAATCGGGTATTCTTTCTATTCTGTTATCAATGAATTCAACCAGTTGATCGCAATAGACTCCTTTTATCGGTTTATAGGGTATCACTGGCCACACTAGCATGTCTGAAAAGTCTTTGTTAAGGTAAAAGGAAATATTGTATAAGTCTTGCGCCTCATCCAACTCGATACAGACAAAACCATCTAAATAACGCGCATGAACTCTTATTGCAAGTGCATTAGATGATAGTTCATGCCATTTAGATACGCCCCAAGACCAAACGATCGCTTTATTCGTGTGCAGCAATTGTTGCTGGATAATTTCTGGAATAGTCATTGTGTTCTCCTATGTTTTTACTATGTGTCATTAGGACAAGAACAATATAACAAGGGCAGCAATAAATATCAACATTTTTGGTAAATAATTTTTATAAATATATTTTATAATAATTGTTGACGATTACGCGCTTTTTTGAGATACTGTATTTGTTCCTTGAGAACAATAGTAAAAACATAGGAGAAAACATAATGTTACCCATTTTATCAAAAGAAAAACTATTTAAATTAGCCCCTTCCATATTCACACAAGAAAGTTCCCACAAAACAAGTGATCAGTACTCACCCATCTCAACAGAGCAAATCATTGAAAAATTAATGTCAGAAGGATTTTTTCCAACTTGGGCAACTCAGACCAAAAGCCTGAGTCAAGAATCGAAAGCATTTGCAAAACACATGCTCCGTTTTCAACGCCATGATGTCATTCAAAATAATCAGGGACTTTATCCAGAACTTGTTCTTATCAATTCTCATGATGGCCTGTCTTCTTATCGCCTAATGGCGGGTCTTTTTCGGGTTGTGTGTGGTAATGGAATGATTGCGGGACAATCCTATGACGAAATTAGAATTAAACATCAGGGAGATGTTGTTGGGAACGTTATTGAAGGTACTTATAAGGTGATTGAAACCGCGAACAAGATGCTCGATGTATCAGATGATATGGCTTCAATTCATTTAAACGATACTGAAAAGATGATTTTTGCCGAAGCTGCCCATTCTCTAAAATTTTCTGATGATGAGGGCGCAATGATCGTTGCTCCTGAGCGTTTATTGCAACCAAGGCGTTATGTGGATCAAAAAGATAATGATTTGTTTACGGTGTTTAATGTCCTACAAGAAAATTTAATTAAAGGAGGGATCCGTGGCCATCGTTTAAATAAATACGGTTACACCACTCGAACAAAAACGAGAGAAGTAAAAGCCATTGATCAAAATGTGAAATTAAATCGTGCGTTGTGGACGTTAACCGAAAAAATGATGGAAATAAAAAGGTAAAGGAATTTTTTAGAGGCAAAGAAAAATCCCTTTGCCTCATCTTGAAAATAGCGTGTTAACAATAGCAAGATAAAAGGAACATTGATGAAATTAAGACTATACCACGGACGCAATACCCCAGAACAAGAAATGGATGATTGGGGCTTTGAAGGAGCAACACTTTTTGGTGTTGATGGCATTATCTGGACATACGGAGTTCCTAGAGTGTTTTTTATTAATGATGATTATTTTAATATAGCCAAGGAAGTAACCGGTTGGGATGAGATTGCTGATGGTTTAGAGATGCGTGTTTATGAGGATTTAATTAAAACCAAAGAGGGGTACTTTGGGGATTGGGAATTAATTGGAATATAAGTGGTACTTTTTTCTATTCTTTTTGTCTCCTTTTGTTGGTTTTATATCTTATATATGCGTTGATAATTAATAGTATGTTAATTGATAGGATCACAGAATAATAAAAAATTCTGTGATCTAAAATTAGAGCTTCCAATTTATTGATGATTAAAAATAAAAAATTCTTGATGTAAGAAAAAATAGCATTAATATTAATCAGAATAATAATGACTAAAAATAACCCCACCTTCCTTTTTATTAAGGAAAAAAATAACATTATTGAATGTGCTTTTATTTGTAAGGATCTAATATTCATTCTAGGATAGTACCCTACCTGATACCAATCCCACGGCTTCTAAGGGTATCGATTTTGAGTTCTCATTGGCGCAGTTTATGCCGCTAATTTTTGCAACTATATTTCCTGATCTATAATCAGTTTTTAAAATGGAATCCGCAATTGCCGTACAAGACATGGAATTGATGTTTATTTTAAATCGTAATTGATTTGGATTATCAGAATCATGAAAAGGAGCCATGACGAATGCGCTGAAAATTGTACCCATGGGTATCGATTTAGATTCCTTAATATCAGATGAGGTGAAATTAAAATTTTTTGTAACCACAACTTCCCCCATCTTGCTTTCTGACACATAAATTCTTTTTGATTTTGATGTGAGTTCATTTTTATGTTCGGCCAGCAGTTTTAGAGACTCATTTTTATTAATAAACGGAATAGGGATAAACCAATCAACAATGGTTATCATGACCTTATCCAGAAAAGGAGGTTCAACACCATGAATTTTCGCGGCAATCTCGGACAACTCTTTTAGAGATATATAGGTTTGCTTTTCTTTTTGATTTAGTTTTGATTGAACGGAATAAGAGTGATAACCAAATAGACCAATAATAGTTAGTGGTATGATGTATTTACATGTAGTCCTAATACGGTTTTTCACTCGGATATCCTTTTTTTTTAATTGTATATTTACTAAATTAAATCCTAATGCGGAACAATACTAAACGGATTCAATAGCCTGTTTCTTCTCTTTTCGATGTTGCTTCCATTCTTTATCTTTAGAAAAGATCATGATGGAGGACTCTTCAAAAAAATAGCTAATATCATCAATGCCAACCCATGAGCAGTATTCTTTTATTTCTGAGTAAATGTCTTTACTAATTTCGATTTTAATTTTTTCTTTTTCAGGTGTTTTTTTTGCACTAATTAAAGCCATGGTATTCTCCAAAATTAACATCAATTTTATAAAAAATTTAGTTTACTATATCAGTAAAAATAGGACATAAAAATACAAATCGAAACAATTAATAGCGATTGGCAAACGGATCATAACTATTGCAATAATTTGTAGATGAATAACTACGATAATTGTTGTCATGATTTCTATAATAATCATCAAATGAACTGTTAGATCCAAATGTATTGCCATTTACATCCAGACAACCAATCATTGGCAGGCCGCTTGCAGGATTAATTTTTGTATCATTTGATTTAGAGTAAGAATGAAAAGAATGCCGTTTAGCATACACAGCCTTCTCTTCTTCAGTCCATTCACTATAGGGTCTAAAATGAATGATTTTAGCAATTTTTTTCAGAAATCTTTTTAATATATTCATGATATAAATATCCCTATTGAGTAAATGGTTAAGAGAATACTGTGAATCACAAGCACGCAATTATTATGCGCTTTTCATAATATTAATTTAAATAAATAATACTAAAATTCCCAGTTAAATGCCCATACAAAAAGAATGATTAAATTAAAAAAGAAGTCGGGTAACAGGATCGAATTGCTCCGATCCCGTCCCCTAAGAACGTAACGTGCGACTTTCACCGCATTACGCTCAAGCCTTTCTAAGGCTATTCACCCAGCAGTTCATCACTTTCAATAACGTTTA
>NZ_CDRUHA020000004.1:0-44627 GCF_977063405.2 Legionella stuttgartensis
ATATCTTTAGAGAGGAGCCCCCATTTTAGCTTTAAGGTAAATGTCAGATCAAAGTGTGTACTTTGCGCGTACTTTGATCAATTTAAGCCTGCGCCATATTTCCGCGGTTTTATACCCCTGTCAACAAGCCGTTTATACCATGCCAGAGTTACTGGGTTAAGGTACGCTTTTCCCTGATTCAGAATATGTAAAGTTCCATTTTTTATATAAGGTTCTGCGAATTCTTTGGTTAGTACTCCATAACCAAACTCGGCAATAAATAATTGAGCAATACTTTCTGTATTATTCACAAAATGTCGTTCCGACTGAATTCCATCGGATAACCTAAATTTCTTTAGATAAGAAAAAGTCATTTGATCCGAACTATCAAAATCGATTATTTTTTCATTACGAATAATTTCAGATAATTTGCGATGCTTCCAGTTTGAAGAGCAAACTAATAAATAATGCTCTGGGGATAAAGGCTTACTTTCCATTTCTTGAGTAACTTGTTCTGGCCTTATTAAAACAAAATCCACTGTACCAGATTTCAAAGCAGGGGTAAGATCAAAAGCATCATCGATTAAAAATGACCAATGCAACTTGGCGTAATTTTTTAAAATAGGTTGGCATTGGGGAATAATTCTTGAGCGGATGATACTGGAAGGTCCAGCAATCTTTATCCGCAAATCAGATAAGATACCAGCCCCCTGGATGTTGGCAAGCACCACGCTTCCCATTTCAATGATTCTCTGGCAATAACGGTGCAACTGCTCACCCTCTGAAGTTAACAGCATGCCTCGGCGACTGCGGATAAAAAGAGTAGTTTTCATTTTTTGTTCCAAGAGACGCAAACGTTGCGTTACTGCAGTTTGCGTTAAAGAAAGTGATTCTGCAGCAGCATGAACTGTCCCTTTGCTAACAATTGCTTCAAAAGCCACTAATTGGGGGTCAAGTAATATCAAAATAATTCATCAAAGATAAAATATAATAAATTATACGAATCATCATATCTCCTTTACAATATTTAAAGAGAACAAATGTAACCTTTATATTTTTTATGTCGAAAAGGTTCAAAAGCAGGAGTAGATTATGTCTAAGCTGAAATACGCAAGTAGTCCAAATTACGCAAACGCGCACTCGGTTTTATTCAGCGTAAATACAAAGTGCGCGGGAACCGCACCTACATTTTCATCAACATCGGATCGAAATGTATTTTCTGCGGATTTTATCCGAGAGGTTGATAACAGATTATATTCACTTCCAGAAAATTTTAAATCAGGTAACCAACTTTGGGATGAAGGTCACTTGGCCATACCGGAACCTGTTCTTTCTGAAGAAATCAAATTGGTTTGTTCAAAATTTGGTACGCTG
Organism: Legionella stuttgartensis; assembly: GCF_977063405.2. Classification (NCBI taxonomy): domain Bacteria; kingdom Pseudomonadati; phylum Pseudomonadota; class Gammaproteobacteria; order Legionellales; family Legionellaceae; genus Legionella; species Legionella stuttgartensis. The sequence continues at coordinate 1,354 of NZ_CDRUHA020000004.1, forward strand.
ATAAAAAATAATAAAAAGCCCATTTGCCTTGGTGGGGATCATATTATCAAATTTGCTGCATTGAAGGCATTAGATGAAATTCTACCAGGTCAGTTTGGCGTTATTTATCTTGATGCCCATCCTGATTGTGAAGCCCAAGATGAACTATCCTATAGCTCCATTCTACATCATGGCTTCTTGTTGCCTTCATTAACTCCGCGCCAGGTGATGCTCATGGGTATAAGACAATTCACTGAAAGTGAAGCTGCTTCTTTAGCTACATACAAACCAAATATAGGCATTATCAGAGGTAGTGAATTTGCGCACGCTAATCTTAAAACGATGACCAAAAAAATTATCACGCAATTCGCTGGTCTTAAGTATCTTTATTTTTCAATCGATCTTGATGGATTAAGCCCCTCTTGTGCGCCAGCGGTCGAAAGCCCTTATCCTGGAGGCCCTAGTGTAAATCAAGTGATCTATTTAATTCATCAATTAAGGAAGCATTTCAGTTATATCGGTATGGATATTTGTGAATTGATTCCAAAACTAGATCATAATCATATTACAGCTTTATCAGCGGCACGGATAATTAAAGAATTCTATAGTGTTGCTTGCTGATTAATCCTAAAACTAGCCTTTATATCATTACTAAACGTTCTGATTGGAGACAAGATCTCTGTTATATTTGCTTGAATAATAATAGCTTAGAGAGGATTCATGAAAAGGGACGAGGAAATATTAGATGAGTTCTTTAAATATTATGAAGAACAAAATAGTAGAGATAGAAACTATTGTATACCTAAGTTTTCAGAATCAAAAACTAAAAATGGTCTTTATCATGGATTAAACCAAAATGAGTTAGAGACTTTACTAAAACAATTACTAAATTAGTTAATCTATTGGTTGTTGTAAGAGAGCTCGTAAAGGGAAGGGCGAGACAATTATATTAAGTCTGATTACTGCGAATACTAGACATTCGACTTAGCATAACAAGAATAGCTGAACATTCTATTAGAATATCAAAGGGGTTTTTGCGGGTTTATTTACCGACAATTAATGACAACTAAAGACAAAAAATTGCAATTGCCGATCTACATTTAGCCTAGATTTTATATGGTGTTTCATAGTCTTTCATTGTTTTTACGGATCTGCCATAACTCCTAGTATCGGGTTCGATTCCCGACGCCCTACCAATTAAATTCCTGATATTGTATAAATAACTATCTTATCCTCTTTATAAAAAGTTTATCCGGTCTTATTTATCAGTTTAATTAATAATAAACGTAGTCATTAACGAGTCAATTAGATTTATTAACCCGCTATAACTCTATTTTTCATATTCATTTGATAATTCAATGAGCTTTCTAGCCTATAATTAATCATCTGGTTTTTTTTAATCGATTTAAAGTGCGATTAAAAATTATGGGAGCGTATTTTGTTAAAAAAACATGAAGATACCTCTTTGAACGAGGATAGTAAAAGCTTACCGAAGGTGAACTATTTATGGATAGGTCCCCCAAAAATTGATCCTTCAGGAGAAAATAAGTTGGGATCTGATGTTGCGGATGTTATTGAGGTCTCAAAAAAATGCGCGAATAAGATTTACTATTATTGTCTTGATGAACATGTTCAACATTATCAGGATTTATTCAAAAAAAAGGATTGCACCGTAGAAGTTAGATCAATAGATCAATACATAGCCAGGATGCAAAAAAATGATGATCCTTATATTATTAAAATAGCAAATAAAATGGCGGAAGTTAGAAGAGAGCTTTTAACGGAACCTCGCAATCGAATTGTAGATAGAGTGGCCTTTAAAGATGCTTTCTCCTTATTCTTACTCGCAATTGAAGGCGGATATACTTTAGATACAAGCGTCGGACTTGCTGACAAAATAACTCACGTTACCTTTCCACTGGAAGATAATTTTAAAGCACCTGTTGGTAGGGATTACGAATCATGGATGTTATATGCATCACCTACTAAGTTAGATCAACCCAGAGTCGCACTTGATAGTTATTTATCAAGATGGGATTCTGTACAACAGATAATACGTGAAAATTTGGATGATATTCACAGAATTGCTACATTTCATCATAATAATGCATCCTTAATAATTGATTCCATTACAAAGGGATTACATTCAATACCCAGTAATAATTTGGATAAATGGAGATTTCAATTTGATAAAACCAATACGAGTTTAGCCAGATTATCTGGTTTCCCTCTTACAAAAATGTATGGTAATAGCCATAGACCATATCTTGAAATTAGAGAAATCTTATTGAAAAGGGTCACGGAGTATCTTAAACAACCTCGTGAGCATCAAGAAAATCGGAATGAACTCATTTCTAACATAGAAAAAGAGCTCGATAACCTCAGAAATACAAATGGTGATGACTATCGAAAGATGGTTAGCTTAAATGCAAAAATACATCAGGTTTTCGAAGCATTAAAAGAACTAGACCGCTGTTTTGAAAAATTACCCAAGGACAATAGCAAAATTAGGGATCATGTGGACAAAGGATATCATCAATTAAAAAATTACTTGCAAGAAAAAAACCAAAGCTCAGATGAAAATCCACAAATGATTATGGACCAGTTTAGAAAAAATATACGACAAGTTTCCCCAGATGTTAAAAAACAATTAGACAATATTCTTTTGGCAAAGGCTCATGAAGATTTAGCCAGTAAAAGAGACATAAATCATATTGATGAGAATGGTATGTCTTTAATCCACTTGGCTGTTTTAGCTGAAAGACCAGCTATGATTAAAGCACTTTTACAAAAGAAAGCGGATCCGGACAAATTAGATAATGCTGGAAAAAGCGCACTTCATCTCGCAGTCAACAGCGGCCATCCTGATCTTCTCAGAGCCCTCTTACCTAAAATAAATGGCGCTAATCCTAATGTAATGGATGGTGATGGGATGGTCCCCTTGCATTATGCTATTCAATTGAAGAAACATAAAATTGTCGGTTTTCTTTTGAAGCGACATGCTAATCCTGATATGCAAGACAAACAAGGACTTACTCCCTTACATTACGCGATAAATTCAGGTGATATGCAACTCTTTAACGAAATAATCGATGCGCTAATTAAAGAAGGACGAGGGCTTAATACTCCCGATCAAAACGGGTGGCCACCCTTAGTATATGCATTAAAAAAAGGCAATCGTGAAATGCTTGAAACCCTTTTAAAAAAAGGTGCGAACCCGAATTTTGAAGATAAAAGTAACTTAACCATTTTCCAACATGCAATTAAATCAAATCAATTGGATTTTTTCAAAACACTGGTTGAGTTCGGGGCAGATCCTAATATGTCAGGAAAAGGAATGTCTCCATTACATTATGCGGTTTTCTTCGGTTCTCTTGCTTCAGTAACATCCCTATTAGACGTGGGGGCTGATCCTAATACTCGCAGTAAAGATAATAGAACTCCCTTGCATGTAGCCGCATCCCTTGGAAAAGAAGAGGTCGCAGAATTGCTGGTAAGGAGAGGAGCTAAAATAGATGTTATTGATAATAATAAGAAATCTCCAGTAAATTATGCAAACTCCAAAGGATTTACGTCTATAGCTGAAATGCTTATTAAATTTCAAGAACAAAAAAATGAAACTCCAGTTATTTCTGAGCAAGAAAAGTCAAAAGATTCAGCTGCTGTTGTTCTAACTACTGTATCTCAAAGTCAAAAAGGTTTTTTTCATCATTCACAAGAGCAAATAAGCTCCAATCCAATACAAGAAGTTAAATTGAGAGAAGAGCCTAAAAAGTAATTGAACTAATGACCTTTAAGGCTGATTATTGCAACAAGTAGACTTTAAGCAGAAAACTGACGCGAAGAAGTTCAACATTTGAAAAATTAATTTTGTAGTCTCATAGATAGCAGTGTTCGCATATTAAGCGAAAGTTGAGGAAGAATCTTGAGTTATGCTATCGCTACCCAGGCTTGTCAGAGTGAATTCGTCAGTTCAATTTCCTTGGCCTCGGGCTTTTTACTATCCGAGGAAAATAATTGAAAAAAGCGCCCATATTGCTGCATGCTTGTTGCCATTCTATTGGAGGCTTCATGACAAAGAAGAGCAGTCAATAGGCAGATAGCCAAGCTGAGGTTTACCTTGCGACTCATTAGAAAAGCAAAGAAGCCAGTGAACATTCCTAGGACAATACAAGTAGATGCGCTCGTTTTTTTAATAGATTTAGTGGCGATCTGCTCCTGCCTAACAAGACTTGATTTTGTAGACTGTTGTCCATGAGGCTGGCCAATTAAATAACTCAGGTTGATTGCCATTAATGGGCTTGGTACCGTTTTGATTTCCCAATCAAAGTTATTATCTTTTAATTTAAAAATAATTTTTCTTAAATCCTTCTCGGAATAGGTACGTAAATTGGAGACCAAACCGTCCCAAAAATAAATAATTGGTACCACAGGAATGACGTAGGTCCAAAATAATCGAGTTAAAGAAAAAGGTTTAATAAAGGGAGTCACTGCCAATAGATGTAAGGTACCTGGGAGCATACAAAATACCCTAAACCAAGTTCGCTCGGTAAACTCCAGAGCTGCGATCGGCTGATTATTATCCAAAGCATTTTGGAGAATTGCCTGTACTTGTTGCGGTTTGAAATGATGTAAAGATGCAAATAGAGTTCTTAACCCCTTTAAGTCCTGCGGAAGCTCCGTTGCATCAATGGATTTAGTTAAATATTTTACCTCAGCTAAGTTCTTATTAACCCTTTGAGCATTCGCTTGATGAGGAAATTTATCCGTTAAATCTAGAGGAATAGGATAACCTTGCTCTTCTAGATACTCCCTCAGCAAGATCGCCGGCACCCCGCTTCCTGTGCAGAGGTCGACGATTTTTTCGCAATGATGGGTCTCTATTACGTCCTTAATGACAGGAAAACTGGGATTATAAATACCCATTCTGGCAATAAAACCTAAATAATCTCGCATAAGATCATGAAAAATACCAGGAATCGCTAAATCGCCAAATTCGAATAAATCAAGACGTGGAATGGAGATAAAATCCTCAAATTTGCTTCGCATTTATTTTTTCTCTCTGAGATTTGGTATGGGAGAAAAAATACAAGAAATAAGCTGGGAGCAATTAGGGGAATTATTCCCCTATTTTAATTGAGGATTCAAAGATTTTTTCTTTCAGCTGAGCAAGTGAATGACAATCTAATTTTTCGCGAACAGCTTCAAGATAATGTTCAACAGTACGCGGAGAAAGCTGTAAAACCCGAGCGATTTGTTTGATAGATAGTCCCTTCGATAAATAAAAAAGACATTCTTTCTGACGCTTTGTAAGCTGGGAAATAGGAATGGAATTAGTCAATGAATCCGTGGGAATTTCCATTTGATTAAACTCAATGGCGATGCCAATAATCCCTGTAACTTCACGGGTTGATGCTGAGCGCAAGGGTAATTTATAACTAATCGCTTTACCTAGATCGCCATTAAGTAACTTACCTGTTTCGATAATTATTTTAGGTTTTTCATATTTAATAACCTGTAAATCATTTAAGCGAAAATCAGGGGCAGAATCGGACCAACATAAATCAAAATCGGTGCATCCAAGGACCTTTTGACTCTTATCAAAACCTACACGCTGAGCAAAAGAATCATTACATCCTAAATATTCACCTTTTTTGTCCTTCCAAAAAAAGAGAGTAGAGAAATTGCTTAGCCCTTCATATTTCCACTCATAAAGTTGTTCTGGATCAACGACTGACATAAATTGTTGAAACAGCATTAACATTATCTCTACCTCCTTATAGCCAAGGTCTAAAGTTTTAATTTAAGATTGACAAATTTGCAAGCGAATAGCTAAGCCTGATTTGTTGTCATCCCTACTTCAATAGCATACTCAGCTTAAATTTTTCTTACACCTCGAGTCGTAAATGGTTTTTTCTATTTGATTCAGATAAATAGAGAGCACCATTTGCAATAGGGTGTCAATATCGTTACTCATGGAGTTATAGCCTATTGAAATGCTGTCATTAGTCACGCATGTTTGCTGAAAGTCTAGCCTTATCTGGCACAAGCTGTTCATTATAGCTCTTTATCTCAACACTAACCGTTTGAGTGTTCGCGCTAAAAAAGTTTAAAGCTTGTGATGGATAAGATTATTTCATTGGCGTTCCTTGATGAAAAATCATACGCCATTGGTTATCTCTTAAGCGCCAAATAGATGATCTGGCAGCGTATTTAATTTCAGAATTTGGTGTATCTTTAATGGCACTAATATAGGTGAGTAAAATCAGGTCATCAGAAATTTGATGAGTTTTGAATGAAGAACCTGAGCGTTTAGATTGATCATTGCTCTTAAGCCAGTCCACGACCGCTGTCTTATTATACTCATTTGCACTACTTCCAATTTCAATAAACTCATCATCAATCAGATCAATCAAGGTTGATAAGGTGTCAGTCTTATCTAACAGTTTTTTTTCTTGTTGAATAATTTTATTAATTATTGAATCTTCCATATCTATTCAGATTATTAAAGGATGACGTACTCCATAGTAACATAGAAATTTCTTAGGTTAATGTTCCCGAATGTGCAGATGATTTTGTTAAATGGTTAAATAAGAAGTAATTCTCCAAGAATTAATTTTCAAAAATCCGAGTTTCCTAAAAAAGTTCGGATTAAGTCTAAAATAACCACCGTTTTGTGAACGCTTAAAATGTGTTCTAATTTTGAACTTTAATGTGTTTTCTCAGTTTAATAAACAGTTTCAATAAATTGTTGTTCATTTGAGCCCTATTGATGGTGTAAATTGAACTGAGTAATTAAGTTCTCATAAATCAGAATTTCTCTAGTGAAATTGATGAGTTCGGTTTGTATTTGGGGGTGACGAGCAAATGTACCGAAAAGGAACTCTAAGCATTTTGTTAATTGCACATAAAATAATTAACATTTAAGTTAGGTGAAAGTTGATTAGACAAAAACGGCTCTTCAATGTTCCAAAAAAGAATTGATGCACCTAAGTATTCTTTTGAAAAAGAATAGAAATCATAAAAATTATAAAAATCACCTGTTTGTGGGTTTTTATAAGTATAATCAGGCTCTTGAATTGCTATAGCCGTTAATACTTTACCATTATATTTATGAAAAAAAGGATAGCTATTCTTCATCTGCGAATCTTTATAAGGTACAACATCTGGACCACCTAAACCGATGTGATACTTCATTGCGAAAGTAAATAACCTACTCATATAAAGATGATCATCATTCCATTCTCCTGGAAAAAAATTGACATATTGGATAACCCTGCTTTTTTTAAAGGATTTTTTTAAGTAACGAATATTATTAATTACTGAGTAAAAATATTTATCAGATGTGAAGTCCTTTGGCATATGGTTTGGGTCAAAATCAGCTGATGTTTCTGGTAAGTTGATACCGTAAACTCTTCCATCAAATTGAGATGCTAATTTTCGTATTAATAATTGAAAACGATTTCTTACGGCAGGATCCCATGTGCGTGCAACCCACCCTGTAGTAATGGGTTTTCCTTCACCTGGAAAATCATACTGCATTTCTACTCCACCATGATACACACTTTCTTCGCGGATATAGTCAGGAACGTTAAATACGTCTGGAGTAAAGGATCGGTCTTGTATTTGGATAAAAAGTTTTTTATGTTCTTTATTAAGAAACTTTAAATCCTTTTCAATTTTGGAAAAATCATAAAAACCTTTTTTAGGTTCTAATTGTTTCCAAGAATAAATTATTTGTACTCCATTTATGCAATTATTTTTTAGTATGTGTTCAGATGAACTTGCCTCGTTTCCTCCTAAAAACAAAAATAATTGCGGCAAGTCATCTTGTGCTAAAATGGTGCCACTAGACAATGATAAAAACAAAACAAGTAAAATCTTTTTCATTCTCTGAGTACTACCTTAAATCAAAGTTGTACTATTTTATCCTTCAAAGATAAGGTCGATCAAAGCTTTATTTTGAGTACATTCTATTGATAGAAAACATTACCCTTAAAACGTTTCTATACAACTGTATTTAGTCGAACGTTTGCAGAAGGGTTACTGCTTAGAGTGTTTTGTTCGGAATTAATATTATTTTCAGATGCAAAAAGCCCACCAGCATATAAGTATGCAGTCACATTTTTGAGCGCTTCTTGTGGAGATGGTGCACTAGACATGCGTCGCATGATGTCGATACTAGTTGAAGATTTCTGTCGGATTTGTTCCATTGATTGATTACAACATTGGCTTAATTGATAAGAAATTTGAGAGATACTGTGTTTATTATCATGGATTGCTCCTTCTACTCTTGCTGCAATTTCATTAACAAGAATGTCTCCCGGAGCTCTTATAAAAATCCGTACTGCCATGCTAAATACAGCATTAGATAATCTACTTATCGCATGTCCGATACGGGTTAAATCTTTAATTATTTTATTTTTCAATTCATCCCAAGGTCGAGAAGAAAACGTTATAGGACTCAAAAGACAGCGTGCCACTAATGGAATGTAATCGAAGATAATGGTTAACGTTTGATTTAAAGAAGTCTTTTTTGTAGGGGGATAGAGTAAGCAGGATAATCCTTTTATAAAATTTTCTTTATCTTTGATGTCATTAAATAATTCTTCAATCGCCATCATGAGCAAACGTTTTTCTCGATATGATAAAGATTGAAGTACATCTTGTCTTGTTAAGAGAAGTTGAAGCGCCTTTACTTGTAAAAATAGCTGAGGTGTCTTATTTTGCCTTAGGTTTTGCTCTGGTAGATGAGACTTAAAAGAGTCAATTTTTTTTATAGGCAAATCAGTGCCTAAAGGTTGATTAATACCGATTATATTTTCAAGCATTTGAGTGACTTGAAGGTATTTAACCATATCATTATTCATTATCAGGGTTGATGTATTTAAAACAGGCTGAGGAATAATAGTAATTACTGTATTTTGTAAAAGGGAAAATATTTGGGTGTATATTTGGGTTACCAGTGGCATTGCTGTTGGAGCGAGGATGGAAAGCACGGCTCCAAGCTGTAATACCAAAATTAGATTTGTTTTAATGGGATCTTTTGCGAGAGCAAAAGTAACTCCCTCATCCAAGACTGTTTTTACTTTATCAAAGATTACATTTACTAGGTCATGCCATTCTCCCGAGCTAAGATGGTAGGGGGCACAGGCGACGTCAGGACTTGTTATTACTATAGGCCTAGTATTTTGAGAGCAGTTTTTTTGAGCTTTTATGATGCTCTTTTCTTGTGTTATCAAAGAATCAAGTTGTTTTATGTTTTCTTGCTTTATTGCTGTAAGAGAATCGCTAATATCCGATAAAATTGCTTGGCATTGAGTCGTTCGATTGCTTTTTTTGAACTGTATTTTTGCATCTAAAAAAAGGTCATAAAAACCAAAACCTAAACGGTAAAGTATACCTAAGAATGTATTACCTACATCTTTTAATAAATTAACCGCTAATAAAGCGAGTTTTCGTCCACTATTCGACCCAAAACTGGTTTGCTTAAATGAACAAGACTCGAGAAGTTCTTTAACTAATGGTATTGTACTATTTTGGTTCTTTTGAGGAAAAAGTAATGTACTTAATGAAGCAATTTTTAGAAGGTCAAAAGAGAAAAGGGCAGTAAGGAAAGAGATAGGTAAATCTATAATTAAATTTATAAGGAAAGATGCTACTCCAAAGATAGCTTGCTTGAGTACAACTAAAGTCCCGCGGAAAATATCTTTAAATACATTAGATAAAGAAAAATTGTTCCATGTTGCTTTATTAGAGAGATTAGAAGGGCTTAGCTCTATTTTCCCTAATACATAGCGTTCCTCTCGTTTTTGAATACCGTGATTTGATAGTTCATTAATTGCATAAATGAGAGGTTTTATTTTTTCTTCATCAAGTCCGGAGAAATCAACAGCAAGTGTACTGCCAGTATCATTAAAGTTTCCCTGGTGCTCGAGCAAAATAGGATTGTGTGGATCCACTTCATAATTCTGAATTGCTTTGAGTGCCTCTTCGCAGGCATTATTTAAGTCACCTCTGAAAAAGGATTTTGCTTTGCGGCTGTAGGTAAGGTTTTGATTCAGTTCTTGCGTTTTTACAATAATTGCCATACCCATATCTTTTACATGAGTAAGAATGGATTCTGAGCCCGTTGGTCTTAAGAGCACTTTAAGTTCTTCAAAAGATGCATTATCAATGGTTACGGATAACGCTTCTAATCGTGTACATAGCGCCTCATAGAGCTGGTCCATTTTATTAAGTGCATTTGTATCGAATGCACATAACGGATGCAATGTATTCCGATGCTTGGCTTTATATTGAGATAATTTTATTAGGAGGTTTTTAATTGTAGACTGAATGGCTATTTTTTGATGTTCATATAGATGTTCATTTAGCGTATTAGTTACACACTCTAAGGGCTCTAAAGCCATCAATAGGTCTTGAGAAAAATCCAGTAAGGACACTTTTTCTGTATGAAGCGATGTAAGCCTATGATTTTCATAGGCTCGTTTAAGAATGATTTGGCGGTATCCACCTAATTGTTTGATGGCTTGAGAAATAGGCGTTCCAGCTGGGATGAAACCAAATCGTTTCAATTGTTCTAAAGAGGGATGCTTGACATGGCAGATAAGCGATTTAAATGAACCATTCTTTTCTATGATATGGACCGCCTCGGTAGACGAAATTTTGATTTCCTTTTTAAAATAAATATCGATGTTACCAGAATAGGTTTGCCCAGGAATTTTAGAAATTTTAGCACTAACCAATGTGCTTTTGTTTTCTCGTTTGAATTGGTTTAGTTTTTTTTGTTGTCTCATTTTCGCTAAGTTGATGGTATCACTCATATTCATGTACCTATTCAGAGTAACTAAAGTATACGATTATTGATTATGTAACAAACTAACGGTCTTGGTTTTTTACTAATGGAAGTCATAATAATCAGTATGGTATTTCATGTCCATCTCCAAATAAACCTTGGAGATAGCGATTGAGATTATAGGGCCGCAGCACCTGGAGGTGGTGGAAGTAGCACGCCAAACTTATGAAACATTTCGAATTGATTTTTTGTTAGTAATTTGGTCGTAGCAGCATTATTTGCGATTAATTTATCCATAACTGAAGAAATGTCTTCCCAATGAGCTCCGGGTGTAGCTACTAAACCCATTAACTGCATATGTAACGCGTGTTTCTCCTTCATTAATGACTGCATTTGAGCGTGCATGTCTTTGAGCATCGCTTTAAATTCAGCACGGTGTTCCTCTGGAACTAATTTTGAGATTTTAGGAGAAGAATTCTGGCATCCATGTCCAGGAGGCATATGTGCGTTTGCAACAGAAACCCCGCCCAAAGAGCTTACTAAGGCTCCAATTACTAAGTATTTTTTTAAGTTCATTTTTTTCCTATCAAGTAATTCACAAGAAATGATAGGTGCTGAATGTAACGTGACTATGACATAGGGAGTTTGTTTTGTAACAAAATTGTTACATTTGAAGCCATTCTTCCAATTGCAACCTTAAGTTAATTAAAGATCAAAAATACAGGGCATGGAGAATAGAACGGCTTTAATGTAATGAAGGGCATGACCTCTAATTAATGGGCTTCAAATAAACCATCCTTTCGAAACCAAGATATTGGTCCAGGCGGGAATGTCGATAGGTCCACAGCCTTACATGAGCAACATTCTGCCGAGGCCGATATTCGTTGAGGAGCTCTGGAAGCGCGGTATGCATCAGTATGCAGACTTGATCTGCCAGAACTTATCTGGATAGTCAACTAACCAAGCCATTAAACCCGTCCGTAGCCTTTAGCCTTGTCATTAGCTCTACGTTAAATGGTTTCTTTTGTTATGAACATCGTTAAAAGAAAGGAAAGAGTTAATTCAGAAATTGCAAGAATAATTAAGTTATGATGAGTCCAGTCGATGAATTAAGAAAGATTACCCTGAAACAATGCTCTGAAAATAGGGGTAGAACTCGCTGAGTGGCAGGTCGCGCCCTAAAATCAAATAAAAAGCATGGAATCAATGATAAACACAGCAAGCCCAGATACTGATTAAATTTAAAAGCCTAAATTAAAACAGGATGCAACTTGTTTGAGGTGTGGGTGGCTGGTTTTCAAGCAAAGAGGCACATTGATTGATTAAGCGTAAAATCATCTGCGGTTTGCTTTCAGCGGTAAAGCTAAAAAAACGCCAATTACAGCCAGATGTATTATCTAAGGCATACTTCATGCCTGCTTTGAAATCTTGCATCATCCCTGTAACAATTTCATTAAAATAACGTGTGTTGATGTTTTGTTCTGGGTTTGTGTTGGTTAGAAAAGCCAGCATATCACTTACATCGTCTTTGATCTTATTAATATCTTGTTCTGAAATAGAGGTTCTTAGTGAATCACTCTCATCATTAGAAGTAACTAAATAAGAAACTGCCCATGCTGAACTCGCTAGTACGTCGGGTTCGCGTAGAAGTGTAAATTCTATCTGGTTATGATTGGTATAGAAATACAGCACTTCATATAATTGTAATAATAAGATACCAATAGTGGCTGTTTTTTCGTTTGGATCTGATATTTTAGGCAATTCATCAAGCGCAAATACATTTATAAGATAGATTATCTTTAGAGGGTGTACTGAGTCAAAGTTTATAGTTTTTGTTCTTAGGTAGTCGGTGAAAAACTTTTGCGCTTCATTTTTGGTTACTTCTCTATCTGCTTCCAGGAAGCGTTTGCACACTAACATGCCGCGATGATTGGTAAAGCGGAGCAAATATTGCAGTGCTTCATTCGGCAAATTATCAAAAGGATTTATAGCGTCGGCTCTTAACATTCTAGTTGTTTTCATTTAGTCATCGTTCAGGAATTGTTACGGTTTTTAAAGTGGAAAATATTATCATGATGGGTTGTTATTGTACAGCATGTGTGTCTCCGTAATCTACGTTGCTTCTTAAGTGCTACTTTTGCTCATCGAACAATACAGTAGTCTAGAATTTAGACACAACTTGGTATGAAATACATACTTGTGTTTGATGTATCAAAAAGTGAGTGGGATATTGCAGAAAAGCATTTTATATCTAGTGATGAAGGGGTCAGCTTATAAGACAATTTTAGAAAAACTTACGCCAGTAAATCCCTAGTTAGCGACTTAGATGAGCTCGTTAATCCTTAAGATAATGGATCAGGCGATAGAGCGGTTTTTTTCTTTGGTGACTTAATAACTCATATTTATATGGTCGGAGTGACAGGAATTGAACCTGCGACCCCTGCCTCCCGAAGGCAGTGCTCTACCAGGCTGAGCTACACTCCGTACTGAGTAATAAGTAGCCTGGTATTGATAAATTTCTGGCTTTGACATCCCAGGTTTTGCGCAGACTACTTTATACTGAACAAATTAATAGCTTCTTTGCAAAGCAAAATGTGCCAAATTGATAAGCGCTTCTTTATATTTTGAATCGGGTAATGTCACTAAAGAGGATAATGCTTTGTCGATTTCTTGTGCTGCTATGTTTTTGGTATATTCTATTGCTTTTGTTTCTTCCAGGGCGATAAGAATTTCAGGTAAGAAATCCAGGCTTCCTTGTTTCAGACTGCTCATGATTTGCTGTTTCTGCAGTTCAGTTCCATGTTGCAATGCGTGAATTAAAGGTAACGTAGCTTTCCCATCAGCTAAGTCATCTCCTATGTTTTTGCCTATAGTTTTGGCATCAGAACAATAATCTAGAGCATCATCTATAAGTTGGAAGGCATTTCCTAGATGCAGGCCATAAGCATAGAGGCTGTCTTGTAGTTCTTTAGACGCGTTGCTGATCATGGGGCCGATACAGGCAGCAGCTGCAAATAAAAGAGCCGTCTTTGCACGAATTACATCAAAATATTCTTCAAAGGTTAATGCAGGATTATGCCGATTGGATAGTTGTTTTACTTCCCCACAGCTGATCTCGAGTGCCGTTTTAGCAAAGAGTTTGAGTACTTCTGTATTACCGGAATCAACAATAAGTTCAATCGATTGGGTAAAGAGATAATCACCAACCAGAATACTTGCTTTGCTGCCCCAGATATCGTTTGCTGTTTGACGTCCTCTTCTCAATGTAGATTCGTCAATGACGTCATCATGAAGTAAAGTGGCTGTGTGGAAAAATTCAACCATCGCAGCCAGCGTAATGTGCTCTTTACCTTGGTAACCACATGCATTACTTGCTAAAAGAACCAACAATGGCCGTAGTCTTTTGCCGCCACTTTGTATTATATGGTGGGACATATCATCAATTAAGCCAATTTGCGATTCAATTTTATTAACAATTAAGGTATTAACTGCATTAAAATCGTCACTAATTAGCGCGCGTATACTGTCAATCGCCATTGTTTGTCCTCTACGATTCAATCAACAAATGCTAAGGTTTGCACATACAAATTGTCAAGTAAAACTCGGGGTTTAACTTGAACTTATACATTAAATCGGAAATGCATTACGTCCCCGTCACAAACGATATAATCTTTGCCCTCTAGACGTAACTTTCCGGCTTCTTTAGCACCTTGTTCGCCTTTACATGCGATAAATGCATCGTATGCTATGACTTCTGCGCGGATGAATCCTTTTTCAAAATCAGTGTGGATAACACCTGCTGCTTGCGGTGCGGTAGCTCCTTTAGGAATGGTCCAGGCTCTTACTTCTTTTACTCCTGCTGTGAAATAGGTTTGTAATCCTAACAATTCATAACCTGCACGAATTACTCGATGTAATCCAGGTTCATTTAATCCTAAATCTTCCATGAATTCTTGGCGATCCGCTTCATCCAACTCGACTAATTCCGCTTCTGTTGCTGCACATAGAGCAACAATACTGGCTTTTTCTTGTAAGGCTAAGTCACGAACTTTGTCCAATAATGGATTATTTTCATAACCATTGTCATCGACATTCGCAATATAGAGCACTGGTTTGGCGGTGAGTAGAAACAGGCGGCGTACAAGAGGTTCTTCTTCAGTACTTAATTCAAGAGTACGGACAGGAAACCCTTCATCAAGGTGAGCCTTGATTTTTTCCAAGGTTTTCATTTCAAAAATTGCTTCTTTATTACCGCTACGACTATTTTTTCCAGCTTTGAGAATGGCTTTTTCAAGAGTTTCCATGTCTGCTAAGGCCAGTTCTGTATTAATTACTTCGATATCACTTAGTGGATTTACATGACCTTCTACATGCACTACATCAGTATTTTCAAAGCAACGGACTACATGAGCAATGGCATCGGTTTCGCGAATATTAGCCAAAAACTGATTCCCTAAACCTTCGCCCTTGGATGCTCCTTTTACAATCCCTGCGATATCAACAAATTGCATGGTGGCTGGGAGCACTTGCTGTGGTTTTACTATTTCGCTCAAAGCATCAAGACGGGGATCGGGAACAGTAACTATGCCTACATTGGGTTCAATAGTGCAGAAAGGATAGTTTGCTGCTTCAATACCTGCTTTGGTGAGCGCATTGAACAGAGTTGATTTACCAACATTGGGCAAGCCCACTATGCCGCATTTAAATCCCATGAGTAATACCTCTAAATGTTAAAACTAACGTGAATTTCGGCATAAAAAGTAAAAAATAATGTTCTTCTTTTTATGTCGTTAAACGAACGTTATCCCATAAAAAAATGTGACGCACTTAATATGGGATCCATTCTAAATAATTTAGTTCGATAGAAAAGAATAAATTATCTTTTATACCGAACGCACCTTAAACTAAACTAACTGCTACTCTGCCAACTTATTCAAATCGATTGGGATTAATAACTTGCAGAGAAACAGGATCTAAACGTTCAATTGATTCATTGCTCTAGCTAAATCACCAGATAAGACTAAAGGCATTACCGCGATGCCTCTATCAATTGCATCATAAATTAATTGTCTGTCTTGTGCTGAGGGTTTACCGAGCACAAATTGATGAACTAAATCTCTATGACCAGGATGACCGATTCCAATTCGTAAGCGATGAAATTCTGGGCTACCTAGTTGGGCAATTATATCTCTTAAGCCATTATGACCGCCATGACCGCCACCTGTTTTAAGTTTAATTCGTCCTGGAGGTAAATCCAATTCATCATGTATAACCAGTATTTCTTCAGGTTGAATTCTATAAAATTGACTAATGAGTCGGGTAGGCTGACCGCTGTGATTCATAAAAGATATGGGCAAAACCAATTTACCTGCATGCTGATTTAATTCCAAATCAGCCAGTTCGGCTTGCATTTTTTTTTCCAATTTGAAAAAGACACTATGTCGCTGAGCTAAGGCAGAGACTAACCATCCACCGGCATTATGACGCGTATGTTCATAGGCTGAACCGGGGTTACGCAAACCAATGATAAGTTTTATAGCCATGATATAGCTCTTTGATAGGGGTCGTAATTTTGGAGCTTATGTAGCCTGGGTAAAGTACTGCTGTACCCGGGTTAAGTTTACACAAATTTCCCGGGCTCTGCTGTCGCATTACCCAGGCTACGTTTTACATTTTTCAATCAAACTTGAAGATTACTCTTCATTTTTCTCAGCGTTAACAGTGGGTACAGCAGAGGCTGGAACTTCGGTTGCTTCAGCTTCTTCCTCTTCTGTTACGTTTCCTCTGGGCATATGAATGCTAACAACAGGTGCGTCATGACTTCCATCAGTAACATCAACAGTCAGTTGTACCCCTTTAGGTAATTTTAAATGAGATAAATGAACAACATCGTCCATTTTAACTTCTGACATATCTACTGAAATAAACTCAGGAAGATCTTTTGCTTGGCAACGAACTTCTACTTGAGTCATGGTGTGGTTAATGATACCACCTGCTTTAATACCTGGAGCTTTCTCTTCATTGATAAAGTGGATGGGTACTAATTTAATCAGAATGTCAGTTTTAGAAACGCGTTGTAAATCCATATGCATTACAACAGGTTTGTAGGGATGACGTTGTAACGCTTTTAAAATAACATGTTCAACTTTACCATCAACTGTAATATCAAAAACACTTGAATAGATACTTTCTGTTTCTAGTGCTTTAACTACTTTGTTATGTTGAAAATGAATTGACATTGGCTTTTTATCCCCACCGTAAATTACAGCAGGTACTTTATTTTCAAGACGACGTAGGCGGCGGCTCGCACCTTTCCCCATATCCGTTCTTGCTTGTGCTTCTAAAAGGATGTTTGACATTATATACTCCAAAAATTTTTATAAGTTTTTGGTAACTATTCAGCACATTCATTCAAATATGGCTTTTGCCAAGATTAGATGTGATGAATCGATACGGTTCCTTTAAAATTTAATCCGCGACCAGATTAAACACCGGATAATGAATTAAAATATCCGGAAAGGGTGGCGAAGTATACAATATTTTAAAATGAACTTGAAGTCATAGTCATAATTTCATAGAATATGCGACTTTATTGAATTTGTGATAGCCAATCAGGCGAATTGGAGAAATATTATGTATGCGGTAATCAAAACTGGCGGTAAGCAATACACCGTGAAGGAAGGTGATGTGTTAAAAATTGAATTACTGCCTGAAGATGTTGGCAATGAAATACAATTTGAAGAAGTGTTAATGTTAGCTGATGGTGATAAAATCGTTTGTGGTACACCATTAGTTGCCAAGGCAATAGTGAAAGCTGAAGTGCTTGATCATGGTCGTCACAAGAAAGTTAAAATTATCAAGTTTCGTCGTCGTAAGCACCACAGAAAGCAAATGGGGCACAGACAATATTATTCGCAAGTTAAAATTACTGCGATAAGCAAGTAAGAGAGGATAGAAATGGCTCATAAGAAAGCAGGTGGTAGTACTCGTAACGGCCGCGACTCGAATCCCAAGTATCTTGGTGTTAAGCGTTATGGCGGTCAATTTGTTAATGCGGGTGAAATAATTGTAAGACAACGTGGTACACGTTTCCATCCAGGACCTGGCGTAGGTTGTGGTCGTGATCATACCTTGTTTGCCCTAGTTGAAGGTTTGGTTCAATTTGTTGTTAAGGGTGACAAAAATCGTAAGTACGTAACTATAGTTGCAGAAGAAAAAGAAGAAGCTGCAAACTAATTCGTACAGGAAACCATTATGCCGCTCAGAGCGGCTTTGGTGTTTATAACGTATTCCGGAATATGATTGTACTTAATTCAGGATACATGTTATACCCAAATGCAATGTCGCTATTTGACCCCGGCAACGGGGTTTTTTTTTATTTTGAGGTTGGTCATGAAATTCGTTGATGAAGCAGTAATAAAAGTAGATGCGGGCAATGGTGGAAATGGTTGTCTAAGCTTCAGACGCGAAAAATTCATACCCCGTGGTGGTCCTGATGGCGGTGATGGTGGTGATGGCGGCAGCGTGTATTTTGAAGCCAGTACGGATTTAAATACCCTGATTGATTTCCGTTATATGCGTCATTATAAAGCAGGTAATGGCCAGCATGGCATGGGAGGAAATTGTACCGGAAAAAAAGGTGATGATTTAACGATAAAAGTCCCTGTCGGCACTATGATTTATGATGTAGATACTGGAGAGTTGTTGGGTGATATTAAAGAACCAGGCGTACCCGTATTGATTGCTCAAGGTGGATTTCATGGTTTAGGAAATACACGCTATAAAAGTAGTGTAAATCGTTCTCCAAGGCAAACGAGTCCAGGAAGTCCAGGCGAATCACGGCATTTACGTATGGAGTTGCGTGTTTTGGCTGATGTGGGTTTATTAGGATTGCCTAATGCCGGAAAATCTACTTTAATCCGCGCAGTATCCAGTTCAAAAGCAAAAGTAGCGGATTATCCTTTTACTACGTTGCATCCAGGTCTAGGTGTGGTGAGTGTTTCTTCACACAAAAGCTTTGTGATGGCTGATATTCCAGGTCTCATTGAAGGGGCCTCTACTGGTGCTGGGCTTGGGCATCGGTTTTTAAAACATCTTTCACGTACCTGTGTGTTACTCCATGTAATTGATGTCGCTCCATTAGACGACAGTGATCCGGTTGCCTCAGCTAAAGCAATTATTCATGAATTAGCGGAATACAATCCTGAACTGTTGCAAAAACCTCGATGGCTGGTGTTGAACAAAATAGATATGTTACCCGATGCTGAGAGTCGTGAAGAAAGAATACAGACCATAGTAAAGGGCCTGGGCTGGGAAGATAAGGTATTTGCCATTTCTGCAATCAGTGGTGAAGGAACACAACAATTATGCTATTCATTGATGCAGCTGATTGATGAGATGAAAGAGTCTGAAGCATAGCCATTCTGCAGCATGTTCAACTACTGAAACACTCCGATAGGGGATGCTATGGGTTTCACGTCCTTCTTGAGAGTGATTGCTGTAGTCAATGATTACTTGTGTTGTCCCGTTTGTGGGTTGTTGCTGCCAATATTCTGCTAGGCCACTGATATGAAAATACAGCTTATTTTGATGTAAATCACTAAAATGTAATAAATGATGTGTATTGGGCCTGGTTAGCAATAATTGCAATAATCCCCCCGTTGCTTCATCAATTATAGTTATTGGTTCATTAATACTGGCAATTAATTCACGTAAGTGTTCTGACGCTTTTTTCTCTACAGAGCTAATAATGTGTGGTTCTAGGATTGGATCGACTATGTCCTTTACTTTATGCATCAAATTGGGAGTACAACGCACCTTAAATTCTATATAAGGTGATTCCAATCGATAGCCTGTATGACAATCAATACTTTCAAGCGCATCTTCTAATTTTTGGGCTATTTCACTTTCTGCCAAGCCAAAAATTCGCCACTTGAGTATTTGTTTGTGGCTGTGGGTAGTTTGCTGCAAGATAGGCAGTGCGTAATTATTAAACATTGGCAAACATTCACGGGGTGGACCAGGTAATAAAAAAAAGATTTTATTATTCCACTGATAATAGCACCCTAAAGCGCTTCCCACAGGATTGGGTAAAAGTTGGGCTTGTTCAGGAAAAAGGCATTGTTGTAAATTCCCTGCATTGAGGATTAGCTTTGCATCTCGTAAGCGCGTTTTTATGTGCTCAAGAGCTTCTGCATGTTGTACCAATGCTTCGCCTGTAAATTGAGATAAGGCAAAACGAGTGAGGTCATCTGTGGTAGGTCCTAGTCCGCCAATGATAATGATAATGTCATGCTTTTTGGTTAAGAACTGCAAGCAATTGATAATATCAACTTTTTTGTCACTGCAAGAAAGGTGCAGGCCTAAAGATAAACCTTCAGAGCTTAAGGCATGAGCGATGTCGCGACCATTGGTATTTAGGGTATCACCATGAACAATTTCATCACCGGTTGCTAAAATGGCTGCCGTCATTGTTTATTTCCGAAGATCATATTAGCTTGATTTTATAGCATAATTTGAAAAATCTGTAATAGTTATTGACATTTATTCTGAAATTGCCTAATAACTAGAAAAGGTGGTTTTTTTTAAGATAAATACTAGTTTGCGATTAATTTGTACGATCATTTGTATGTAAAGGAGAAATTATGGAATTTTCAAGCCGTTATGTAGCGCATATTCCTGACGCTCAAGGGTTTGTTAATTATTCTGCCGAAGAAAATAAAATCTGGAGTATTTTATTTGAAAGACAAATAAAATTAATACCAGGAAGAGCTTGTGATGAATTCATAACTGGATTAAAAACTTTAGCGATAAAATCTGAAAAAATTCCACAGATTCCCGATCTAAATCAAAGGCTTAAAGCTGAAACTGGTTGGCAAGTATCTGGAGTCCCGGCATTAATTTCCGCTCGAGAATTTTTTGAATTGTTGGCCACCAAACATTTTCCTGTAGCTACTTTTATTCGAAATGAAGAAGAGTTGGATTATGTTAAAGAGCCTGATATCTTTCATGAAGTCTTTGGCCATTGTCCCATGTTGACGGATAAGGTTTATGCAGAGTTTGTTTATGACTATGCCCAAAAAGTATTAACCTTCCCTGAATCAGATTGGCCCTTACTCCAACGATTGTTTTGGTTTACTGTGGAGTTTGGTTTAGTGAGAAGCGCACAGGGATTGCGAGCTTATGGCGGTGGAATACTGTCTTCTATCAGTGAAACAGTCTATAGCGTCGAAAGTGATATTCCGCTTAGAGTGGTTTTTGAACCAGTAGCTGCATTTCGGATGCCCTATCGCATCGATATGTTACAACCCGTTTATTTTGTAATTAATGATTATCAGGTTTTGTACGATTTTGTTTTATCAGACATAGGTAAACTTCTAGCTCGAACTCGAGAACTAGGTGAGTTTCCACCTTTTTTCAAAGTGGATCCAGATAACCCTAATATCCATATTAGAGCATGTTAATCTATGTATTGTAATGAACAGCTAGTCTTGTTAACATCGAGCAACCTAGTTTGTTCATTGGCTTTAAGGTCAAGGAGCATTATTTGATTAAAGTACTAATTGTTGATGACCATGCATTGGTTCGAATGGGTATTCGACGATTACTCGAAGATATGTCGGATGTAGAGGTAGTCGCTGATGCAGAAAGCGGTGAAGAAGCTTTGGCATTGGTAAAAAAACATTCACCTGACGTGGTCCTTTTAGATATGAAAATGCCTGGGATTGATGGCTGGGAAGTAACACGTCGTCTAAAAAAATCCAATCCACATATTAAGGTTATAGCTGTAACCGCGATGTGTTCCGATCTGTTACCTACTCGTGTTTTGCAATTAGGCGCTATGGGGTATCTGACGAAAGAATCGGGTGCCGAAGAAATGGCTGCTGCAATACGTAAAGTTGCCAAAGGAGAAAAATACCTTAGTGCTGAAATTGCTCAGAAAGTTGCGATTAATAGCTTAGAAGAAGTACAAGGTTCACCCTTTGATGTATTATCTGAACGTGAAATGCAAGTGATGTTGATGATTACCAGTGGCATGAATGTGCAAGAAATTAGTGATAGACTTTTCCTTAGCACCAAGACAATTAATGGCTACCGTTATCGAACATTTGAAAAATTAGGTATTAAAAATGATGTGGAGCTTACTTATTTAGCACTCAAACATGGAATTATAGAAAATCCCATCGACTTGACGTCAGAAGATTAAAGGCCCTAGTGTAGCCTGGGTGCAGCGTCTGACTTTCCTCCAAAAATTTTTATTTTGAGTAAGGAGCAGGTGCAGCAGCACTGCACCTATAATACTTTTTAAACCAAAATTATTGCTATTATTACATGAATATTTCTACAGAATTAGCGTTGTTTCTGACAAAGTTACCTAATGAGCCCGGAGTTTATCGAATGCTTGATGAAGCGGGTCATCTTCTTTACGTAGGTAAGGCTTCCAATCTGAAAAAGCGGGTTACAAGCTATTTCAACAAACAAAATACAGGGATTAAAACCCGTTCTTTGGTGAATCAAATCGTTTCTATAGAAATTTCCGTTACGCGTAGCGAAACAGAAGCTTTATTATTGGAAAGCAATCTGATTAAAACATTAAAACCCAAATACAATGTTTTATTACGTGATGATAAATCTTATCCATACATTCATCTATCCAATCATCCTGACTTTCCGCGTATAGAAAGCTATCGTTCTAAAAAAAAACCTCTTTCAGGTGATTTTTTTGGTCCTTATCCCAGTAGTGCCGCGGTAAAAGAAACCATAGTCACTATTCAAAAAGTCTTTAAAGTCCGGAATTGTCGAGACAGTTATTTCAATGCACGATCAAGACCTTGCTTGCAGTACCAAATTAAAAGATGTACTGCACCCTGTGTCAATTTTATAACACCTGAAGATTACAAACGATCAGTGCAGGACGCTATGCGATTTTTACAGGGTAAATCTCAATTAATTCTTGATGAGCTTGCTAAGCGAATGGATAAAGCTGTAAACGAATTAAATTTTGAAGAAGCAGCACTTTTGCGCGATCAAATTAAAAGTTTGCGATTGGTGCAAGAACAACAGGGGGTTTTGCAATTACGTGGGGATGCAGATGCTATTGCAATTGAACTTAGCCCTGGTTTTGCATGCGTCCAATGTGTGACCATTCGTGAAGGTCAAGTATTGGCAAGTCGTAGCTATTTTCCATCAGTCCCTCAAAAAGGTCTAGAAGATGAACTCGACATGGACGATTTGTGGCAACAAACTTTTGATGCATTTATTGGATTTTATTATTTAGACGCCCCAGAGAAGATTCCTGCTTTAATCATTACGAATCAGAATTTGGTGGATCACCAGTCTTTAGAAGAAGCATTATCACAACAGCGTGGGAAATTGTGTAAAATTCAAGTGAATCCTCGCGGAATTAAGTCCCGCTGGATGGATTTTGCACGAAATAATTTACGTGTTTCAGTAGCCGAATATGTTACGAAACATTCCACAATGAAATCTCGTTTCCTAGAGTTGGAGCGGCTTTTGGGTCTAAGTAAACCCATTGAACGCATGGAATGTTTTGATATTAGTCACACTCAAGGTGAAGCGACTGTTGCATCCTGTGTTGTGTTTGATCATGAAGGTCCTAGTCCTAATGACTATCGACGCTTTAATATCGAAGGTATTACTCCAGGAGATGATTATGCCGCAATGGAACAGGCAATTACCCGTCGCTTTAAGCGTTTAGTGGAAGCTCAATCTTTACCCGATGTATTAATTATTGACGGAGGCAAGGGACAAGTCGCGGTGGCCCAGAGAGTTCTTACGTCCTTAGGTGTTTCAACGGTTACCTTGTTGGGAGTGGCTAAAGGACCCTCACGGAAAGCGGGATGGGAAAAATTGATTTTAGTGCACGAAGCAAAAGAATGGACGTTACCTGATGACTCAAAAGCCTTGCATTTGTTACAACATATTCGTGACGAAGCCCACCGCTTTGCTATTACGGCCCATCGTAAAAAAAGACAAAAAAAGAGATTGGAATCAACGCTTGAGGATATAGAAGGAGTTGGAGCCAAACGAAGACAAGCATTACTGCATCGTTTTGGTGGGATACGAGAGCTTGCTAAAGCTCCATTAGAAGAGATTGCCAAAGTTTCAGGAATTAGTGAGCATTTAGCAAAGCGTATTTTTCAATTTTTTCATGGCGAAAACATATTGCCATAAAGCGGTTGTAATCTGGGTACAATGCAGCAAAACTGGGCTCTATTCCTGTTCGAAACCCCAAAAAATCTCCCTATTGAATCTCAGTTATCGATTAATGACGCGGAATATTATTCATAACCCTAGCAAAAACTCTAATATTCGTACTAAACTTATTTTAGATATGCTCGAATAATAATTAGAATAAATTGATATTTAAGCACAAATCTTGCATGTAAAAATAAAAAGTAAGGTGAGAGGGGGGCATATGTATAAATTACTTTCAGCTGCATTGATGATGCTCATGGTTACCATTGCGAATGCGGGTAACTTTTATGGCACTGGATTATGTGGATACCCACAATACGACTGTATTAAAGTAGAGTCGGGGCAAAGCTGGGATACCTTATTTCCAGATCCGAATCAACGCGATATTGTGCAAAGGGTCAATCGGACCTATAACCCTTTATGGACTGGCAAGATTATCGCAGTTCCAAAAAACTTAGCTTATCTCTCCGTTTTTGATGTGGCACCGTTCCCATTAAAAATTCCGAATGAACATCAAAAACAAATTATTGTTGATCAGGATAAATTGGCTTTTGGTGCTTATGATGCCGAAGGTAATCTGGTGAAATGGGGACCGATTTCATCTGGAAGAGACCGATGTCCTGATGCCAATCGTTCTTGCCGCACTTTAACCGGAATTTATCGGGTTTTCAGTAAAGAAAATGAAAAATGTGTCTCCGATGTCTTCCCTATAGGCAAAGGTGGCGCAAAGATGCCTTTTTGCATGTTTTTCCATAAAGGGTTTGCATTACATGGTTCAGATGATATTCCTGGAGTAAGAGCAAGTCATGGATGTGTGCGGATGTTCACTCAAGATGCTAAATGGTTAAATCAAAGCTTTGTTGAGTTATCAAGTGAGCGAAATAATTTTACGGGTACAACGGTTATTGTACGTCCAATAAATGACAGTGAGTGAGAAATATAATGAACACAATAAATAAAATCACTTCAATTTCATTGATGCTGTTCTTAGGACTCATGTCTGCACAACTTGAGGCAGCCAAACCCAAAAAAAATGACCCTCAAGAGGCGCAAGCCAAGGCGGAAAAAGAGGAGGCAAGGTTTCCTATAGGATGTAAGCCGGTAGGGTATAAGGAAAGTTTAAAAGTATTATCTCTTTATCCAGGGAAAGAGGGTGCTTTGCAATCTTTGTATTTCTTCTTTAATAAATCAACCCAAACGGTCAGCTTGTACCAAATGCGTGATGAGAATAGTCAGTATACAACTCGATATAATCATTCTATAGGTGGTCGACAATGGGCGGCATTAGCTACAGGGGAACCATTAGTCAAATTTATTTGTACAGCGGGGGATGGTAAAACTTCCTATGGAAAAATTATTGATTGTGCTGATACGATAAAAGTATGTGAATACGTTAATGTTAAATTTGGTTTGAATAATAAAGGTAATTTTTGGATAGTCGATGGCACAACGAGAAATGGGGCCGTTAATGAAGTAGTGCATTATGGCATAATACCTGGGGTATAAATCTGAAAATATAATGATAAAAAATCAGGTTAAATTGCCATGCAAAGAGGGAGAATTTTCATGAAATCGCTAGTACCTTGGGTATGTTTATTCGTTGCATCAGCTAGCCAAAATACTTTTGCTGATGACTTTAGTGCTTATCGATTAGGGAATTATAATAACGCGATAGAGCCTTTGATGACTCAATCAGGGAAAAATGCAGTCGCTGATTACTATTTAGGACGGATTTATCTATATGGATATGGCCAGTTAAAAAATAGTTTGTTAGCAATACGTTATTTTACTCAATCCGCACAAAAGGGATATCTTCCTGCAATCCAACTGATGGCGAAATACACTTTATTGCATGATAAGAATCCGGAGCAAGCTTTTGTCTGGTTTAAAAAAGCAGCCGATGCAGGTGATGTAGACGCCCAAATGTTTACGGCAGCCGCTTATATGTATGGAGTAGGGGTAAAGAAAAATAGCGATACGGCAACTCGCTATTATATTAATGCGGCAAAAAGTGGTAACTCTCTTGCACAATTTACCTTAGCAAAGAATTTTATTGATAGTCGTAATTCATCAAATCGTAAATTAGGCCTTATTTGGTTAAATAAAGCAGTTGCTAATGGCAATACTCAAGCCATAACTCGATTGGGTGAGCTTTATCTTGAAGGGCAGCTGGTTGATAAAGATGAAAAGAAAGGTGAGGAATTATTAAATCAAGCTGCAGCGCAAGGTTTTGCGCCTGCAATGGTGGCTTTAGGGGAATTGGCTTTAGAGCAAAATCAAAAAGAACAAGCTTTGCAGTGGTTTAATAAAGCAGGTAATCAGTCAAGTGATGAAGCATATTTAGACTTGGCTCACGTTTATTTACAACAGAAAAGCCCAATTTATGATACCAAAACTGCATTTATGTGGACCTTGAAGGCCGCTCAGAATGGATTGCCCAAAGCGAAACGTGAGTTAGCCGAAATGTATCAAAAAGGAATAGGCGTTGATGCGGATCAAAATTTGGCAAAACAATGGTTGGCTCAGGCGAATCAAGATGAAAGTGCAAAAAATCAAGAAGCCGCATTAGCGCAAGCAGCATTGTGGTTAAGTAATGGCACCACCGATAAACTGGAACAAACCGATTTTCAAATGAAAGGAATACTTAGTGCCTGGCATAATCCTGCAGTATTAGGAGATTTTGCTTATAACCAAGCACCTCAGCTGAAAAAAATAATGCGACAGTCTATTTTCCAGCCTCAATTTGAATTAGTTCAACCTAATGATGTACCAATTACCAGTTATTACGATGCACTCTTGAGTAAAATCCCAAGCTTCCAGGCAAATCAATGGACCTATCCTCTTTATCCTTTAGACCCGCAGCTCTCTGCTTTGGAAAGGGTCAATTCCCCTGTATTTGCTCAGTTGAACTTACCTGCTCCTTACATAGATGCTAATTATTATGATTATGATGATAATTCCCAAGCCAGCATCATGGATTTGTGGACTCAAGGTTGGCAAGCACAACTTAACTACATGTCGATGTTTAATCATTTATATTTCAGAGCCATATTAGGTGATGCTCAATCGCAGTTTCAAATAGGACAAATGTTTCAATATGGAATCGGTGTAGCACAAAGTGATTCTTCAGCCATTATTTTTTATCAAAATGCGGCACAGCAGCAACATTTGGGGGCTGAATACAATTTAGGACTTTTATATTTGCAGCATGCAAAGGATAAAAATGATTATCAGCTTGCATTAAATGATTTAACTGATGCAGCGTTTAAAGGAAACAAAAAATCTCAATATGTTTTGGCCAGAATCCTATCTCAGGGAATAACTGGTCCAGATGGCACAGTGTATATTCAGCCTAACCCTGAACAGGCAATGTCCATGTTATATCTGGCTGCAGCCAATAATTATGGCCCGGCAGAATATGAGCTTGCAGATAGTTTGGCGCGTCAAAATGATAGCGGTTTAAGTGTCAATGTTAGGAAGCACAGAATAGCTATGATTCGTCAATTGTATCAAGGAGCAGCAGATAGAGGTATTTCGCAGGCATTACTGCCACTCGCATTTTACGATGCTATGGATCAGGATAAGGCGAGACAATCGCAAGCTTTTCTTATTGCTAAGGAGCAAGCGGCTTCTGGCGATGAAAATGCCGCATTATTGCTGGGATTACTCTATGATCGGGGTGTCGGTGTTAAAGCGGATCCAGGACAAGCGATCACCTGGTATCAGCAAGCAGGACAAAACTCAGTAAGCGATTTTATCTTAGGAACTTATTCTGCAGAAGGGAAGGGTATTGCTCAAGACAAGACAAAAGGAATTGAGCAATTGCAGAAATCCGTTGATGATAAATTCTCTTATGCTGATTTTAATATGGCCGTGTTGCAAAAACAAAATGGACAAGATTTCTTACCTAATTTAATACGCTCCTATAAATTAGGAAACAGTCATGCAGGAATCGTTTTGGCTGATTTCTATTTGGCAGAAAATTCTGATCCAGAGAAAATGCAAGAAGCCAAACAAATTTATTCTGGTTTAGCCGAAAAAGGAGACCAGTATGCCCAATTGAAATTGGCTTTTATGCTGGAAAAAGGTTTGGGTTCCGAACCTAATCTGGCTGAGGCACAACGTTGGTATACTGCATCTGCAGAACAAGGAAATCCTCTTGCTCAGTATCTGTTAGGTCAGTTTTATCAATTGGGTGAGAATGGCGAGCCCGATTATAATTTGGCTAAGCAATGGTATGAGAAGGCTGCTTCTGTCCTACCAGAAGCTTCGGTTGCTTTAGGTTTTATTGATGAAACAGTCAATGATAATTATGCCCAGGCATTCAAAGCTTATGAACAAGCTGCTGCGAAAGGAGATGCTTTAGGGATATATGATTTGGCATTAATGTACTTATACGGTAAAGGAACGCCAGTCAACTATCAAAAAGCTAGAGATTTGTTTGTTGAAGCATCTACTCACCAAGTTCATGAGGCAATGAATCAATTAGGCGCAATTTATTTCAATGGCCTTGGACAATCCCGTGATACACAACAAGCTTTATCCTGGTATAAAAAAGCAGCGGCTTTAGGAAATGACAATGCTCTTTATCAATTAGGATTGTTATCAGAAACAGGAGTTATTACCAAACTTGATTTTAATGACGCAATTAACTATTACCAACAATCTGCAGATAAAGGGAATGAGAAAGCGATGTTGGCTTTAGCAAGAATGTATCATTATGGTGTGGGTGTTGATAAAAACCCCAAAATGGCTGCAAGCTTTTATGAAAAACTGGCTGCACGTCAAAATGCTTATGCGCAATATCAGTTAGGTACTTATTATTTGGAAGGTACAGCTGGGGAGCGCTCTCTTGTTAAGGGTAAGGAGTTATTACAACAGGCGAGCGATAATGGTAGCGTACAAGCGCGTAAAGTTTTACAAAGGATGGAAGCACAAAATCAAGCCCGTGTAAGCTTTATTGAGCCCGTGTTTATGAGTAAAGCTCCATTAATTATGGAGCAAAATGCAGATTTTATGTATCTGCAAGCATTAAATGAGTGGAATCAGGGAGATGAAATTTTATCGCGTATGATTTTACAACGTTTAGTGACTCAATATCCTAATTTTGTACCGGCTAAACGTGCTTTTGAGCGGTTGAACCAAGCAAAATTAGTCAGTATTTATGGTTAGTTAATTAATTCTTAAATTCCCGGGTGAAGTCAACATGCCCGGGAAGCTTTGTTTATCGTCTATGCGTCGCACGTCTTGTTATTCTCAATAAAAGCCTTCTTTCAATTTATTCTCCTTTATCTTGGGATAAAATCTTGCAAATTTTATAATTTTTACTCAAAATAGCTTTTGATTTATCTAGTTTTTTAATAGAAAGTCTAACAATTGACAGGAGTGTCACGATGAAATATACGATAACTTTTTGCGTATTTGATCATACTGTAGGAGGGAATCCTTTTTGGCATGGTTCATTTTTTCTATCGATGCTGGATGAAAGCAAACAATTGCTTGAGGTTGTTGAGACTTGGGGATTTTATGGTGTTACAAGTACTGGAGATAAACACAGTTGGTTCGAGCAATTCAAAAACAAATATCATTTAGATGTTGATTTCCAAGGCAATCATGGGATGTTAATAAATGAAGAAGTGCGTTTTATGGATCTGGGGCATGGTTTACATGGATACACTTTTGAGTTGGATGAGGATAATTTCGAATTATTACAAAAGAGATGTGCAAAAGCTGTAGCAGATCAAGAAGCTGCTATTAAAGAAATAATAGGTGATGGTCAAAATTTTAAAAGCGATCCATCAAAAAAAGGACGAGTTTATCCAGAAGAGGCATACTCCAGGCAAATTTTTGAAATCGAACAAATAAAAGCCAAAATTGAAGGACGCCCTTCAAGGCTTAAGCCGTTTGATTTTCATTTATCATTTGGTTTATCAGGACCTAGCCTGAAGAATTCCAATACTTGTAAAACTAGGGCAGTTTCCCTTTTGGAAGGAATATTAACTCAAGAACAACTCGCCCCATTTAAAAACTCCTCTTTACCACGATTGATTCCAGGTTTAGAACCTATTCTTTTACATAGCGAAGGTCCGTTACATACCCATAAAAAATCATCAGGTAAAGAAGTTTATTACCGAGATAAGAAACAGGATAAAGAGGTTAAATTATATTGGAGTGTGCCGCCCCAACGTTTTGATCAATTATCAGAGGATACTGAGAATTTATTTAAAATAGATGAAATGTATCGTGATGAAGTGAAATATATTGTCAGTCAGTTACAGCGTTCCGAGTGGTTAATAAGAAATGCGTCTTTACCTGAAAAATACAAAGAATATCAAGAGGATTTAATTCAGCGCATTGTTTCCTCTTATAAAGCTTTTGCCACTATTCACCCCAAGGAAGATGCTAAAATATCAGGTTGGCAAGGTTCGATGCTTAGTTTCTTTTCTATGCCTAGAAGTTGTGAAGAGAAAAAATTACAAAATAAAATCCGTCAGGCAAAAACACTTTTAAACTCTCTTTATATGGCCATGGTAGATGGATGGTCAATTTATGATGAGTATCCCTCTGAGACATCTACAATAGAAGATGCAGAAGATTATAACGTACTGGAAGCCTTAGCTTCTTATTTATCAACTGAAGACAAAATTAGTTTATGCAAGATACTCGGAAGAGCTTATTTGAAAAATGAAGAAACCTATGCGCCTTTGCCGGTACCTGTTGCTACTTAGCTTTGCTTATAACCGGGTGAGGCGCATGCCATAACCCGGGATATTTTAGTGGTGTAAGAAATGTCATTTTGAAACTTAGTAAAAGATCTTCGAGTGGTGGTATAACATAATAATAAAATTAATGCTCAAAACAGGAGCTCCTTCGTCATAAACTATTCTGGATGACGGAGTTCTTCAATTCTATCTGAGCCATTATGAGGGATCTCCCAAAGATATGGCAATAAACATAATGCTAAAATCAGGGATTCGTAAATTTTTCAGGGTGATAGAGTCGTGAACGATTACACGATTTCATTAGGAGATAAAGAAATCGAACCGGCATAGCCAGTTCGAATTTTCGAATTGAGTGATTAAGCAGCCATTGCCTTAACACGAGCTACTAGACGACTTTTAATACGAGCAGCTTTATTTTTATGAATTAAACCTTTACAAGCAGCTTTATCAATAACGGGTTGTGCTTTAGTGAATGCTGCATGAGCTGCTTCTTTATCACCTGATTCAACAGCTTTAATTACATTTTTGATGTAAGTGCGGAACATAGAACGTGCACTGGCGTTGTGTTGACGTAGTTTTACGTTTTGGCGAGCACGTTTGATCGCTGATTTAATATTTGCCACTTAAAAATCTCCACTCATTCAGATGGTACAAAAAGATGATGATCATGCACAATGAGTTAGAATTTGTCAATAGACTTCTTTGTTTCTAAAGCATAAATTGATTCACTCTATGGCGGTATGTGTCATTTCTGTTCAAAATCAAGGGGCAATATGAATTTTTAATCATCCCTCCAGATTCCGTTTAATGACCAATATTCCACATATAGAATTATGACAGTTGATTCATTTAGGATATTATAAGGTATTTGTGCCTTGTATAAAAATTATGTCAGCAACAGAAACAGAGATTATGGTACCTAAACGGCAGAGTTTATTACGTTCAACAACACTGGTTTCAGTAATGACCTTTATTTCACGTATTGTAGGTTTTGTACGTGATATGGTGCTTGCCAATTTTTTTGGTGCTCAAGCCGGGATGGATGCTTTTTTTGTCGCATTCCGTATCCCTAATTTTATGCGCCGTCTTTTTGCAGAAGGAGCATTTGCTCAAGCGTTTGTTCCGGTACTTGCTGAATATCAAAAAACGCGTTCTCCAAGCGACGTACGGGTTTTTATTGCGCGTATTTCCGGATATTTAGGGAGCATTCTTAGTGTTGTCACTTTAATTGGGATATTTGCAGCACCAGTGATCATCTTTTTATTTGCCCCTGGTTTTAGTCATGACAGTGACCGTGCGGTATTGGCCACGGAAATGTTGCGTATTACGTTCCCATTTTTAATGCTCGTTTCGCTAACGGCTATGGCTGGAGCGGTATTAAATACCTATGGTTATTTTGCAATTCCGGCATTTACACCTGTATTACTGAATATCAGTATGATTCTTGCTGCGATCTATTTATGTCCTCATTTACCAAGGCCTGTAGTGGGTTTGGCTTGGGGTGTTCTTATTGCTGGTATTGCGCAATTACTTTTCCAAATTCCATTTTTACATCAACGTAGTTTATTAGTAAAACCTCAGTTAGTCAGAAATGATGCTGGAGTGAATAAAGTGCTTAAGTTGATGATTCCCGCTTTATTTGGTGTCTCTATCGCCCAACTTAATTTAATGGTTGATAGTATTTTTGCTTCCTTTTTAAAAGTTGGAAGTGTGTCTTGGCTATATTACACCGACCGCCTTACTGATTTTCCATTAGGAGTCTTTGGTGTGGCGATTGCAACAGTGATTCTTCCTCATTTATCTCGGCGGCATGCGGAGCAAAGTATTAGCCAATATTCAAGTGCCTTAGATTGGGGATTGCGTTCTATTTTACTCATTGGAGTTCCAGCAGGGTTAGGTTTATGTTTATTTGCTATGCCTTTGATTGCGAGTTGCTTTGCCTATGGTAAATTCACTGCTTATGATGTGATTCAGACCCAAAAAAGTTTAATCACACTGGGAGCAGGTGTACCTGCTTTTATGATGGTTAAAGTATTGGCTTCTGGTTTTTATGCACGACAAGATATTAGCACTCCAGTTAAGGTGGGTGCGATATCTATGATCGTTAATACTTTATTATGTTCTATATTTATTTGGCATTTTGCTCATGCAGGTCTAACTTTAGCTTCCGCATTGGCAGGTTATGTTAATTGCGGGACTTTATTGTTTTTATTGATTAAACGAGGGGTATTCAAACCTTCACCTGGATGGTTAAAATACAGTATGCAATTACTCGTTGCGAATGCAGCAATTAGCATTTATTTAATTTTAATGAGTGGCACAGTAAGTTACTGGCTTAGTTTTTCCCCTGTAATGCGTTTAAGCGTACTATCCGCTCATGTAGCAATTGCAGTAATCATTTATTTGTTCGTTCTGGGGTTAACTGGGCTTAGACCTGCTCAATTTCGTGGTCAAGTGAAGGAATAAAAACATGCAAGCAAAGTTATTTTATGAGACGCAAGGTGAACGGGCTATTCCTCTTTATTTGATTTCGCAAGATCAATGGGAGGAGGAGCAGAGCATGCTTACTCCTGCGGTACAGAATTGCCTTTCCTTGCATCAATTTAAAGGAAAAATAGGTGATTCTTGTTTCATTCAGAATGCAGATGGTTTGATCGATAAAGTATTTATTGGTACCGGGGATGGGAATCAGATCCTGGCTTTAGCCAATGCGGCATTAATTGTTCCTGCGAATATTTATCAGGTACAAGGTGGATGCTCTCAAGAAGGAGCAATAAGTTGGGCTTTGGCGCAATACCGTTTTGACGCATATAAAAAGCAAGAAGCGCAACCACGTCTTTTAGTAGTTCATCCAGATGATTTAAATCCAATTTTGGCATTAGCCCAAGCTCACTTTTTAGTGAGGGATTTGATAAACAAACCAACAAGTGATTTAGGTCCAAAAGAATTAGCTGAGGTGGTAGAACAATTAGCAAAAACCCATAAGGCACAATTCAGACAATGGGTCGGTGATGAATTACTGAAGGATAATTTCCCAGCAATTCATGCTGTTGGGCGTGCTTCTAAATCAGCGCCTCGCTTGTTGTCTCTAACTTGGGGCGATGAGAAAAATCCTCGTATTACTCTAGTAGGAAAAGGTGTTTGTTTTGATAGTGGGGGCTTAGATATTAAATCGGCTTCGGGTATGCGATTAATGAAAAAAGATATGGGTGGTGCTGCCCATGTAATAGGTCTTGCTCAATGGATTATGGCTCGGAATTTACCTGTACGCCTACAAATGCTGATACCTGCGGTAGAAAACTCTATTGGTCCTGATGCATTTAGGCCTGGTGATGTTTTAACTATGCGTAACGGCTTAACTGTGGAAGTGCATAATACGGATGCGGAAGGACGATTGGTTTTGGCGGATGCCTTAGTAAAAGCATGTGAAGAACAACCCGAATTATTGATAGATTTTGCGACTCTGACAGGCGCTGCGCGTGTTTCAGTGGGTACCGAAATTGCCGCGTTGTTTACCAATAACGATCACTTAGCGGCAGAGGTCACAGCTGCCTCTTATAAAGTGGTTGATCCTATCTGGCGCTTACCTTTATTTGGTGCATATGAAGAGTTGCTTCGTTCAAATGTTGCTGATTTGGCCAACTCAAGTGATCACCCCTATGCAGGAGCAATTGTTGCTGGGTTATTTTTGCAACGTTTCGTAGCAAAATCGATACCCTGGATGCATTTTGATATTATGGCATGGAATTTGGGTAATCGGCCTGGAAAACCTGAAGGTGGTGAAGCAATGGGATTACATACGGTTGCAGAGTATTTGCTAAAGGTTTATGGATAACGTAATAAGTTGAGTTTAAAAGGAGATTTTGATGTTAATAACATTTCATACAGATGCCTATGAAGATATAACTTATTTTGCAGATGTGGCTAAGCGTCTGCTTTCTTTAATGGGACATAGTGGTACTATTCCTGGAGCAATCAAATCGGAAAATCTTCCTGAAGCGTTGGAACGATTACAGGCTGGTCTTACAAAAGAGAAAAAAGTTGACGAAAACGATGACGAAAATGAACCAGAAATCAGTTTGTCAAAGCGCGCTGTTCCTCTAATTAGTTTATTGCAAGCTGCAATAAAAAAAGATAAAGATATCCTTTGGGATTAATTCACTTCAGTATACAGCACAGCCGAACATTGTTTATCAATGTGAATCAATGAGTACCAGGTTCTGGCTGTGTTGTCTCAAGCCATAAGGCTAGTTATTTTCTCTCTTTCCCCTAAAAGTCGTTTATTTTGATTTTAAATTAATAAAAATCTTTTTCTCTCAAATCACTGTAGTTAAGTTTGCTTTTTACCCTTTTGATCAACAAATGATCAAAAGGGTAAAGAGTTGGCTATAATTTTGTTATAACTTCATTTTCTGGGAGCGGAGCATGGCTCACTCAACAGAATATCTAAAAGAAATAGCAGCATTAGTCACTAAAGCATTGGAAGATTACACTCCAACGGCAGACAGCCAAGGCGGTCAAAAGAAAATAGGGGGACCCAGAGGGTTTATGTTTAAACCGGTAGCACCACCTCGCAGTATTTGTCTTGAACCAATGGTACAAGGTAGTATGGGACTTTTAATGCATGGGATTGATTTCGCAGGCAATGGCTTTGAGAATCCAGATGATATCGATATTTTGGTGTCCTATGGCAAAGCTGCAAAAGAGGCACTAACCCAATTAAATTCAAAACTACAAAGTATAGGCAGCTCTATAACATTGCAAATTCCGCAGGGATTTAGTTTAGTTAACGATATTTATGTTATTGATAAATCGAATAAAAATCAAAAACTAAAAATTCAACTGGTCGATAAGGAAGATTTTGGACTGAATAAAATCCAACCAATAAAGGTAAATGGTGTACCCGTAATGCCACTAGGAGAGGCATTAATTAGTCTTGATTACCGTATCAAAATTCAGGGTGCACGACCTAAAGATCGGTTTGCTTATTTTACTTTTATAGAAAAATATAGTGAGGAGCTGCTTTCAGATACTAAAGTTAGACAGGAAGCAAAAGAATTTATTAAAAATTATTTAACACTAAGTCCAGATAAGCGTAAAGCGCTTGCATTTGAGCAACCAGGAAAAGAAGAAGAGGAAGAACAACAACAACCTCTATCGGTGTCCTTAAAGAGTTAATACTCAGGAGATATAAAACAGCATTAAATCTTAAATTAGAAATGAGTGGATTTTCTGACCTTATGGGTAGATTTGACCGTTCCGTTCTAAGCCTCTATCTGATGGGTATATAAATTACACCCGTTTACTCGATAGTCTCTGTAATGCTTGCGGCTCAATTCTTTATCTGACTCAATATTTATCACAATTTCTATAATACGTTTGAATTTAGAATAAAAATTGGGAATATGATCGGATAGATTGAATAAAATATCGTTAAATCCTCGAGGTTCTCCTTCATAACCTATTTGAATTGAAGGGGGTGGCTCTGGTCCTTCACCTTGCAAGTTATGTGGAATAAAGCTGTCTTCTTTAAATGTCCATAGCAGTTCATCAAGAAGCTCTGCATCCTGTTTGTTATTGCATAAGACATAAACCTTATGCCCTTTAGCATAAGCTTTTTCTAAAAGACGACAAGCGAGCAGCCAACGTGCATCATTTTGGTCGCTTGCTAATAAATAAAAATCAACGCGAATTGAGGGCATGGCGAATTATTTGAGTTAATAAGGGAACTGGTCTACCAGTGGCATTACGGTTTTTTCCGAAAATCCAGGCTGTACCGG
This sequence comes from Legionella stuttgartensis, assembly GCF_977063405.2. Taxonomy (NCBI): domain Bacteria; kingdom Pseudomonadati; phylum Pseudomonadota; class Gammaproteobacteria; order Legionellales; family Legionellaceae; genus Legionella; species Legionella stuttgartensis. The sequence continues at coordinate 37,851 of NZ_CDRUHA020000004.1, forward strand.
CGATATCTAAATGTGCCCAGCGATACTTTTCTGTAAAACGAGACAAAAAGCACGCTGCGGTGACGCTACTTGCAGTACGATCAAAACCTGCATTGATCATATCGGCTAAAGGGCTATCCAGGGCGTCTTGATATTCATCATCTAAAGGCATTCGCCATACTCTATCATTACTTTCCTTAGCTGCATCCTCAATTAATTGTGCTAATTCTTCATCTTGAGTCATAAAACCGGATGCAACAGTTCCTAGCGCAACAATAATTCCACCAGTAAGCGTTGCAACATCAATGACAAATTTCGGTTGATAGCGCTCTGCGTAGGTCAATGCATCGGCTAAAACCAAACGACCTTCGGCATCAGTATTTATAATTTCTACAGTCTGTCCGGACATACTCGTAACAATATCACCTGATTTGACCGAGGTGCCACTTACCATATTCTCAGCACTGGCAATTAAACCAATAACATGAACCGGGAGCTTTAACAAAGCACAGGCCTTTAAAGTACCTAATACACTGGCAGCACCAGACATATCATATTTCATTTCATCCATTGCATTGGCTGGTTTGATGGATAATCCGCCAGAATCGAAGGTAATTCCTTTGCCTACTAGAATTATTGGAGGAGCATCATCTGCTCCTTTGTAATGTATATCAATGAGTCTTGGTGGTTGGGCTGACCCTTGTGCAACTGCTAATAAAGTTTCCATACCCATTTGGTGCATTTCCTCCGGGCCCATCACTTTGCAGCTCATGTTTTGTGCAAATTCTTTAGCTAACTGCAATGCTTGTTCACCTAAATAAGTAGGGGTACAGATATTAGCAGGCATATTAGCCAGATGACGAGTCAATTCAACACCTGCTGCAATTGATTGACCTAATTTTAATCCTTCTTCACTAGCATTTGGTAAATAAAAAGTTATCGTTTCTAATAGATGAGGCTTGGCTTTCTTCTTTTTAAAGTCGAGTAATTGATAGCGTTGATTATCCATTTGAACAATCATTTGCTCCAATTGCCAATTTGCTGAATATCGAGCTATTTGGGGCAAACATACTGTTGCAGAGCGAATGCGGTGTTTTATCAAAGCACCTGTAATCTCTGTTACTCTTTTTTTTAGCTGAGATGGGGTGAATTTAGTTTGTTCACCGCATTGAATGATTAATAAGCTACCATCCAGATCATGATGCCATTGCATATCGCCGGCTTCGGATGTTTTTTTAATAAGCCTACTAACTAAGTTATGATGCTCTTTACTCAGAGCAAAATCAGATAGTTCAGCATCAGAAAACACCCCAAGAACAAGACATTCACTACTCGATAAGTTCGGTTTTTGCGTCAATCCGTAATTCATTTTAATGATCCCTAATGCCTGGATTAGCCTGGGTGAAACGCAGTTTAACCCGGGAATTTATTAATTAAACCTGGGACTTCGCCTCACCCAGACTACATTTTGACTTGTAGTTTACCCAAACTAAGTTTGATTTTAAACAGGCATTCTACCTACAGTCTGTTAATGGTTGTGTTGGTACAACAATTTGGACATTGATTCCTTTAATCGTTGGGCTATTTATTGCTTTTTCAAGATATTCAATCAATGGAATATCAACTACTTTACCGTATTCTGACGACGCTTGTCGAAAATACAATTGGCCTTTATTTCGAATTGCAAAGCCTAAATGCGAAATATTTAATGCAGTACCAATTTTTTGGCTTAGATCCCAATTGGGTCTTACGATTTCGATGATTGCACCATTAGGGATTTGTTCGAATAAATACATATTGGGTTTATTCTGTTCGGAAAATAATGCAGTGAAGGGGATATATGGAACTTCTTCTGCAATGGTTTCCAATTTGGCGCCCTTCGTTTTTAATTCATCTAATCGTTCCTCTTCTTTTACTTTATCCGCATTTACTAATCTAATTGTTTGGACAGTTTTATAGGCATACCAATTGGGTTTATTAATAACTGCATCAGCAATTTTGGCTACGGGTTGATTATGTTGATCTTTTATAGTTAATGTAATGTCTTTGAGTATTCCATTGCGCTGGTTATTGTGATTCCAATCCAAGCCAGTGAAATGATTTCGTTGTAGATAAGAAACAGTTCCGTTTTTATAGCGTATATTTTTTATGCATTGTTGAAACGATGTGAGAGAATTTGAAACGGCTAATGACAAGACGGTATTTACGTAGGTATCACAGTCGAATGCATCAACACGATATTGAGGGAATTGATCATATCGAGCCTTTGGTCCTTCTCCTAAGGAGCCAAGTACATATTGTACCCCTAAAAATTGGCTACTAACCCAATCTATTCTATCTGGCATTGAACTATTCGGCATGCTGCCTAGTCTATGATATAGTTCTTCTATTGAGGAATTAGCTTGTTTTTCGGTACTATCTGAGTCAAAAGCCTGACTTTGAAAAGAAATGAGAAAACAGGCTATAACAGCCAGATGTTTTAAGGGAGTAAGTGTGTACTTCATGCGTTTTTTCTATCTAAAGCCAAATAAAGACAACATTTTAACCTGTTCCAAAGTGTGGAGGCAAGGATGCTCAATATAATTTGGCTAGGAATGATACTAATTTCTGTAGTCGTTGGGGTAATTGAAGGACGTATTGATGAGGTGGCTCGTGCGGTCACAGAATCAGCAAAACTAGGTTTTGAAATCGCTCTTGGCTTAGCAGGAATCATGTCCTTATGGCTAGGCATAATGTCTATAGCGAACGAATCAGGTTTGGTTGCTTTACTGGGAAAAATACTTCGGCCGATTTTAAGACGACTATTTCCTGATATTCCTACTGAGCATCCTGCAATGGGGGCGATGACTATGAATATTGCTGCGAATATGCTGGGTCTTGCCAACGCAGCAACTCCATTTGGGCTGCAAGCAATGAAAGAGCTGCAAACACTGAATCAACACGCAAAAATTGCCACAAATTCCATGTGTACGTTCTTGGCGATTAATACTTCAAGCGTACAATTAATTCCTGCTACAGCAATTGCTTATTTAGCTGCAAATGGCAGTACTAATCCTAGCAGCGTTATAGTCAGCTCATTGATCGCAACGGTCATTTCTACGTTGGTTGCTATTATTTCTGTAAAACAATTAGCAAAATTACCGATGTTTCGTGTTGAAGGGAAAAATAGCTTATGAGTGGGTTTGCCAATCAATTATCCAATTGGATGCTTTTAGTTTTTATTGTGGGTATTCCTTTATATGCTGCAGCAGTAAAAAAAATTAATGTGTTTGACGCATTTATTGTGGGGGCGAAACAAGGTTTTGATACAATTTTAAGTGTAGTACCTTATCTGATCGCTATGATAGTTGCTATAGGCATGCTGCGTGCCTCAGGTTTTTTTGGTTTAATGGCAAATCTTCTTGCCCCGCTTTTAGCTATGATTGGTATGCCGCCGGAAGTATTACCATTGGCTTTAATTCGACCTTTTTCTGGAAGTGCTTCAACGGGGATGATGGCAGAATTGATTCATCAATATGGCGGGGATTCGATCATTTCCAAAATTGCAGCAACGATGATGGGAAGTACAGAAACGACATTTTATGTTATTGCAGTATATTTTGGTTCTGTAGGTATTCGGCGCACACGACACGCTATTCCCGCAGGTTTATTAGCTGATCTTGCCGGAATCATTGCGTCAGTCATTGTTTGTCGCTATTTATTCGGGTGATAATCCCTAATTCGGTAGAACTTAATTGGGTGCTGCAATACCAGGCACCCACGAAGATTTGGCGTACGCCGAATCATGCCGTTCAGCATTAAATTATCCTATTTTTGTTTTTTTCTTGCCTTTACTTTTGTCTTTACGTGCATAATCTGTTTTCTCTAAAGATTTCATATGAGCAAACACATTACGCACCTTCGCTTTAAATTGAGCCATTTCGCGAGCAGGAACAGGGGATGCAGTAGGCAAATAAGTTGTTGTTGGATTTCTTGGTTGATTATGAACATGCAGTTCATAATGACAATGAGGACCTGTTGCTAGACCTGTTTGACCTACATAACCAATAACTTGGCCTCGTCTTATTCTGCTTCCTTTGGAAAGACCTTTTGCAAATCGAAGCATATGCCCATAAAGCGTGCTGAATGTCTTATCGTGTTTGATTTCAATCATATTACCGTAGCCATTGTGCCGACCAATATTAACAATTGTTCCATCACCGACCGATTGAATCGGAGTTCCTATCGGAGCCGCAAGATCGATCCCTTTATGGGCTCTCTTATAGTGTAATATTGGATGATATCTTGAAGTGGTAAAGGTCGAACTGATATGGCTAAATTTAATGGGATACCGTGAAAATGCTTTTTTAAAGCTTTCGCCTTTAGGAGTATAGTAGTCCCGCGTACCATTTCGACTAATATGGCGTACAGCCTGTGCAGTTTTGCCTTGATTAGTATAACTAACGGCAACAACATCACCTGTGCCCACCATTTTGTCTTCCACATATAATGTTTCATAAGCAATAGAAAATCGATCGCCACTACGAACAGAACGCGAAAAATCTATTTCTTTACGTAAGATAGTAGTCATTTGCTGAATTAATTTCCTAGGGATCCCTAACTGCTGGGCTGTGCCGAATAAGGAACCCTTGACTACACCTGTAACATAACGCTCTTGGGTTTTTACTTTTTTGGAGTCAATTTTTGTTTTATAAACCGCTCCATCCCTATAAACTGTAAGTGTTTGTATGGTGTTCATCGGGATAATTAATTTTTCCAACTTATTCTTATTAATTAAAAACTTCAGTTCTTGACTGGGTTTTATTGCGGTTAGTGCTTTAGAATAGGGATTTTTTTGCATAACCAAATGTAAATTTTGGGCAGTTAATCCAAGGCGCTTAAATATAGTAGCCATGGAGTCACCCGATCTAGGTCTGATCGTTTGCCATTCATTATCCTTGGTAATTTTCTTAACTGGTTGAACCGTTTTAACAGCGTTTTTTACAACAGTTTTAGCTGTTTCTTCTGTAAGATCGGGTTTAGACTCTTCAACAATTTGTTCTTCTTCATTTTGAAATGAATTTTCTTGGTAAGCTTCATCTTGATACTCTTCGGATTCATCCTCTTCGAGATTGGGTAGGGCAATAGATTGAGTTGTAGGTCCCTGATGTGAATGTGAAAACTTTTTTACAAGAAAATAGGGTAGTGAAAAGGCAATAACCAAGGCAAAACCCATTAATACCTTAGATGGATTGGATTTTTTATTTTTATTCGTTTTACTTTTTTCGATATATATATAAGGTTTTTTATCCATTGTTTGCCTATACATTGCCATCCGGAATCATGCTATTGTCTGCATTTATTAAATTTCGGGTGACAAATTATCTTAAAATCACCTTTTAGGTATGGCAGGAAATTGCCAACCGGGCTAAGATACTCGGTGTGAGAAGATAGGTCAATCATTTATAAAGGTTTTGATGTCATGATAGTTGAAGATTCAGTTTGTTCCGAGCTTGTAAGAGGCTGTGAAGAGGTCCTTCCTCAGCATGAATTGGAAAAAAAATTACAAAAAGGAACACCCTTAAAAATAAAAGCAGGCTTTGATCCAACTGCACCTGATTTGCATTTAGGGCATACTGTATTACTTAATAAATTACGGCAATTTCAACAACATGGTCATGAGGTCATTTTTTTAATTGGTGATTTTACGGCGATGATTGGCGATCCAACCGGGAAGAATGTAACACGTTTGCCACTTAGCCCAGAAACGGTCCTTAATAATGCGAAGACCTATCAAGAGCAAGTTTTTAAAATTTTAGATCCTCTTAAAACAAGAGTGGCATTTAACTCGCAGTGGCTTGGAAAATTTAATGCAACAGATTTAATTCGGCTGGCAGCAACACACACAGTTGCACGTATGTTAGAACGTGATGATTTTAATAAACGGTATACTACAGGTCAGCCAATCGCAATTCATGAGTTTTTATATCCTTTACTTCAAGGTTATGATTCTGTTGCACTTAAAGCCGATATTGAATTGGGTGGCTCGGATCAGAAATTTAACTTATTAATGGGACGTGAATTACAAAAGCATTATGGTCTTGAACCACAAGTTGTGATGATGACTCCATTGATTGAAGGCTTAGATGGGGTGAAGAAAATGTCTAAGTCACTGGATAATTATATTGGTATTAATGAGCCAGCATCCGATATGTTTGGTAAAATTATGTCAATCTCTGATGAATTAATGTGGCGGTATGTAGATTTACTGAGCTTTAAAACAGGAAAGGAAATCCAGGCTCTAAAAAAATCCGTACTGGACGGTACGAATCCTAGAGATATAAAAATTGATTTTGCTAAAGAAATCGTTGCACGTTTCCATGACCAAACGCAAGCAGAACATGCACATAAGGAGTTTGTAGAGCGATTTCAAAAGGGCATTATCCCTGAAGATCTAGAGGAACAAACCATAACATCGAAAGAGCCGCTTTCTTTGGCTCAATTATTAAAACAAATGAATCTAACTCAAAGTACTTCAGAAGCGATTCGTTTGGTAAAGCAAGGTGCAGTTAAGATAGATGGAGATAAAGCTGAGGACCCTGCAGTTGTTTTATCAACAAATAAGACCTATATAATACAAGTTGGTAAGCGTAGAATAGCCAAGCTGCATTTACAATAAACAGAGTGTCATCATTTTTTTTAAAAAAAATGAAAAAAGTGTTTGACACTGAGGGTGAAATCAGTAGAATACGCAGCACGCCTTCGGGGCAGGTTCATTAAGAAGAGAGAAGACAAACTGTGTGGGCACTTTGAATAACC
>NZ_CDRUHA020000005.1:0-31910 GCF_977063405.2 Legionella stuttgartensis
CGTAGTTTCACTACGTTGTCAGAGAGGCTTTATTAACTCTCGTAGGTTCATCTGACGACACAAATGGTTTTCGGAATTTCTTCCGATTAACAACTCAAAACAGCGACTTTTCTTGTCGCACCACACCCCTCGCAATGTTTATTGCTTAAAACATTTTATTATTATTCAATAACTTACGTGAAGATGAGCATTTTTAAATCTGCCAACACCTCTGTTTTATATGGGTGTGCATCCACTCTTTAATATTAATCAATAATTTATAAAATATCAACACCTAATCCACACCTAGTAAATGAATAAAAAACCTCTATTAAACAAAGATACACACCTATTCGACCCCTATAATTAAATGATATAATTATTCTCAACTAGCCAAAATCAGTGCACTGAACCTGTATTATAAATTTAAAAGAGGATTTTATGCCCAAGGCCTATTGTTATTTAAATCAAAAAATTATTGATCAGCTCGAATCCATTAAAAAAGATGAAGGGCATGATTCATCGTCTCAAACAATGAAAGAAATGATTGAATTAGGAATAAAGGTTTATCTCCATAATAAAGATAATCCAGTGATAAGCGAGGATGAAAAAAGACGCTTAGAAAAAGAAGAAGAGTTAAATCGTCAACACACGACCCATCTTTTAAGATTGCTGGGAATAAGTGCTGATATTTTTCGTTGTGTTTATGATAAAAACAAACTTCAAAGTGATTCGAATAATGCCGAAGAACATATCGCAGAACTGAAGAAAAAGGTAGATAATTTCATTGAAGGATTTATCAATAATTAAGTTATAAAAAATAGTACTTGCCGTTAAATTGAAAGTAATAAAGATAATTTTTACTCTAAAAATTTTACCTAGAATCGAACATTAATTGTTTTAATTGGAAATAGGTAGTTAATCCAATTAAAGTAAATGCCCCTAATGAAATAGCTAAACTACCATAATAAAATAGTTCATTTCCCTTGGGAAAATGAACTATTTGGTCAATATATTCGATAAATAAAAAATACAATAACCAAATCAAAACCAACGAAAACGCTAATCCATTTTTTACATCATAATAAAAACAATGAATACGACTTAATATTGCTAAAATTATAAAAAACGGGAGCGATATAAAATAAAAAAACATTTGCATTCCAGATGGCTCATAAGCAACCTGTAATAGGTTGTTCATTTTGGTGGAACAAGCTACTAATACATAGACATAAATAAGGTAGAATGATGATCCATTTATCAATATTAGAGAGATTATTCCACACATTTTTTTCATATAAAAATTCCCATGCTCAATCAATTAAAGATATTTTAATATATTTCCATTTCTTCTCGCTGAAGGGTTTTCAATTTATCAATTGAATTGTTTTTAATTTCAGGAGTTTCAAGGTTCATTTGTCGTGAAATGGTATCAAGACACTTCTTAATTTGATCTTGATTCAAATCTGTTTTATTGGGGCTTCCAATCAGTTTATCGACACTAACTGCTTTATTTAATGTATCAACTACTTCTTGTATCCCTCCGATTTTAATCACATCATTAAAGTCTTTTTGACGCAGCGGAATGGCAATTTCTATGGTTTTTCCATGCTGTTTCAATCGTTCAATGGTTTGAATAATTACCCTGTCCTCTTTAATGGGTTTTCCATCATTATCCATGCAAATGACTATTTTATCGGTGAGCAAAGCCATATCGATATTTACAAAATTTTCTTTCCCTAGTGTCGCTATAACGCGTTCATTTTGAACTGCATCCCTGATGCTTAGTCCTGTTTCTACACCTTCTGCGATATAGGTGACACTTTCATGTCCTTTCCCCTCATTTAATATGACTCCAGCGCCTGCTTTTATTCCATAAGATTTCTTAGGCTTTATCTTCATAATTGCTTGATTCGCTGTGTCATTATCCAGATATACTGCTTCAACGCAGGCCACTTTATTGTCTTTGTCCCGCGCAATATTCAATAGTGCTGGCCTGTAGCGAACTTCTTCGGTATCTTTAGTATAAACATGGGGATGAAAGCGAATATTTTCTCCAGACACATTATGAATCTTTCTGATTTCTTTTAAATACCGCTCTGCTATTGTACCTGATATGGGTTTAGATTCTCTCGCTAATTGCAGCCCATAATCTGATGTTTTTCTTTTCTTATCAGAATCGATTGCTTGAATCTTATTAGGGTTTTTGCTTGCTAATTTAATACGTTCTTTTAAGTCATCACCTGTGAATTTGGCAGCATATTCAAGACTTTCTTTAAAATTTAGATTTAATGTTTTTTGAATCAAATGAAGCATGTTTCCTTTTTCCTTTGTTTCAAAGTTATGCCAAACTCCTCTTTTTTCTCCACTTAAACAGATGCTTAAGCTGCCTTTAGTACCATATCGATATTCTGTTTTTGACGAAAGCGCTCTATTGGGCTCTCCAAGTAGTGATTCAATCACGAGCTCAGCCTGGTCGGATAAGTTTTGTGACAGCATATTCGCATCATAGCGAGGTTCCTGGTTCTTTATTTTGGGCATACCATGCATTGGCTTGAGTGATTTTGGTTGCTCATTGGGCGTTTTGGACTTCATTGGGGTATGCAGGAGGCCAAGCGATTCCAATGCAGAAGTTTTTTCAGGAGTAACACGAAGTTGTTTTCGTAGTTTTTTATGATCGTCCGTATAAATCATGGCATGCAAGGAACCTCGCGTTACCATGATATAAAATGAACGCAGATGGTTTACTTGAGCATTTTTAGTTTCAGCAACTCCAATAACAAATGGGGATGAAGCCCCTTGAATTGAATAACTGGTAGCAGTATAACTATAATCCCAATGGGAATCCTTCATCTGTTTTTTTTCCAGAACGTGCGCCACGCCACTACTGTCTTTTACGGTAAATGACTCATCGTTTACCTCCGTCACCTGCACCCTTTCATTAGCGAAACGTCCCAAAGTCTTATCAGATTTTTTAAAATGAATTTTTTCACCCACCGAAACTCTTCCTGGCATGGATTGAAACAATTCAATCTTCCAGTCTTTATTTTCTTTTTCAGGAACAAAGAGGCATTTATTTCCTTTCGTATCATTTAATACCACTACTTTCGCTGCCTCATCTACCGAAACTACTTTGAAATAGTGCTCTCCTTTCTTTAAAAAATACTCTTCTTTCTTTTTTAAGCAATCCCGATACGTTTCACAATAATAAAGCTCTGCAGTGGTGTAATTCGTGCTTAGTAGCCGCGGGAACTCTTTGTTTTCAAGGCCTATGGTAGACTCTTTCATCAGTGCATTTCTAATCAGACCATTTGCAACTTCCCTTTTTTTATTTTCATGAATGATAACAATGGTGCTATCACGGCATGCTGGTGTCCGTGATAAATGGGTCTTGGGGAGTAATGGAACGGTCAACCGACTTAAGGATTATTAGGATCTCTTAGTGATCTTAGTTTTCCATTTTTACTTCATCAGACATCTAAGAACCTTGCTCGAGCAGTTGCTTTTTCTGACCTACCCCCTAAATTAGCACCAATTCATTGATGAGATTTGCTTTCCTCTTCGTCCTTACTTAATTGCGTTAGTGCCCCCAACTCACGCATAATTCGCATTCCACCTAAAAAGACGAACTTAATCCCTTTTGCCGATTTTATGATTGCGTAATAATTTCTCAGAAACGCCTTTAAAAACCTGTATTATCAGGGTAGACCATTAATTTATAAAAGACTAACATTTAGCGAATTTTATTCGCTAAACTAGAAGGAAAGCGAACTGTCCGCATTTGGAGGAGTCATGCCTTACCAATTTGTAAGAGAACCACTTCGAGCTGAGGAAGCAGATCAACTGTGTCAGGCATGTGAGTCAATGCTTGAAAAGCTGATTATTTGGATTTTAATTGATACTGGTCTGCGAGTATCAGAGTTATGTTCACTTACTTCACAAGATATTTTGTGGCAACAAAAATCACTGCGTATTTCAGGAAAAGGGGGCCCTTATGGTAAAAAATCAAAAAAACGAGTTGTTCCTATGTCTAACCGTGTACGGGCGTTACTTGAGCATTACTATGCGATTAATGAGCGCTTCCCTATTGGAGCAAGGCAAGTCCAAAAGATAGTAAAAGAAATTGCCAATAAGGCAAAAATCACTAAACAAGTGACGCCACACATTCTACGGCATACCTTTGCAACTTTAGCGCTGCAAAAAGGAATTTCATTGGCCTCAGTACAAAAAGCATTGGGGCATGACCGTTTGGAAACGACGGCTATTTATCTTAATTTTACTGACGCTCATGTTATAGAAGAATTTAGTGCCAAATGGTAAGTGCTTAGTTAAAGATCGCTTATCTGTTCTTTATTCCAAGGTAAATGCGCATATCCTTTTATAATATTGGGAGGAAATATAGGATACTTAATCACAGAAAAAAATGGCGAATAATCAAAATCACTCGGCGTGAATAAACGAGGATTGCGTCTGACAAGCTCTATGTGATGTTTATTTCCCTCGTGAATAAAAGGCAAAATGGGATAGTGTACCGACTGAAACGCATCGGCAATCATTGATGAGCAAATATCTTCTGTAGGTTGCATGGCATTGTGCTGAAATAGGGTTGAACGCCATTTTCTAGGGAAAATTCCCCAGGGAAATAAAAAACGCGCCAAATCGAATACATGTCGCACATCATAATTTTTACCCAAACGGTTGAGCGCATAAATCACAACTCGAGATACATCCTCTTGGGCTAACCATTCTGGCCTTACAATACGAAGATGGTCATCTTTGTATTTATCGAGTGGAGAAATAATAGTTCCTAGCCCCAGCTCGCTTTCTACCAAAAGCTGTTTATCGGGTGGGCCATCATAGTGTGTTTTAATGAGCTTCTGCAAAGAGTGTTCCTGAATGTCTTGCAAACGTCCTATATATAATGCGGCATGAGACCAAGGGCTTTGAGTCACATGTCGAATCATGCGGCTGATTCGGCTTCTTCCTTCCACCAAAAGCACATCGACAGGACGTATTTTGTCGCATAGTTTATTAAAATCACACAAATAGGCTCTTTGAGGTGGTGCTTGTCGTGATAACAAGCCACCGATTTTTTCAATAAACCACTCGCTCCAGCGTCCAGTCATGCTATTACTCTGAGTTTCAATTGCCATCTCCTCCCATTTCATTAGGCAACAGGTATTGATTTCTACTTAAATAAATTTTCGCAAGCTTTGGAAAAAAAGGCGCCAATTTGCTGATGAAATCGTAAGCCATGATGAGTGCGCCTAAAGCAAAAACTACATCACCTGGAAGGCGCAACCATTGCCATAATAACGTGGTATTATAAAACTCAAGACTCCTGGCATGAGCAAAGCCATGCTCATACACATCCATTAATTGAGCCCATCCTATAGGGAAGAAGTTCAGAACAATCCACAATAAAAGCCCTAGATTATAGAGCCAAAATGCCCAGGTACCCAAACGGTCACTCCAAGGTAAACGTTTTCCTGCCGCATAACGCAAACAAAAATAAATCAGTCCAAGGCCCAGTAAGCCAAATGCACCAAATAAAGCCGTATGCGCGTGATTGAGCGTTAAAAAAGTACCATGCTCATAATAATTTACCAATGGTGCATTGAGTGTTCCCCCACCAAAGACTCCCGCGCCAACAAAATTCCAAAAGGAGGCACCTAGCACATAAAGATAGGCTAAATTATAAGTAAAATCACCCTGGCGTTTTATCAACTGCCGATGTTCAATTGCATCAATAATAAGAAGCACTAAGGGCAATACCTCAATAAAGGAAAACATGGAACCAAGCGGCACCCAAATATCGGGCGTACCAGTCCAATACCAATGATGTCCTGTACCAACTACTCCACCTAAGAAAATAAGAATGGTTTCAAAATACATGGTTCGTTCTGCAAGAGCACGCGATACCAAGCCGGTGCCCATTAACAGATAAGCAGTTGCGCACGCTGCAAAAAATTCAAAGGATTGTTCAACCCAAAGATGAACGACCCACCAACGCCAAAAATCAGTAATGGTAAATGATTTTTCAATGCCGGTTAACGGAATCATCCCAAAGCAATACAATACAGCAACGTTGGCGGTGCTGGCCCAAAATAAATGTTCCAGACGAATTCTGCCCGTCCAAAATTGTACTGTGGCTTTTTTAACAGCACTCCATTGGGGCCACATACCGCGAAATACAATAAAACTCCACAAAAACAATCCCAGACAAAACCCAATTTGCCATAAACGACCCAGTTGCAAATAAGAAAGTCCCTGATTGCCAATCCAAAACCAGTACTGATTGACGTACCCCATAATTCCTAAATAATCACCAATTAAGGCGCCACCCACAACAAAGAGCGTCACCCAAAATAAAACGCTGACTAAAAATCCCTGGCCTTTCGCTTCCTTTTTGCTGATGATGGGTGCTATAAACACTGCCGCACTTATCCAGGACAGCGCAATCCAGACTATGGGCGTTTGTATGTGCACATCGCGCAGGAAGTTAAAGGGTAAATAGTCATTAATTGCGATGCCATAAAACCCCTCGCGCTCAGAATAGTAATGCGCCATAATAGCGCCTACTCCGATTTGAATGAGTAAAATCACTGCGACGACCAGGAAATACTGGCCCACTTTACGCTGACTTGATGTCAGTGGTTTAAAATGCATAAATAGCGGTGTTCTGGGAGAATTATCTGGCACACTTAGATAGCGATGATAAATATATAAAATGGCGCCAAAGCCTAAAAACACAAAACAAAAGGAAACCCACGTCCAGTAAAACGTAGCTGGGGTTGGGCTATTCCCCATACTGGGCTCATAAGGCCAATTGTTAGTATAGGAGCTGTTTTGTCCTGGCCGATGAGCAATGGTGGTCAGTGAGGAATAAATCAGGAACTCTGCTGTGCGCAATGCGCTTTGCTCATCGAGACTATAGGCTTTAGTCCAGCCTTTTTTGGCATCATGATTCAATAATGTTGAGGCAATTTCTTGTTTTAATTGTCCGATTGAGTCAGCAACATATTGCGACAAAACACTGATTGGCGCGCTTAAATCCGTATTCTGTAATTCACGCTGCATGGTTTTTCGAGCTAAATACTGCTCTTCTTCGGACAAAGCGGCAAATGATTTACCATAGCGTGCTTGCGCTATTTTTTCTTCAACAAGTCGTCCTAAACGCAGCAAATTGGTTGCTGTGTAATCTTCACCAAAATAAGAGCCCATACCATACAAACTGCCATAATCCATCAAATCAGCTCGTTGAAATCCCGCTTTGCCTGCAACAATGTCATCTTCAGTCATCACCACATAGCCTGATTGAGTTTGAAATTGTTGCGGTAGGGGTGGCGCAAGTTGGTAGGTTTTATAAGTACCCCATATGAGCACCATAAAGCAAAGCAGTGCAGTGAACAATAAAATCCATTTTAAAACCAGAGCTACTGGGTCGTTTGTTTCCTGGGCATATTCCGTTATGGTTTTCTTATTTTGAGTCATTGTTTCATTCCATGAAATTACGTGTCGATTTCTTAAAATTAGTGCTTATAAAAATACATCACTTAAGATAGCCTGAGAAGGCACGCCAGCAAGAAAAATCTGTTTTTTCAACTTATCAGTAGTGTCTTTAGGGCCACAGACATAAACTCGTGTCTCTTTTGGCTGATTTAAATGCATTAACGCGCGTTGTTCAATAGACGCTTCAGGATATCGTCCCTGACTTTGAAGTACGCACGCGTCATACACAAAAGAAGGAAACAACAGCGACAGCATTTCCAGCTCTTCTTTGTAGTAAATATCTTCATCAGCAAGGCCGCCATGAACTAAGGTGATGGTTCCTTGATGTTTGTTGCTTAATGCGCTTTTAATAATGGCAATAAGGGGCGCAAGTCCAGTTCCAGTTCCTGCCAGCAACATATTAAAAGCCAATTGCTCTGGGTTATAGTAGAAACAGCGTCCAAAGGGACCTCTTAGCTTCACCTCGGCATGTTTTGTTGCTTTGTTCGCTAGCCATTGCCCCATGCTTCCACCTGGATAAATTTTAACGTGTAATTCAATAAACCCCTCTTGCTCAGGAATGTTGGCGATGGAATAACTGCGTATTGTGCCTTCTGGATTAATGAGACTCAGGTATTGACCAGGAATCCAATGCTCTAAATCATCCACGTGAAGTTTTACTTGCATCACATTGTAATTCAATGCGTTGATATCGATGATTTGTGCGTTCACTTCACATTCAGTGCTTTCAGGAGTTAACACCTCCAGTGGCGTTTCAGGCTTTGCAAGACAAGCTAGAAAATAACCTTGCGCTTTAAGCGTTTCAGGTAATCCTTCTTGCCAGGCAGGGTTAATCTCCCCATCTTTGACTTTAATTAAGCAAGACTGACAAATGCCTGCCTGACACGAATTAGGATAATCAACCTCATGACGCAGTAAACAGTGCAACACGCTTTCTTGAGGCTCTATGGAGTAGGATTGATTATTAAATGCAACCGTACTCATGATGAGCGCCCCAAAACGTCATTACGAACGCTGTTAGCAATAGCGGCGACTTGATTAATATCCTCCGCATTTGCTCCTAATTCAGAAAGTGTTGCACCCAGATGCTCAATCACAATATCCACATGTGTATCATTTAGTCCGCGCTTGACCAGGTGAGCATGTCCTTCGCGCATGTTTTTTCCACTGTAGTGATTGGGCCCACCAAATGCCATGGTTAAAAATCCCTTTTGCTTTAGAATTTGTTGTTCCATATCAATATCATCAAAAAAATGACTGACTCGCTCATCGGTTAACATTTTGCGATAGAAAATATCAACCGCCGCATTGACTGCGCTTTGACCTCCCAAACGTTCAAACAATGACTCTGACATGGTGACTCCTTTAAAGATATATTTGCAATGCATCTTATAAAAAGAAATAATCACAGTCAATAACCTAATCAGGAATTCATGATGCAACTCACCCAATTTACCGATTATTCATTACGTGCTCTGATTTACATCGTACTTAGAAAAGAATCTTGTACCATTAAAGACATCACTGAAGCGTATGGCATATCGAGCCATCATATGGTTAAAATCATTCATAATTTAGCCAAACTTAAACTGATTAAAACCATTCGCGGGAAAAATGGCGGTATTTTAATGGCCGCTCAACCTGAAACCATTAATTTAGGCCAACTAATCGTCCAATTGGAGCCTCATTTTGATTTGGTGCCTTGTTTTAATAAAGAAAAAGCAAACTGCTGTATTGCTCCAGTGTGCAAATTAAAGAGTGTCTTGCATGAAGCGCAAGCCGCTTTTATGAGTGTTTTGGAGCGTTACACCTTAGCGGATGTAGTCACTAATAAGGCAGAGCTGTCTGTATTATTAAACATAAAACCATTAGAGAAGTAAGGCCTTATCGGGAGCAATAGGCCAGGAGTGCAAAACAGCTTGCAAAATACGTGCGTGATTATGTTTTGGGTCTTTTGCGGCATAAAACAAAGTAACAGAGGCGTCTTTTGTCATTTCCAGGATTTGCTCTATCAAAGTACTTTTATTGATTAATTCTTCAATATAGCAATCAATAAATTCGCCCCATCGCTTTTCAATATCCCCGTGAAACCATTGTCTTAACGCGACACTTGGCGTGATGTCTTTTAACCACAAATCAAAAGCCAATGTTTCTTTTTTGAGGCCACGGGGCCAGAGTCTATCAATCAAAATCCATGCTCCTTCTTTAATCGGTGGAGGAGCATAGACGCGGCAAATCTGAATCGTATTTCGATGAGTAGAACTCATGACATTCCTTGTTATAGACTATGCATTACCCCGGTTTTTGCGCAAGTAACATACCAAACACACCGGGTATCTGCTTTCCAGATGCATCTTGTTTATGCAAATGCCCCACTGATTCTTTATATTCCAGTATAGACCATCCAGTATCTTGATAAAGATGATAGAGCTCTTCTTTATGGGGCAGGTACGTGAAAAAATCTGGCAATGGGTAGAGTTCTGATTGAATGGGGAAAACCAAGAAATGATACCCATTCTTATTGGTTGCTTCTTGGAGCTCTGTAAGCAAGGAGGGGATACGTTCCGAATTTAAGAACTGCAGTGTGACGGTTGAAAACACGAAATCAAAATGTTCCACACCAAGCGCTAAGGGTTGATTTAAATCGTGCAGTTGAGTGGACACCTTGCTCAAATCTTCATTTTGAGCAATTTCCTGAATTGTCTCTAGCGATGCTTGATTGTTATCTATTCCGGTAATGTGATGCCCCATGTTGGCTAAATACAATAAATTCCTTCCAGAGCCACAGCCTACATCGAGAATAGATGCTTCTTGCAGATGATGTAAGTAAGTCTGATAAACATACACTAAGTCGCTTTGTACAGCACTTAGACCGTATTTTTTATTGAAGTAGCGATGAGGCATGCAGTAAAACTTAAGTGTTGCCTTAAATGATTCACTGACAGGAATAACTTTATGCCATGCCGCTGGTGGAATCTGAAGCTCGGGATGCTTGTGATCGATGCGCGTGCGTGAACACTCTTGTCCCTGGCCATTTAAGAATGCAAAATCAATCGCTCCTTCATGCAGAGAAAGCCTTCCCCATGTGCCTTCTTTGGTGCTGTGTTTTTCTAAGAAAAACTTCAGTTTTCCATGGCTGTCAATGTCGGTTCGTTTATAGCACAGTAACTCATTGTATTCTGATGACATGATGCATCCTTTATATTCTTGATTATTGGCCCTGTGATTCCGTGTTGTTTGCATTATCGATGTATTCTGGTTTCAATTGAGTTAACAACGTTTTGCCATTGACCAACTTATCTGCTAATTGATGGTTTACATCACGATGCTCCACTTCATCGTCTCGCACCACTAAAAGCACGTCTCGCAACCTGGCATCAGCAGCAAGCCCCCAATAGTGTTTGGCAACATCAGGTGCAGGAACATTCTCAATACGTCCTTCATCCAACTCCTGTAAATAATGGGTGTAACTGATCACGGCTTCTTCTTCAAGATAACCAACAAAACGATGTGCTGTTTTTGAAGAACAAACATACATCAGCAGATACAACACCACAAAAATAGCTTGTGCCGTAAAAATAATAAAGCGCTCAAACCAGTTGGGTTTGGCAATGTACATAAAGGTAATCAAATGCATCCGTTCATTATCTGCTTCATCCAGTAAAATTTTAATCCAGCCCTCGTCGTTTTTAATTTTTCTTAGGCAGCGCAAATGCAGCAAAGCAGCACCGACCATACCAGGAACAGCTGCTACCGTTTCCAGCACAATGGCTCGATTTCCATAGCGTTTTTGAAAAAAAGTATCTGCGAAAAATCGGAAAAACTTTACCAGACCAAAGGCAATTTTATCACTGATGGTTTGGGCAGGCCTATGAGTTACTGGCATGATGTGCTCCTTTATGGTGATATAAGATATATTATATTAAAGGTGTATTTTAAATGCAACTTTAATATAACTGATTGTCTTGGGATTACAGGTGATGATTCGCTCGATGAATACGGCATTCAATCTCGTTTAAAAATTATAATACTTTGATTAGTAAAGACTTTATAAATTAGCAGTTCTTGACTGAGACCGCCTCATCTTCATAAGATGTATTTTAAATATTTTTATAGGTTGACATGATGAGAATACATTGGCTGTCAATTGCCGCACTCCTATGGGCAGGGATGATACTCGGTATTTCTTTTTTAGAAAGCTGGGTAAAATTTAAAACCCCTACTCTTGGCAAATTAGTGGGATTAGAAGTTGGGCGAACCGTGTTTCGCTCCTTTCAACAGGTGCAGTTAGTTTTTCTTATCCTAATAATTGCGTTGTATGTTTTCCACGTCCACACTGTGTTAGACAATGTATTATTGGGAGTTCTCATCAGTGTTGCAATACTGCAAGTCTTTTGGGTATTTCCAATACTCTGTCAACGAATTGATGATTTAGCAACAGGCAAGAAATTACCTCATTCTTATGCTCATGTAATGTATGGTATCGGAGAGGTAATCAAATTTATTGTACTTTTAGTATTCGGGATGACGGGGTATTAAATAATACGCTCCTGGATTGTCATCAGTGACACTGTAAATAGACCTATTTCTTTATATTTTTTATATGATGAAAATAAAATACGGAGCTTTAGTCAATGCAAGCAGCATTTCGTTTTTTAATTATTGAAGAATCCATGGCCTCGCGCATTGTGATTCGCGATCAATTTACTCGTTTAAATCAACACATAGATTTAGTATCCACAATAGAAGAAGCACTAGAGCGAATTGCCTCCGCGTTTTACGATATGATTTTAGTCGATAGTCGTTTTTATCATGAATTGATAACGATGGACTTTAAATCCTTAATCCCAGAGCAAAATAAAATGACGCTTCGTTCATTAATCGGCATCATGACGAACCAGGCAATCGATTTATCTCATCAACAGTCACTTGAAGATTATCTGTATTTTGCTAAGCCGTTTTCATCAGAAAAGACAATTCAAATCATTGATTATCTTAAAGTGATTATGGAGGCTAAACATGAATAAGTATGCCTTTATTTTTAGAATTTCAGGCTGATCAATAATACTCCAAAACAAAATACATCGAAGTTGATTTTGTTGACCAACCGTCAGAATGACCAATGATATTTTAGGTTTGTTAATGGGTTTTTAAAGAAGTCATACTAAATTTATGGAGGTTAGTTGTTGATGTTGGCAATTTAATTTGTATGTTTACAATTTGGTTCTTTGACATGTGTTGCAAAAAATCTAAGTTTTACAACACGCATTTATAATGAGATGTTATGCCTGTTGACTTTCTTTCTCCTGCTCAGCGTGAAAACTATGGCAGGTACCCTAATGACTTAGCACCAGAATTTATCGCTAATTATTTTTTTCTCGATGATCAAGATAGGGAATGGATAAGAAATAAACGAGGAGCATTTAGTCGGTTAGGTTATGCTCTTCAATTAACTACGGCTAGATTTGTTGGCACTTTTTACAGTGATTTGACTGAAATTCCTTATAAAATCATTGAGCGGATTGCCACCCAAATTAATGTAGCCGATATTCAGAATTCTCTTGAGCGTTATCAGAAAAGTGAACAACGATGGCGGCATACTGTTGAAATAAGAACACGTTATGGGTTTACAGAATTTAATGAAGAAGGTATTCGTTTTAAGTTGGGCCGGTGGCTATATGCTTTATTTTGGACTGGAACAGATAGGCCAGGATTATTATTTGAGCAAACCGTGTTATGGCTTATAAACAATAAAGTTTTATTGCCAGGAATAACAACAGTAGAACGATTTATTGCTGAAATTCGTAGTAGAATGGATACGCGCTTATGGCGATCATTGATTAAAAATTTAACTAACGACCAGACAGAAAAACTTAATAATTTACTATTGGTGGCAGAGAAGCAACGCCAATCATTACTTGATATTCTTCGCAAAGGCCCTGTAAGAGCAAGTAGTAAGACATTGGTTAAAGCACTAAAACGTATTGAAATGGCGCGCGAACTAAGCATTGTATTACCTAAGCGGTTACCTGAGGGTAGAGTATCTGTTCTTTCTCGCTTTGCTAATACTGCAAAGACAACCGCTATAAGCCGCCTTTCTTATGAAAGAAAGATGGCAACTTTAGTTGCTTTTGCTCATCATTTTGAAGCTACGGCACAAGATGATGCTCTTGATATATTATCTATTGTCTTAAGTGAGCTATTTTCCAAAGCAAAACGTACTAATCATAAAACGAGGTTACGAACAATTAAAGATTTAGACTCTGCTGCAGCGACATTGATTGATGCCTGCAAAGTTGTTTTAGATAACAATCTTACTGATCAAGAGGTTCGGAGTAAAATCTTCAATATCGTTGGATATGAAGAATTAATAATCGCTGTTACCGAAGTAAATGCGCTAATTCAACCGCCAGATGATGTTTTTTATCGCGAACTCGAGGATAAAGAACAAACAATTAAAAACTTTTTACCTTCTCTTCTTCGTGTTATTCACTTTGACAGCAATGAAGCAGGAAAACCTATTATCCAGGCGCTTGATTGGTTAAAAAGTAAATCAAAAAAAGAAGCGCCAATGGATTTAGTCAGTAAAACATGGAAACGATATATTCATGATAAAGAAAATCAGTTCAATAAAACTGCGTATATTTTCTGTGTTCTTGATAAATTACAAGGAGCGTTGAAACGCCGCGATCTCTTTATTAGCCCAAGTTGGCGTTATTCTGATCCTAGAGCCAATCTTCATGGAGGAACAGAGTGGGAGGCCATACGCCCAGTGATTTGTCGTTCTTTAAACTTAACAAATGAACCACATGGTTATTTACAGGAGTTTGTTAATGAATTAGATGAAACATATAAATTGGTGGCTAAAAATTTTGATAATAACCCTTTTATAAGATTCGATCTGATTAAAGGCAGTGAAGAACTTATTCTAACCCAATTAGACAAGTTAGATGAGCCTGAATCACTAAAACTGTTGCGCAGTGAAGTTAAATCCAGACTCCCTCGTGTAGATTTACCCGAAGTATTGCTGGAAATTGCTAAGCGAACTAACTTCATTTCAGCATTTACTCATATTAATGAAGGGAATGCTCGGGCTGTTGATTTAGAAATCAGTATTTGTGCTGTTTTACTTGCCCAGGCGTGCAATACTGGTCTTGAACCTTTTGTAAGAGAGGATATTCCAGCATTAAAAAGAGATCGTTTGATATGGGTTGATCAAAATTATATTCGCGATGAGACGATAACTGCATCCAACGCCATATTAGTTGCCGCACAAAACCAGAGTAAATTAGCGAAAAAATGGGGCGGTGGAGATATAGCCTCTGCTGATGGAATGCGTTTTGTTGTACCTGTCCGTTCTTTGCATGCAGCTCCAAATCCAAAGTACTTTAATCAAGGACGCGGAGTCACCTGGTATAATTTACTTTCAAATCAAAGAACTGGTTTGAATGATGTTACAGTGCCAGGAACTTTGCGAGACAGTTTGATTCTATTGGGAGTAGTGCTAGAACAACAAACAGAGTTAAAACCAACTCGCATCATGACAGATACGGGTGCTTACAGTGATATTGTATTTGGTCTTTTTCGTCTCTTAGGGTATCGTTTTAGTCCACGATTAGCTGATTTGGGAGATGCTCGTTTTTGGCGAGTTGATCCACTGGCAGACTATGGCAAACTCAATATTCTTGCTAAACATCGTGCAAATCTTGAGCGCATTATTCCTCATTGGGACGATGTGCTGCGTTTGGTTGGATCTTTAAAACTTGGCCGAGTACCCGCAACAGGGATTATGAGAACTCTTCAGGTGGGTGACAAACCCACAAGATTAGCACAAGCCATTGCTGAAATTGGGCGCATAGATAAGACCATTCATATGCTTAACTATATTCATGATGAATCGTGTCGCCGTAGTACTTTATTACAACTAAATTTGACAGAGGGCAGACACAGCTTGGCGCGTTCTGTTTTTCACGGAAAAAGAGGAGAACTTCACCAACGATATCGCGAAGGACAAGAAGATCAACTAGGAGCATTAGGATTAGTGCTTAATGTTCTGGTTCATTGGAATACTATTTATATGGATGCCACGTTAGATCAGCTAAAGAACGATAACTTTCCTGTGAATGAAGAAGATGAAGTGAGGCTATCACCATTTGCAAAAGCACATTTTAATATGCTTGGCCGATATTCATTCTCTATGTCTGATGAAGTAAAAGATGGAAAATTAAGATCACTAAGAGATCCTAATAATCCTTAAGTCGGTTAGCCGTTCCATTACTCCCCAAGCCCCATATTAGAATATCTGTATAGGGAAAACCCATCAATGAATGCCTTTTTCGGCCATTATTTTGAACTAAAACGAGTCAACATGGAAATAAGAACAGTAGCTTTTGAATCTGAGTTAATTATTACTTTGGAGAACAATCAAAAGGTGGTGATTACCCCTTTTAAAACCCATGAACCTGGAAATTTCAAACTGGGAATTGATGCGCCTAAACAGGTGACTGTGAACAGGCAAGAAATTTATTTAAGAAAACAGGAACAGTTAAAGAAAGAGAATACATTAACTGACTCCTAATGGTTTTTGTTATAGCGAGATGAGTGGATTTTTATTAGCATTTATTCTGGAAATAATAAGGCTCGATGGTTTCATAAAGCAGGTCGTTAAGGTGGTGTATCACTCGATGAATTAAAATATCATGGGTATCGGTGAATTGATGGGCGATTACCTCACTGACTGCATCAGTCGTTTGCTCTTCTTTGGTCAGGATTAACAGTAGATACTCTGGTTGTGTGGAAAGAAATTCATTAATTAACGGGCGAAGCAGTTCAAGTGTGGCCTCTTTTTTGGATAAATAAATTAAACACTCGCGTTCGAGCGCACGAAACAATTTATTATTCAAGGAATATCCTTTTGCAGCCAACCCTTAATATAGGTAATGGTTTCTTCAATAGTACTTACTGCTTGATGATAGCAGAAGTAATTATTTTCTTGTACTGATTATTATTGCACCGCATAAGATAATCATAGTCCCATTTGAATTAGTCGTGAAGATTTTCTATGGGTTTTAATGTAGTAAAAAGAGGGCAGAAAGTCATTCGGTCGATGCTGTAAGTGCTGCAATGCCAATTCTAATCGCCTTAGCTCTTCAATTGGTGGATATCATTATTCTGGGGACTTTGCTTTATTTTTTAAGGCCCTGTGAATTCACAATTCAGTAAGATTTTTATGAATTTACTGTGACTCCAAACGGAACGAACAGTGTTTTCCCATTGATTTGTACTTGAACAAACATTTTAATAAATCCTACTTTGTTAGGCTCTATATGAAATAGTAATTCAGGTCCTCCTCGTTCAGTATTATTTGTAGGTTCCTTGCCCATTGGATGAACATGAGTTACAGTTTTAAAGTCCTCATTAAAACCTACGATGTGAGCATAAGCACCCATAATGGGTTCTAAGGTATGAACTGGGTTTTCCTTTGCATCGGTGATGTCAATTTTGCCCATGACTGCTTGACCGACGTGCAATGGTGTTTTATCAAAAGACAATTTGAATTGGTAGCCATCAACACTACTTTCAAATAATGGTTGTCGATGAATAGGATTTTCCAATCTCTTTTTGGTTTTTGGGGAAGGTAAATCAGCAACTACATATTCTTGGGTTTTTGTATTAGTCGGTATCAGATCAGCCCATGCTCGATAGGAGGCGTTCTTAAGAGTAGGTTGCCATTCAAATTGATAGATACCTGGTTTCGTTGTTTCGACTGGATGGACATGACTGTAGTCAAGGAGGTTATCATCGATAATCAACAAATGAATCTTTTGTGTATGTGCTTCAATAAGATCGTTTAAGGTGATTGGTTTATTGCTTTTGGTGTCAATTAATTTGATTAACACCAGTTTCTTGTCCTTTTTATCCTTTATCTCTTGAATAGATAATTGCATGGTATTTTTTGATTTCAAAGAATGTGTTGCTTGATTGTTCATCATGCGTTGATTAGGCTTTTCGGAGAAAGCAGTAGGATAATATAAGTTAATGAATATCAAGCTCATTAGGGTGACGGCACATTTCTTCACAATATTTTTGTCTCCAAGAAAACCAATTGGTTATAAAATAATTTCTTATAGTCCTATTCTGTAGGCTATTTATTTTGATCAGCACATAGAATGATATCATGATTGTCCTTTTAAGACAGACATTAAATATAAGTAGAGGTATCCCAAATGTTTATTGTGTAACTTCATGTTGCTTTTAATGGTTCATTCGATTATTGGATATTGTTCAGAAAGCAATGTACCTTCTCCAAAAAATGATTGTTAGGAGCGTCATCGACGTTATTGATTGAGGTGATGAATTTGATGTGATCCGTGTCAATTAATTAGTGTCCTATTTCGAAAATCCAGCACCAATTTTGAATGGGTTTAGGACACAAAAAAGTGAGCTAAAATCAATTCAGCTATCATTCAATTAATTCAATAAAAGGGAAAAATTTTTCTTTTGTACGCTAAATCTTTTTAAGAGTTTTTTATTGAGGATACCTCAAGGCATTCTAGTTGAGTTTCTCAAAGGTTATTCTTAGCTAACTGTCTGTCAAAGCAGAGAACACTTTGTTTTGACTTGTCCATGCCAAAGAGTCTATATTGTAATTATTTCCTTTTAAAATCAAGGATGGAAATCATCATGAAACACAGTCATTGGATGGTTTTGGCGTGTTGTTTAATCCTTACTGCGTGCATGAGCAGTGGCACTAGCAGTAAGGATACTAAGAGTCTGGAAGAGCATGTCGCTCAAGGCCATGTTGGTCATGGTGGCGGTGGTGGTCGCTAACACTAAAATCTTTTACTCAATCCTAAAGGTTAACATGAGCGCTCACTCTATTAATAAGAACTATTTGGGCACTAAAAATTGGG
Source organism: Legionella stuttgartensis (assembly GCF_977063405.2). Classification (NCBI taxonomy): domain Bacteria; kingdom Pseudomonadati; phylum Pseudomonadota; class Gammaproteobacteria; order Legionellales; family Legionellaceae; genus Legionella; species Legionella stuttgartensis. The sequence goes on from NZ_CDRUHA020000005.1 coordinate 18,405, forward strand.
ATAAAATGATGCGCACCACATCATAATGGATGGCGAATGCAAAGGATGGCTGTCATGGTAGAGCAGTGGCACGAAAAATCACCTGCAGATATGGCATTGTTGTTTCAAACTGACTTATCTTTAGGACTATCTGAGAAAGAAGCGGAGCAGCGGTTAAAAGAAGCAGGACCCAACCTGCTGAGTCAACAGAAAAAAACGTCTCCTTTCCTCATTTTTTTGCAGCAATTTGGAAGTGTGGTCTCCTGGGTGCTTTTAGGTGCTGTTGTTGTGTCTTTTTTGTTGGATGAAAAAGCCGATGCCATTGCCATTTTGGCTATTGTCATTTTAAATGCCATCATTGGCTTCGTATTAGAATACCGCGTTGATCGCGCCATGCTTGCCCTGCAACAAATGGCGGCACCCAAAGCCACCGTATTGCGCGATGGTCATGCTAAAATAATTGTTGCATCTGATGTCGTCCCCGGTGATATTATTCTTTTTGAAAGCGGCGATTTAATTGCAGCAGACGCGCGTCTTTTTGAATTGTCCGCACTTAAAATCAATGAGGCCCCACTCACGGGAGAATCCCTACCGGTTGCTAAACATCTTGATTTTTGTGCCCAAGACACTCCTTTAGCTGATCGCAAAAACATGGTGTTTATGGGAACATCTATTGCCGATGGTACAGGCAGAGCACTAGTTGTTGCGACCGGCATGCAAACAGAAATGGGCCATATTGCCAAAATGCTGGGCGAAGCCTCCTGTGATGAAACGCCTTTACAGAAAAAACTCAACCAAGTGGGTTCTCGTTTATTGTGGCTTTGTTTTTTCATTGTGATTGCCATTTTTGGATTGGGTTTACTGCGTAACATTCCCATTTTTAAACTGTTCATGAGTTCAGTCAGTCTTGCGGTTGCTGCGATTCCTGAAGGTTTGCCTGCCGTAGTCACAGTGGTTTTAGCTCTTGGGGTGCAGCGTATGGTGCGGCTTCCTGTTGCTTTATGTATTAGGTTATAACATGAGCATTGCGGTCTGGGTAGGGATGATTGCGCTCGCAGGCGTTGCGGCCGAAACAAGTGCCGTGATGCTTGCCTACCTCGATTCCGATTACACTGCGCAAAAAGAAAAGGGATTACTCAACACCTTGCCGGATTTGATTCAAATGGTGCGAGAATGTGCGGTATCGCGTATTCGACCTATGGTCATGGCAGGTCTTGCCAATATCCTGGGGCTGCTCCCTGTGATGTGGGCTACAGGGATTGGAGCTGACGTCATGAAACGTCTTGCAGCCCCTATGGTGGGTGGCGTTTTTTCAGCGCTCTTGCTGACCTTAATTGTGATTCCCGTGGTGTATGTGATGTGGCGGAATCAGGTGGATTTGAAAAAACAAGGAAGTCTAACGGAGGCACAATGAAATTAACTTTTTTAGGGGCAACCCAGACGGTGACCGGTTCAAAATATCTTTTGACGGTGGATTCTAAAAAAATCCTTATTGATTGCGGTCTTTTTCAAGGTTATAAAGAATTGCGCTTACGCAATTGGGATCCCTTGCCTATTAACCCACGTGATATTGATGCGGTCATTCTCACTCATGCACACATTGACCATACGGGCTATCTGCCCTTGCTCATCAAAAAGGGATTTCAAGGCAAAATTTATGCCACACCAGGCACCAAGGCATTATGCGCTATTTTATTGCCAGACAGTGGACATCTGCAGGAAGAAGAAGCCCGACTGGCCAATAAATACGGGTTTTCCAAGCATAAGCCAGCTCTTCCTCTTTATACAGAAAAAGAGGCAAGAGAGGCCTTAAATTATTTTGAGACGATTGATTTTGATACGCCACACCAATTATTCAGTGAATTGAATTTTGAGTTTCATCGTGCCGGTCACATCGTAGGTGCCGCCATGGTAAAAATAAAAACCAAGAAGGGCTCGATTTTATTTACCGGAGACCTAGGCCGTCCTCACGACCCCGTCATGAAAGCCCCCACCATCATTCAAGAAGTGGATTATCTGGTGATGGAATCCACATACGGAGATCGACTGCATGGGGTCACCGATCCCTTACCCCAACTTGGCCAAGTGATTAATGAAACCATCAACCGAGGCGGCTCAGTTGTGATTCCTGCTTTTGCAGTGGGACGTGCGCAAAGTATTCTTTATTTTATTTATGAACTGAAACGAACAGGGGAAATTCCCAAAGACATTCCAGTGGTTTTAGACAGTCCTATGGCGATTGATGCTACTCGTTTGTTGTGTACTTATAAAGAAGATCATCATTTAACTGAAGAACAATGTCGCGGGTTATGTCAGGCGGCCACCTATGTTCATACGCCTGAGGAATCCAAGGAGATTGACCGCCATAAAATGCCGCAAATCATCCTCTCTGCCAGTGGCATGGCTCAAGGAGGTCGCATTGTGCATCATTTGAAAGCGTTTGCCCCGGACTCTAAAAGCACTTTGTTGTTTACTGGTTTTCAGGCGGGGGGTACGCGTGGAGCCAGGATTGTGAATGGAGAGAAGGAAGTCAAAATTCATGGGGGTTTTGTTCCTATACGTGCTAAGGTCGTGGCCATGAGCAGTACGTCAGCACATGCGGATTATCAAGAACTGTTAGGCTGGCTTAAGCACTTTGTTACACCGCCTAAAAAAATCTTTATCACTCATGGTGAGCACCACTCTGCTCAATCATTAAAAGAAAAGATTGAGCAACAATTCGGTTTTTCATGCACCATTCCTTCTTATCTGCAAACGGAGGATTTGTCGTGAGTCATGAGAACAGTCATGTGCTTTGTTTAAAGTATTTAGGGATTAAAACCTATCATGAAGCCATTATTTACATGCGAGAGGATTGTCATGTTTGTCATTCGGAAGGGTTTGAAGTACAAACACGTATTCAAGTGAGCTTAGGTGGACGCTCTATTATGGCCACCCTCAATGTCGTGACTTCAGAGCTTTTAAAGCCAGGTGAGGCCAGTTTGTCCAATTATGCTTGGGATTCTTTAAAGGCTAAAGAAGGCGATGAAATTCAACTCTCGCATCCTAAACCGTTGGAATCATTAAGCTTCGTGCATACCAAGATTTATGGCAATGAACTGTCTTATGAGCAACTCAAAGGGATTGTGGATGATGTGTTAAGTGGTCGACTGTCTGACGTGCAAATTGCTGCTTTTTTAGCGGCAAGTAGCGCAGGACATCTCACAAAAAATGAAATCATGAGACTCACTCAAGTTATGATAGACAGTGGTGATCGCTTATCCTGGTCTTCGCCGCTTGTGATGGACAAGCATTGCGTGGGCGGATTGCCTGGAAATCGCACGACCCTGATTGTGGTGCCTATTGTCGCGGCTTTTGGGTTAATCATCCCCAAAACGTCCTCCCGCGCGATTACCTCTCCTGCAGGAACCGCCGATACGATGGAAACTTTAGCGCCAGTCTACTTAAGCCCAAAGGCCATGCGTCACGTGGTTGAAAAAGAAAACGGTTGCATTGTGTGGGGTGGTGCTGTGAGTTTAAGCCCCGCCGATGATGTGCTGATTCGTGTGGAACGAGCCTTGGATTTGGATAGCGAAGGACAATTAGTCGCCTCGATTCTTTCTAAAAAAATTGCAACGGGGGCTACGCATGCGGTCATTGATATCCCGGTAGGACCTACTGCCAAAGTCAGGGATAAGCCTATGGCGTTACTTCTGAAACACTTGCTTGAGGACGTAGGACAACAGTTAGGGCTTGTGGTCCATACGATATTGACTGATGGGTCGCAACCGGTGGGAAATGGCATTGGTCCGTCGTTGGAGGCACGTGATGTTCTTGCCGTGTTGCAAGGGTTGCCTGATGCCCCAAATGATTTACGCGAAAGAGCCTTAAAGGTGGCGGGTGCTCTTCTTGAATTGTCATCCAAAGTTCCAGAAGGCTTAGGCCAATCCGTAGCGCAACAAGTATTGGACAGCGGGCAAGCGTTTAAGAAATTTCAGGCCATTTGCGAGGCGCAAGGGGGGATGAAGGAATTGAAAACAGCACACTTTACTCATCCTGTTGTGGCTTCCCAAAGAGGGCAGATAGCTCTTATCGATAATCGAAAGCTTGCCAAAATAGCCAAGCTTGCTGGTGCGCCTAAGTCGCAATCAGCAGGAGTGGATTTGCATGTTCATGTGGGTGCACCAGTGGAGCAAGGCGAGCCTTTGTTTACCATTCATGCGGAGTCTTCAGGGGAGCTAAACTACGCCTGTGATGTTTTGCGCGACAAACAAGACGTCATTGTTTTAGGAGAACACTCTTGAAGCCACTATTATTTTCATTATTTGACTCCTCAGAACTAGCAAGACGATTACAAGAATCACTCCAAGTGGACGTTGGTGAAGTGACGTTCCATCGTTTTCCAGATATGGAATGGTACTTAAAAATTAATTCAGAGGTTAAAAATCGCAATCTCATGGTAGTGGATAGCTTAAACCAGCCTGATGAAAAAATACTGCCTTTGCTGTTTTTTGCCAAAGCGGCTAAAGAATTAGGCGCTAAAAAAATCGGCTTGATTGCTCCTTATCTTCCCTATCTACGCCAAGACAAGCGCTTTCATCAAGGTGAAGGAATTACCTCGCGTTATTTTGCCGAGATGTTATCCACCTCATTGGATTGGCTGATGACAATTGATCCTCACTTGCATCGCTACCACTCTTTAGATGAAATCTACTCCATTCCTACCTTTGTCTTACATGCCACAAACCCTATCGCTGCATGGATTAAACAGCATGTTTCCAACCCAGTGATTATTGGCCCTGATGTGGAAAGCGAGCAGTGGGTTTCTAGTATTGCAGAACAAGGCCCGTTTCCTTATGTAATTTTGGAAAAAGTTCGTCATGGGGATAAAGAGGTGGCTATTTCGGTACCCAATCTACTTAAGCTTGAATCGTCAACCCCCGTATTGGTGGATGACATCATCTCCACCGCCAGAACTATGGTAGAGACGGTGAAGCATTTACACCAAGCAGGAGTTAAGTCCATTGTTTGTATTGGGGTGCATGCGCTGTTTGCACAAGACGCATACTCCCTATTATCAGGAATGGAAGGGGTGCAAGTCATCACCTGTAATACCATCCGTCATATCACCAATGCGATTGATGTCAGTGATTTGATTGCGACGGATTTAGCACAATATAAGTTGGTAAAGACTTATAAAAAATAAGTTGGAACAGTCTTAATAGAGAAGGAGTATCACATGTCATTTTTTAAAGTAATCAGGATCATGATGGTGTTCATTGGGCTGGTTTTTGCGACTTCCTTTTTGAGCTCTTGTGATGGTGCGGTGAAACATAGTTCACAAGAGGCTGATGGCTATGGAGGACACAACGCAGGCGGACATGGTGGTCATGGCGGCGGAGCTGGGCATTAAGACCATTCGTTTTCTTAGTGAATTGTGACGGGCTCAGACAGACCCATTGGTTTTTAGTGGGTCGCCAGAGGTTTTAGTGCTGGGTGGACAGGGTAATCAGTGAAAACAATATAAAGGGGTGACCGATGAAGCAAGACCCTCATCAAAAACAGATACATTCTGGTAAAGAGCAGGCTGGTTGTCATCAGGAACATAAGGCACACAAGCCTCAGCAGGATTCCTCCAAAATGGAAGGTCTAATCGTTTATACGTGTCCTATGCATCCAGAAATTCGTCAATCTGCCCCTGGTCATTGCCCCCTTTGTGGTATGGCATTAGAACCCGAAACAATATCAGCAGAAAAAGCAGCGAGCCCTGAGTATCTTGATATGAGACGTCGATTTTGGGTTGCATTGATTTTGACTGGTCCTGTCGTGATATTGGAGATGGGTGGACATGGTTTGAAGCATTTTATTTCTGGCGTTGTTTCCAGTTGGATGCAATTGCTTCTTGCAACACCCGTGGTGTTATGGGGCGGTTGGCCATTTTTTAAGCGCGGTTGGCACTCTCTAAAAATACGTCAATTAAACATGTTTACCTTGATTGCTATGGGTATTGGGGTGGCGTGGATTTACAGTGTGGTGGCTGTTCTTTGGCCAGGTGTATTTCCCCATGCGTTTCGAAATCAAGAAGGGGTGGTCGCTGTTTATTTTGAAGCGGCAGCAGTGATTACGACTTTAGTCTTATTAGGACAAGTGCTGGAACTCAAAGCACGAGAGCAAACGGGTAGTGCCATCCGTGCTTTGTTGAAATTGGCTCCTGAACGTGCCCATCTTATTAAAGAGGATGGCAGTGAAGAAGAAGTATCGCTTGACAAGGTTCATGTTGGAGATACATTGCGTGTTCGTCCTGGTGAAAAAATACCCGTGGACGGTGAAGTATTGGAAGGGCGCAGTTTTGTCGATGAGTCTATGGTGACAGGCGAACCCATTCCGGTTACTAAAGAAGCAGGGGCCAAAGTCATTGGAGCCACTATAAACCAGAGGGGTAGTTTTGTGATGAGCGCGTTGCATGTGGGCAGTGATACCATGCTTGCTCGTATTGTCCAAATGGTGAGTGTTGCCCAAAGAAGTCGTGCTCCTATTCAGCGATTAGCAGATACCGTTTCTGGATGGTTTGTTCCTGCAGTGATTTTGGTTGCCGTATTGTCTTTTATTCTATGGGCTTTTCTAGGGCCACAACCGTCATTGAGTTATGGTTTAATTGCCGCCGTATCCGTACTTATTATTGCGTGTCCTTGTGCTCTTGGTTTGGCAACACCCATGTCCATCATGGTAGGGGTTGGAAAAGGAGCCCAAAATGGGGTTTTAATTAAAAATGCCGAAAGCTTGGAGCGCATGGAACAGGTCAATACCTTAGTGGTTGATAAAACGGGTACCCTAACGGAGGGGCGTCCTAAATTGACTCGCATTGTGACTGATGATGCGTTTGATGAAGAGGTTATTTTAGGGTTTGCAGCTACTCTTGAGCACCAAAGTGAGCATCCTCTTGCCAATGCCATTGTAACGGCTGCGAAAGAAAAACAGTTGTCCTTGGGCTCAGTTGAAGATTTTGAAGCTCCTACCGGGAAGGGAGTAATAGGGAAGATCAATGGTCATCGTATTGCCATTGGTAACGTGAAATTAATGCAGGAGCATGGAAATGACAATGCTTCCCTTCTTGAACAAGCGGATGAACTTCGTAGCAAAGGTGCATCAGTCATGTTCATGGCAGTGGATGGTAAAATAGTCGCTCTTTTGGTGGTGGAAGATCCCATTAAATCGACTACTCCTGAAACACTACGCGAGTTGCAACAACGCGGTATCGAAATTGTTATGCTCACCGGAGATAGCAAGAAAACTGCAGAAGCGGTAGCGAGTACCTTAGGCATTAAAAAGGTAGTGGCTGAAATCATGCCTGAAGACAAAAGCCGCATCGTGGGTGAATTAAAAGACAAGGGTCTTATTGTTGCCATGGCGGGAGATGGAGTAAATGATGCCCCGGCGTTGGCAAAAGCAGACATTGGTATTGCCATGGGAACGGGTACTGATGTGGCAATCGAAAGTGCGGGTATTACCCTGTTGCATGGGGATTTGCGTGGCATCGCCAAAGCACGTCGTTTGTCAGAAATGACCATGAGCAACATTCGTCAAAATCTGTTCTTCGCCTTTATTTATAATGTACTGGGTGTGCCCTTGGGGGCTGGAGTCTTGTACCCACTCACTGGCTTACTCTTAAGTCCTATTATTGCAGCAGCAGCGATGGCACTGTCTTCTGTTTCCGTCATTGTTAATGCGCTTAAGTTGCGACGGATAACACTATGAAAAAAAGATGAAAAAAAACGGTTGCGCATAGAAAAAAAACAAAATCGATCTATACTGATAAGAAGCAGTCAGTTGTTTTTAAGGCAAAATCATGGTGTTCCCAGTGGTTATGATCGTGGTTGGTATTGTCTTTCTCATCAGTGGTGCCTATTTAATTAAAAGCGTATTGCAACAAACGAACCATTATCGTTGGCAGTGGCTCGTTTACCTTGCTTTTATTGGCGCTTTTATTCTAAGTTATTCGGCCAGTATTTTTTACGGTCTCTTGGTTGATCCCCACTGTCTTAATTATTTTTATGGCAGTGTGTTTTTATTAGGTGCCACCTATGTTTATTTGTCTTGTCGTCTTATGACTAAGACCATTCAAAAGATGGAAGTGATGGATGATTTTAAAAATCGCTACGAACTATTAAGGCATCATACCAAATACGATTCGCTGACTGGTTGCCATAACCGAGAGACTCTTTTTGATATTTTAAACACACGGTTTCAACACATTAAGAGCAATGATGGATGGGTTATTGTCCTTTTTATTGATATGGATAAATTTAAGGCGGTTAACGATCGTTATGGCCATGATGTGGGAGATAACACGTTGACCGCATTTGGACAACTCCTAAGGCAGCGATTGCGAAAGGAGGATGTAGTGGCTCGTTATGGCGGGGATGAGTTTATTGCCGTGATGGAACACATCTCCGTGGATGAGGCGAAAAAGATTGCTGAGAATCTTATCACGGTAACCAAACAATCATTTAAAAAAGGTATTTTATCGAAGCTTAATCTAGGCTGCTCCATTGGCATCACTCAGATGAATTCTCACTCGACTTCAGTAAATACCGTCATCAAAGAAGCCGATTTGGCGTGTTACGCCGCGAAGCAAAGAAAAATCAATGGTTCCGTTTGTGTCTATAGTCCGCTGCTTGCAACAACGAACAATCCTATCGATTTGGGTATCCATCAAGTCGCAAACAGAAAACGAAAACGCACAAAATAGTCATCTTACCGCAGTGTATTAAGTTCCAATCAGTGACCTTTCTGTTTTTTGCTCTACCTCGCCAATTAATTGACAACGCTTGTTTAAAGGCATTGGGTAGGAGATACTAAGAAATAAAATAATAAAAAGAAGGTATTAATTCATGACCCATTTTCTAATGAAACACGCTCACCTATTCTTGGTGCCCGCACTCCTTGTGGGCTGTTCTTATAATGCCAAATTAACCCCTGAAGGAGAAAAAGTGACCCTTCTCCAATCCGGCAAGCCCTCAAAAGGCTGTGCTTTTTTAGGGGAAGTCAAAGCCTACGATCGCAACGGCATGAGCCAATCATATCAATCGCATGAGCATTTGATTAAGGATGAACAAAATATCCTAAGAAATGAAGCGGCTCTCTTAGGTGCCAATACGGTTTTGGTGACTCAACATCAGCAAACTTATGAAGGCAAGCCCAAAAATGATTTCGTAGCAGACCATTGGATGGTAGGTCGAGCCTACCGCTGTACGATAAAGCAATAGAGTGACTTCTTAAGCGATTGTTTATGGAACAGCATCGAGTCTTTCGGTTTTCTTATAGAGTAATCCTTCTGTTGCTGTATGCCTCTTTGGCCACAGCGGGGAAGGCATTGACTCTTCAAGAAATAACCCCTATCGCTTTAGCGAACAACAAGGATTTAAAAGCAGCGCGCTATAATGTGGCCATTGCCAAGGCCCGTTTGCTACAAGCAGGTCTTTGGCCTAACCCAAGCCTTAATCTTTCCAATAACGACGACCGCCTATTTAATGATGAAGGGGAATATTCACGCAGTGCTGGTTTTAGTCAGGCGTTTCCTATTTCTGGACGTATTGCAAAACAAAAAACAGTGGCCTATTTGGACGTGTTGAAAGCGATTGCTGAAATTAGAGAAGCAGAGCGTCAATTAAGTAGCAAAGTAGCCAATGCGTTTTATGCGGCAGTGATTACTGAGCGTCGTATGCACCAAGTGAATTACTTATTAAAAATCAATAAAGAATTAGTCAACGTCATCCATAACCGTTATCATGCGGCTGAAATTTCAAAGCTGGATGAGAATGCAGCACGCATTGAGTATCTGCGTATTGGGCAAGAAAAGCATTTATTGCACAGTCTACTCATCAGTCAAAATGCCACCTTGAATCAATTGATGGGACGGCAAGCCGAGACCCCCTTATCCCTGCAAACCGATTTAATCCCAAGACAAAAATTTCCTGAAGTATCTAGTCTAAAAGCGCTGGCACTTAAAAATCGTCCTGACCGTCACGCTATCGCGTTATCCATTCACCGTGCTCATGCCGACAGTCGTCTGGCCAAAGCGGAGCGTTTTGCGGATTGGACGGTAGGGCTTGGTGTGCAACAAGATAAAATTGTGGTGGAAGAGGGGCCACCTCAACCCGCCGATCGCACTTTGGGGGTTACTCTTTCAGTACCGCTTCCACTTTTAAATCGTAATCAGGGACGAATTATGGAGGCGAGTCGCACAGGAACTCAAGCGATGTTGGCCTTACGTGCTTTGGATTTAATCATTGAAACGGAAGTAGCGAGTAATTATGCCCAACTGCACGCGCTGCAAATGAGTCTTAAGGAAACACAACGTGTTTCACTGAAGCTGGGTGTTGATAATGTGACGTTGGCACAAGAGTCCTATGAAAACGGACAAATTTCTTTTTTGAATGTCTTACAAGTACAAAAACAACAAAATGATTTGCAAGTAACTTATCTTAATACCTTGGAAAAATATTACCAGGTGTATGTGACTTTATGTACGGCCATTGGTCCTGGTAACACGCAAGGATTTTGTTCCTACTTAGCTTATCAAAGGAATGGTGATGCCAATGACATTGCGACAACGAAGTAGACTGATTGTCTTTATTAGTGTTTTTTTGAGTTTTTTCTTTCCTATTCATGAGGGTTTTGCTCACGGAGAAGAAATCGAAGTGAGTGAGGGAGGAGCCAAAGGCCCAGTTCATTTAACATCGGCACAAACTAAAATGCTTGGCATCAAGGTGGTGGATACCACCAACCGTCCTATGGCGCAATTGCTGGGTTTGAATGGTCAAGTTCAACTCTTACCGGATGCGCAAGCGGATGTCAGCATTCGGATTAGTGGCAGTGTGACCGCCATTGATGTGAATTTAGGGGATAGTGTCAAGCAAGGGCAACGCCTAGCCACAGTGCAATCACGATTAGTGGGCAATCCCCCGCCGAGTGTGGCAGTCACAGCGCCCATTGCAGGCATCATTGATGCCAGGAACATCAATTTAGGCCAAGCCGTTGAGCCGAACACCGTTCTTTTTCACATCAGCAATCGCGATAAATTGTTAGTCATCGCCCAAGTGTATGAAGAAGATTTAGGCAAGGTTAAGGTCGGGCAAACGGTGACTATTCATGCCTTAAGTTACCCCAAGAAGGTCTTTGCAGGACAAGTGACTTTAATTGAACCCAATCTTGACCCATTAACGCGTACTGTCAATGTGCGAATTACTTTGGACAATAAGGAGGGATTCCTCAAACCCGGGATGTTTGTACGCGCCAATGTGATTTTAGCTCGTAATGAGGCGGCACTTACCATACCCAATACTGCCGTGTTGCAGGCGGATGGCGAGCAATTTGTTTTTGTGCAAAATGGGGATATTTACGATCGCGTCGTTGTTAAAGTAGGTGCTGTGGATGATGACTATTCGGAAATTACAGACGGCTTAGTTCCTGGCGACCTTGTTGTGACTCAAGGTAATCGTGAGATTTATACACTATGGCTTACTGGTGGTAGTAAATTTCAATCCGGTAGTCATGAGGAGCCTCAATAAATGTTTACTCGCCTCATTGCCTGGTCTTTACATAATCGCCCCTTGATTTTGGCATTAACGATTATTCTTTGCTTGCTGGGTGGTTATACCCTAAAACAAATGCCGGTGGATGTGTTTCCTGAATTTGCACCACCCCAAGTGGTGGTACAAACTCAAGCGCCTGGCATGGCAACCCAAGATGTGGAAACCTTAATTACCTATCCTTTGGAAAGTGCGATTAATGGCACACCAGGCGTGGTCAGCGTACGCTCTAAAACGTCTGTAGGGCTGTCCACCATCACGGTGGTGTTTGACGACCAAACAGACATCTACCGTAATCGTCAGTTGGTGAATGAGCGCATTCAACAAGTAGTAAATCGCCTTCCTCCTGGCGTTGAGTCACCCATCATGTTACCGGTCACCTCGGCTGTGGGGTGGCTGGTCAAATACGCGCTGGTAAGTCGCACTGCAAGTCCTGAAACCTTGCGTACTATTTCGGATTGGACGATTCGTCCCCGGATTTTAGCATTAGGTGGGGTGGCTTCTGTGGTCTCCTTAGGTGGAGAAGTCAAGCAATACCAGGTACGTCTTATTCCTGAGCGCATGTTAGCTTATCGAATTACGGTGGAAGACGTGCGACAAGCACTGACCTCTGCGAATCAAAATGTACCTGGTGCCTTTGTCCATCAGGCAGGAACTGAATTCGTAGTGAGTACCATTGGGCGCATCAAAACACTGGATGACATTAAAAAAACACTGATTGTGGTTCGTAACGGGGTGCCTATTACCATTAATAATGTGGCTGTTGTTGCTTTTGGTGGTGAAATTAAGCGGGGTGATGCGTCTTATAATGCTGAACATGCGGTGATTGGGACTATTTCTAAAGCCTATGGAGCCGATACGGTCACGACCACAGCGAAAGTCGAAAAGGCGCTTTTTGAAATTAAAAAGTCCTTACCTCACGATGTGGCCTTAAGGACTAATGTCTTTCGCCAAGCCAATTTTATTGAATCCGCCATTCAAAATTTAACTCGCGCACTCCTTGAAGGGGCTGTGATTGTTATCGCCATTCTTTTTGTTTTTTTGATGAACTGGCGTGCTTCGTTTATTACCTTTTTGTCCATGCCGGTTTCGTTTGTAGTGGGTATTCTAGTTCTTCATTATTTTGGCATAGGTATTAATTCCATGACTTTAGGCGGTATGGCGATCGCCATTGGTGAAGTGGTGGATGACGGCATCATTACCGTGGAAAACGTCGTGCATCGTTTACGAATTAATCGTCAGGAAGCGCATCCTTTACCCACCATGGAAGTGGTTTTTGATGCCGTTTTGGAAATTCGAAGTTCTGTGGTTTATGCCACAATCATCATTAGTCTGGTCTTTTTGCCTATTTTCTTTTTATCAGGTATTGCTGAGAACATTTTTAGTCCTTTAGCGATTGCTTATATTGCCTCGGTATTAGGTTCTTTAGTGGTGTCCATCACGATGGTACCCGCCTTATGCTATCTCTTGTTAGTACGTAGCCAAGAAAAACAACACGATGCCGAAGTGAGCTTGCATGCTTTATCGCAAAAGGAACGGCATTATGCGGTGGAACAGGAAGTTAACCATGATGCGGAGTCCGAAACTCGCTTTGTCCTATGGCTTAAGAACCATTTTTTAACAGCACTCCAATGGTCTATCGCACATTGTAAAACAGTGCTTGCATTGGCTTTATCGGCGTTTGTCTTTGCCTTGGCCTTACTTCCTTTTTTTGGCACCTCCTTCTTGCCGGAATTTCATGAGGGCAACTTTATTGTGGTGATGAGTACGTTGCCGGGAACGTCCCTTGATGAATCCATGCGTTTAGGCCAACAAGTACAAAAAGCATTACTTCGCTATCCGCAAGTGATTTCCATTGCGCAGCGGGCAGGGCGCAGTGAGCTTGATGAAGATGCGCTACCACCCAACATCAGTGAATTTGATGTGCTTCTTAACTTTGATAAAGACAAGTCCATGA
>NZ_CDRUHA020000006.1:0-23562 GCF_977063405.2 Legionella stuttgartensis
AAACGTTATTGAAAGTGATGAACTGCTGGGTGAATAGCCTTAGAAAGGCTTGAGCGTAATGCGGTGAAAGTCGCACGTTACGTTCTTAGGGGACGGGATCGGAGCAATTCGATCCTGTTACCCGACTAGAATCAGAAAATACAACTAGGCACAATTCTTGTGAAGTACTATTATTAGTATAGTTAGAATAATGGACTATGGAATAAATAAAGAGCGCATGCCTTTGCGCGTTTGTGAAGGAATAAATTAGCTATCTAAATAGGATAAAAAAATGAAACTATTTTTTCAAAAGGATGTGATAGTTGATCGTATAAAAAAATTAATACAATTACTCATCCGAATTAAAGATTTTGTATTAGAACCACCACCAGGTTATCTTGAATATCAAAAAGCCATTGCATCAAAAGATGAACACTTTAATTATATGGAAAATGAATATTTTAAACGGCATATTTTGCCTTATATTATTAAAGGTCATGGTGTAAATCAGAGCGATCATTCTTCCATTAATCATCAACAATTAGTTAGTAATCATTCACTAAATACCTTTAGAGTAAACCCAGTTACTGGGTTGCCTATGCTTGGTTCGTATGATGCTGGAGGGAGTCCATTTGGTTTTAATTTCAATCACTCCATGCATCATATTAATCATCATTCAAGTGTTAGCAATATGCATTCAAATAACCAATTTAATTCATTTGATTATTGGAATAGATAGTTAACAATTTAAAGTAAGTGGTGTAATGGTCTGCTGATCGATGCATTAAATGATGGTTCTAACAGTATTTGGATTAGGATATGAATATAAAAATAATTTTTAAACACACATTTTATTATTTAATTCCCTTATTCATTTTGTTGACGCTTATTATTTCTTCTTATAATGCGCACTATAAGGATACATCTGAAATTCCAGAGCTAATCTCGTTGAAGGAATTTAGCCTTATTGCCCAAGAGAGAGGAAATTTTCGGTTATCATTTTTAGATGCGCTTTATATTAACGTTTTTTATTTCATAGTACCGGCACGATTCATACCTAAAAAAGCCAGCCTGGAGCTATTAGAGCAGAAAAGTCAGGCTCTTGAATCTAATCAGTCTGGTGAGGGCGTTAATCAATGTGTACGAACTTAAAATATCACGTAATGTAACTATAAACAGCCGTTAAGCTTAAATCGAATATCGCAAATTATGCTGAGCAATTACCGATTAGGGTTTTTAAGCTGTATCCGCATAAACACTCAAATATAGCATCAATTTCTATTTGATTGGCGCTGTTTAAATATGTTTCAATTAAGTATTCAGATTGTTTGTTCGGATCTTCGTCATCCTCAAAAATGGCTTGAGTAATTTTTTCTATAATATTCATAGAACCGCCCCTTATGTAAAGGCCGTAATTGAAGTTTACGGCCTGTTTTAATTCGCTTAATCAATCGCTGCATAAATGTCCGCAGCTTCTTTGTGGTATTCAATGTAGTCTCGCAATAAATAGTATTGCTGGATTGTTTTATCTGATTTAGTTTTCCAACACAGTTGATTAAGAACACATAGGGTTGTAATGATTCCAGCGGCATCCGCGCTCACTTCTCCATCATATCCGTTGCCTTCCACATATATGGGGAGTGGCTCGTCCATGTCAGGAGCCAAGTAAAAACCACGATTGCTCAATTCATAAAAATGCCAATAGCCGCCTTCGTAAGTAGGGCACATCACTTTTAATGTGTTGTAAATGGCTTGTTCAGCTCTTATCATCATGGTGCCAAAATGCTTAGGTAAAAAAGAAAGGCGTTGCTTATCGCAAACTAATTTTGAAGTAATGATTGTTGTCATTTTTTATCCTTAATGTTTTCTATTATGTTCCTAAGTGAACAAATACATTATGGCAAACAATGGTGATTTTGTCAATAAAATACATCTTTTAAATTGACGTTATTTATTGCGTGAGGATGCTATTTCATTCCAAGATGTAATTTATTAGCTTCATTGGCATTGATTTGTTGCATTCTTGTTTTAAATTCAGACTCGCTAATCCTTTGACATTTATCTAGATCAAACCTGCTTATAGATGCAACAGGGTGAGGGGCGCTTTCCTTTTCCCAAGTGATTCGCACAAGGTATTCATTCTGCATTTTTATATAGATAATATGCGCATAAAAACTATTTCCTTTAAAAAGTCGCCTATGTTCAATCCAATCTTGAGAATTTTTTTCAATTGGCCAGCAAAGTGTTTGTATTTGATACTTTTTATAACGATTTTTTCCTTTGAATAGGTCATTTAAAAAGTTCTTAAGCCCTTGGTTTCTAAAGTAAGTATGTCCCTCATCACCATAATGTTTAAAAAATAGCTCGGAAAATCGCTCTAAAGGGCTTTTTTCGATAACAAAAAATATGGCCAAAGGAGAGGTTTAAGAATCAAATAGCGTTTGACATCAGGTCTTTTTAGCAACAAATCATTATTGTAATATATTTTTAAGCGTTGAAAACTGAGAAAGCTGTTGATGGAATAACTTAAGGTAATTAAACCACCAACTATATACACCATTATCAAAAATTCTTTTACACTTACATCCATTGCTTGCCACCATAATTTCTAAATCAAAAATCATTTAAATGAGGACTTTTAACGATCGGTTAATTATAACATTCTTATGGGTAATTGGCGTGTACTTTGATTCAGTTATGTTGCACATTCTGTTAAAATTACATCAATGACAATCAACCGTATTTGATTTTGAGCGCAATCGGGTTATAATGTAATTAACCATACCCGCCACGCCTCTTAACAATGCGGACCAGGGCGGGTTATTTATTTTATGCATTCAAAAAATGGTTTTTAATAAACCACCTCTTTCCATACCAGAACAAATACATCACTTACGACAAAAAGGGCTGTTGCTGGATAATGAGCAAGAAGCTAGTCAGTATTTGACGACCATTGGTTACTATCGTTTGATGATTTATTTTAAGCCTAATTAGCTCTGCGACAAGCTCTCACCAATTTAAACCCAACACACGATTTTCGGATTTTTAAATTTGTATGCATTTGATAGGGAGCTGCGCTTATTAGTTATCGATGCCCTAGAGCGAATAGAAGTGTCTTTTCGTACCGCTATATCAAATGCCATGAGTTTAAAGTATGGTGCACATTGGTATCTAAACATGGATTTATTTTCTTCGGCTGAGCAATATCAAATGTTTTTGGAGGAGGTTAAATCATATCTGAAAGTTCACACGAAGACTTTATTAAAACGTATTATGCTAAATATCATCATCCAGAACACCCGCCAAGCTGGATGGTCATGGAATGCATTTCTTTTGGTACAGTGTCCAAGCTCTATGCCAATATTAAAGATCGTACTGTAAGAAAAGAAATTGGTGATACTCTTGGACAATATAGTGAAATTATCAAATCATGGATGCGCTCATTGACTTATACCAGAAATTTATGTGCTCACCATTCTCGCTTATGGAATCGGTTTTTCGTCAATAAACCCAAGGTTTCAGAAATAACAATATCTTTTGAACATAACGAGAGTCCTTTCTATCTACAAGCTTATATTATTCATGAATGATTAAAAAACAGCTCGCCAGGCAATCATTGGCGCAAACAATTGTTTCTTCTTATGCAAAATCATCCTTCTATACCCTTTTCAAAAATGGGATTTTCTGAGCATTGGAAACAAGATGGCTTGTGGCTGTTGGAATAATAATCTCAATAAACCAATTCGATAACGCCTGATGGAAACATCTAATACCTTTTGTTACTGGGGTTATAGAGCATAACCCCAGTAACTCCGTTATTAATTTTTTATGTCTGCACTAGCTACATTGCCGGTTATAATACTTTGCTGCAATTGCGATGCGATATCATTCGGTAACTGCGGCAATAAGATTGTACTGGATTTGTTATGTGAGCCTATTTCTTTTAATGTATCAAAATATTGAGTAATCAATACCAAGTTCATTATATCTGCAGACGATACCCCGGGTACGGATTTTTGGAAATCTTCTACAGAATGGCTTAGCCCATCGATAATTGCTTTTCGTTGATTGGCTGTTCCTTCGCCTTGTAACCGCTTGCTTTCTGCTTCTGCCTCCGCCTTTTTGACTATCAATATTTTCTCTGCTTCTCCCTTGGCTTGAGCTGCAACTTGCAATCGTTGTTGTTCGTTAATTTCATTCATTGCATTTTTTACTTTCATTTCTAACTCTATGTTCGTTACTAATGCTTTGACAATTTCAAATCCAAAGTCTTGCATGGTCTCGCTTAAATGGCTTTTAACGGCATTAGCAATGCTGTCTTTTTTTTCAAAAATATCATCCAAGATCATAGTTGGTGTTTCAGAGCGAACGAGATCAAGAACATAGGCTGTAATTTGTTGAGAAGGGTCTTCCAATTTATAGTAAGCATCATAAACTCCGTCATCTTTGATGCGATATTGCACGGAAACTTGAATCTGGACAATCACATTATCTTTTGTCTTGGTTTCGACTTTGACATCTAATTGTTGAATTCGTAACGATAACTTACCGGCAATCCAATCAATAAAGGGTATTTTAAAATTAAGCCCCGCACGTGCAATAGAGTGATATTTTCCTAAGCGCTCAATAAGTGCAACTTCTTGTTGTTTGACAATAAACAGGCCTGTTAAAATAAAGATTAACAAGAGAACAGCGATACCAATTAATAGTTCAATCATCATTTATAGCTCCTTATTAGAAAAAAGAAATTCAGTAGTAACGGCAAGAATAGAAATGGCAATGCATATTCCAATTTTTCTCGCATGGATTCAAAAAGATCTTTTCTTGCTGCATTTGGCACATAGTAGGAATGGGATAATTTTAATACGAGCTTTTTATCTTTTTTATCTCTTAAAGTTACTTTAATGGGGTTATCTCCCCATGTTTCTGAATAAGTAAATTGATAGGGATGTGCGTTATTGGGTTTCATTTCATTAATATTTACCACATCAAAATCACTTATTGGTTTTGGGCTTTCATCTGAAAACCTGAGCTCATAAAGGATCTGTCTGCGTTTTACCTGAGGTAAGCCACCTTGAGCCAATAATTGATTATTGCGCTCGTATTCACTATACAGCTCGCCATCAGATGACTCAAAATTCGGTTCATTGTAAGAGAATGGATGCCCCTTCTGCGAAAATAAAATAGAGCCTGCAGCTAACCCAGTTAAAAATTTAGAATGTTTTACCGTAGGCGATATTCGCTGCGGTTTCGTCTTCCCATGGGTATGAGCTACTCTAAATGATTTAGAAGGCCCTGAATGAGCAGGATAGGATAAAAAAACCCCCATGAATAGGGTGAGGGCAAAAATCCTATTTATAGCAATTAAATAATTATGACTTCTTAATAACTCATGTGCGATTCCTTTGGGTAATTGTTCATCAAACCATTTCCAGAGTTCGAATCTATTCGTTCCTTTTGCAAAATGAAGAAAATCTTCTTCAATTTCATCCTCATCGTTTATTGATACATCCCCTAACTGCTCCCATAAATTTAAATAATCCATTGTGTTTTCTCCTAATAGGTGAGTAGGCTAGAAAAAATCCAGCCTACTTAATTGGATTACTCTTCTTCTTCGGTATAGTGCAACCCATCAATAAAGGCTTGAGCTACAGAAATGGCCTCTGATTCGGTATTTAAACCACAAAATCCTTGGACGGTATGGCCATCACAATCATCGATGCGAATATCCGCTATATAGCGTTCATCGGATTCTTGATAACTAATTTCTATTTCGTGTTCTTTATAACGAAGTGTTTTAATCACTCTAATCGGCTTTAAGAATAAATCGTCTGAAACGATTTCTAACACATCCCAATTAATGCCTATGGTGGCATCATGATTTTTTTTAAGATGTTGTAATACGATACTTGCTTGCTCTTTGCTAAGTAGTGGCCTCACATCCAACACATCTTCTATAGACCAAACGATGCTGATTTCTTGTACTAAACTATTTGTTCCGGCTGTTGATATATTGCTCATCAAAATCCCCCATTTTTTTATTAAACAGTTAATTAGTGGTAACTCCCTGCTTATGCAGGGAGCATTTTCGAAGTCTAATGATAAGAGGAATAATAAAGAGGGGCACCATCCCAAAGGCTGGCATGAGAGAAGGAGTTCATGCGTACTCTGCCTTGCGCGTTTGCTCTTTTTCTAAAGGGTTCATCAATAAAACAATTAGGTTTGGCTTTTGTTTTTCCGCAAAAAGCATCGTTTCTTTCAGTGATTTTTTCTTGTGCAATTTCTCTGAGTACTACAGTGGAAGTTCCAATTAGATCAATGACCTGATAAAAATCAATGTTAGTTTGTTCGTAACCCCACGAAGCATAGAGGATAGAACCGATTTGAAGAGGGTGTTTAATCATGATTTATTCCTTATTTTATCTATTATGTTCCTAAGTGAACATCTATAGTATGGCAGACCATAACAAAATAGTCAATATAATAGATGCATTTATTTTATCTTTTTTATAGATTTTATTTATTGACAAATTTGGTTCTTGTAAATAAACTAAGTAGTAGTGTCATTAGGACAATAAAAGAAAACGAGGTAATTATGATTCATCTAAATCAAACCAATGCACCACTTGAGCTGGCCTTTTCTTTAAACGATTTATTAAGAGCGTTAATGTTTACATTTTCATCTACCAGAAATCAGGATATTTCTTATTCCTATTGGAATAGGTTGTCCATTAGAGAAGCCATCGGCACTTATCTGGAATTAAATACCCTTGTTCATTACCCCCAGCTGTGCAATGCACTAAGGCGATTAGAGCGTTTAGATTATCAGGTAGAATTTTTTCTGGGGGATATTCCTGAGATGAATCAACAGGGTATTGAGGCGATGATTTATTCTTTAGAGACAATAAAAAATAAATTATTGGATGCACGAACTCAAAAAGCCATCCTTGATGCTCAATTTAATAACCTTATTTACCTGTACGGGCAAAATACAACAGTGCCTGTATTGCATGCTTTCAAACCTTATTATTCTTTGCGAAGAGCAACTTTCTATAGTCAGTACACTACACGTACCAGAAAAATAACTATTTCCGGTGTTCCTTATTTCATGCATTATCATGGCCATCGATTACAAAAACTAAGAAACTTTTATGAATTAAACGAACACCATTTATTAGATCGATATTTTGATGCAACAAAACAGGATACAACAGCAATAACTCCAGTAATGAAAACCTATTTATTGGGAGGATTCATTAATACGTCCATGTTTGCATTTCGTTCTAAATACGATTACAAACAATCTGGTAAAAATACTACATTCATTTGACAACAAACAAAACGTACACGCGATTTAACGATGCAAAAGACTGTGCATTGCAATACTGCAACAACTCATCACTTATTTTATTAGAGGCTTCTTAATGAAAAAATTATTGCGATTCGAAGTGAAACAAAATTTGCGTAGACCCTCAAGGGTTTACGTCAAATCAACGGATGGTAAGAACATTTATGGTTCTTTTCATATGAATGAGCCGGATTTATTCGATGGTTGGAATAATCTTTCAATTAATCAAACAATTGAATTAAAACAGTTCATGCAAAATCTTAAGGCCATTCATCAGCACTTGCATCCTTCACCAACAAGCACGTTGCTCGATTTGCGTTTTCGATTACCGTATGAATTTATCGAAGTTTTGGAGCAGATTGAAATTATTTGTGACGAGCAAAAAGTGGAGTTAAACATCTTTGAACCTATGGTTAGCAGTATGATACAGCAAATTAAGATTGCGGTAGGGAAGCTATCAGGTTCCAGCAAAGAACATGCTTTAACGTTACTGAATCAAGTAAACCTTGCCGAATATAAAAAGCAAGATTTTAGTAATCAAATAAAATCAATTTTTTCAGAATTACAAGCCGTTGTTAATCGTTCTGAGAAATTGCATCACAAAGCAATAACCTTATTTGATAAAGATAAAAGCTATTCTCCTATGGCTGTTAAAGGCATGGCTAGCGGAGAAACAACCCCCTCAAAATGGCTTGTGGCCTGTGCAGTTGAAGTATTGCTCAATGAAAAAAACGATATTCTTTTTAAAATTCTCACCGAGGATGATGTGTTTATGTTATGGGCTAAACAATTGCTCGATCAAGGGCATAATCCAGAGGAGATCATACATAAAATAGATGCACTCAATAAAAATGAGTTAATTAATAAGATTAAATGTTATAAAAAATAATATGATAAAATGGTAACCATTTGCATAGATGGTTTTTAGAAGAGAGGTATTGATAGTGTTCTTAACATCTACTAACGGTTATATCATTGTTCTGGGGCTTGTGCTTACGTGGTGCATTCTATTTTCTATTTTCAATGAAAAATCATCGCGGCGTTTGGGTATAAAGCTAGGGATCTTGGTGCTGTTTTTATCTCCATTCATTGCTAAATTGAGTTATGATTTCTATGCGACTGCTTCACGGCAATTGTTTCTTATGGGTGCCAATGGTGAAATTCAATTAGCGTACTCACCATTAAAAGTGCCAAAGACCCAAAATAACCATTATTGCGATCGCTTTACAGATAGCAAAGGTAATTTATTAAACCGCTCTACAATAGGTGATAAGCATCTATTTTGTGGTGTCTTTTGGAATATGGGGAAACATGATGTAGTGTTTTTGCCTTACAAACTTTTGGGAAATAATAAAGCCATCTACTGGGCTTCACCAGAGCTAAAAATTATCGGTCCAATGCCTGAAGACCTTTCAGCAAAAGGAAAAACAAACAATATCGCTCCAGTTTCATCAGAAAAACCCAATAGAATTTATGTAGAAGCAGGTAAAACGGCGCACATTATAGTTACAAAACAATTTAAGCTTCCATCTGATAAGGTTCACAAAGAAAAAACAGTATCTCCTGGAACAGTTTTATCAGGAGTTACGCTAGATCCATTTGACGCATCAGAAAAACTGGGACATGGACGTTTTAAATTATTCATTGGAAATACATCTTGTATCGCCTCGTCAGATACACATATTATACCTGATTACGATACTGCAACTGCTATAGCTAACATCATCAGCTTAAGTTGTTTTAATGATGAGAAACATGCGATTCCAATACAAGCAATAGCAACTGTTTCTGGAAGAGCACTATATCCTAAAGAATAAGAGGTGAGTTGAAACGCAGTTCACACCTGCCTCAAAAAGGAAACTATTATTATGCGCATCCATTTAAAAACACTAATACACTCTTTATCGTTTTTACTGTTAGTTTTGTCTTATTTGTCGCTTTCATTTGAAACCGCTCTAAAATCAGGGGTATTCTCTTCTTATAGCGATTTATTTATCCCAATAACCCATTCTTTTTACTGGCTAAGGTTTGCTTTGCTGCTAGCGCCTGCGCTTGTTTTGATTATTCTTTCTTCCGTTAAAATGAAGAATTATGAGTCTATTTTAAAAGGATTTTTCCTTTTTACATCCCCCGTTATTATAAGTAATAATCTCAGTTTATTTTCAGCTCCTAATGCAATTCCCCATCTAAATCAGCCTCAACAATTTATACAGCTTTATTATTATGTCTCATGGATCAAATCCATAACTTGGTTGGGAATTATTCTATTAGGCTTGATTTGGATTTTTCAAAAGAAACCACAACCAGTTGAGACACAAACCCATTTGCATTCATTATTATTGCTAAATAAATAGCTTACAAATCTTCAATAACTCTCTATATAAAGTCACCTCTGGATGGCTTTCGTTTAGTTATAAACCATTAAAATCAAGAAATCTCTTACGAGAATTTGCGCCATTTTGAGTGTGCCAATTTAGAGTTATGAGCTATGATTGAATCAGTACGAGGAAAGACAGCGGATGTCCTATAGGGATTATTTGAAAGCATCATGGATGATGCATTGCCACAAGGAGGTGGCCTGTCTCCTCGGAACACTCTTAAACTTACCCTCACTTTTTTAAATCCATAACCTTATTTTTTGACCCAGAAGACGATCAAAAATTTCTTGAAAAACCCAAACGCTCAATTTTGTACAAGCCCAATAAATTTTAAATCAGGAATCACGGCAAATTATTTATGAATTATGGTCACACTTGGTGGTGAATATAGGTAAATAATTAATAACCTCAATTCAATTGATACAAAGTATCAATTGATATAAAATGATACTTTGTATCAATTTGCTCTATAAATAAAAATGCTTCTTAAAAATAAAAAATCCTATAATCATCTATTAATTGAATTAAAGAAAAAAGAAAACATTACTGCTGAAAAACTTGCCGAACTAGCCAATGTAAGTGTTGCGACACTCAATTCATGGCTTGCAAATCCAAACACAAAAAAATGGAGGCGATTAGATAAGGATCGCTATTACTATATAAAAGCTAAGTTATATTTTAGTTCACAAAATAGTTTTGATAAAAAAGATAATATTAGAACTTTTCTACATCATATTGACATAGCTTTAAACATAGCCCATAAGAGCGCTGTTACAGGCCAATCAATTCCAAAGGAAGAGTTACAATTTATAAAACAGGCTAAAGAGATGAATCAATTAATAGTAAGTTCAATATTCGATTTAATACCCACTGATGAGGAAGAAAAAAATCTTATTAAATCTCTTATGGAAGAACATGATTCAGAACAAATTTCTGCAGAAGAAGAGTTTTATCTTGAATTCCTTGCTTCCATTAATAAAAAAGAAGTATTGGAATTACATTATCAAGAAAAACAATCTCCTTTTATAATCGCCAAAACATTAAAGTTTCCCACACGATTGATAGAACGACTCATCCGTGAAGATGAAGAAGAAAATATTAAAACCTTAGAGCTAATGAGAACCCACGCAATTTCTTAATTTGAAAATTATGTCTGTATTCAATTATTTGTAGTTGTCATTTGCGGTGACTAGCAGTAGAATATTATTATAAATCAAATAGTTAGGTCTGATTATCACGATTACTAGACTTAAGGAAAATAATCAGACCTTCTTTTTATACATTTTATAATGGTGGCTAGTATTTAATTTTTATTCGATTCATCTGAATTTGATTTATTAACAAGATATACTTTCGTTACTTGTGATTTTGGCCATAAGAGACCACACCGAAAATAAAGCACGTCATCTCGCTCAATACTATCAGCACCACCCTGAGGGCAAGTTAATTTAATCAGCTCAAACATCTTCTCTTTTGATTCTAAAGAAATCGTTTTACTTACTAAAAAATCGGGGTATAGATTCGTATTAAAAAATACCAATCGCTCAATTGCCGCCAAGAAACCCCAAAGCAGAAGCAAGCCAATGAGAATAATGACACTTAAGTCTTTAATAATTGGTTTCATTTATTTCCTATTTAGAAGAACTCTATTTCATCACACCAGACCATTAAGATTTGTTAAAAGTTGGTATTATTCTTTTCATATACTCATCAAACAAAGGTACGGTAAAAGCCATTTCTCCATGACTAGGGCTATAGATCATACCTTTCTTAATCAATCTATCTCTTACGGGACCTAAGCTTGATACACTTTTTCCTAATATCTCTGCAATATCTCCAGTTCTTTTTGGTCCAGCCCCAATTTCAGCCATACCTCTAAGATAGTTTTGTTCACTAGGAGTTAACCGATCAAACCTGACTCGAAAAAAATTCTCATCTAATCGTCTAATTACCAAAGAAGTTGCATCCTTCACATCTTGGAGATCTATTGGAGAATCTTTGGCATAATTCCAAGATTGATAACCCCACTCCTGTAAAAAATAGGGATACCCTTTTGTTAACTCATATATTTCTTTTAAGGCCTCCACTGTAAATTCTACATCAACCTCATTTACCGGATCCTGAAGAGCTTTATTTGCATCTACCTCTGACAATGGTCCTATATTGGGAAATTGAAAAAGACGTTCGGCATATGATTTTGAATCACCAGCTAAAGCGGGTAAAATTGGAAGCCCGGCACCGATCAAAATCAATGGCAATCTTTTCTGTTGCATTTTATGCATTGCCATTATTAAAGCGCTAATTTCATTAATACTAAAATACTGAATTTCATCTATAAGAATAGCAACAGCTGCGCCCCTTTCCTCAGCGGCTTCTGCAAGGGCTACAAAAAGATTCGGTAGATCCACTTCTATGTCACCGCTATCTGCGGCACCTAACTCGGGATCTATACCTAATCCAAACTCAACATCACCAACTTTAATTTTTATTGTACTTATAAAACTCTTTAGAACACCGAGGCCTCTACGAACTTTATCTCCTACCCCAGATAGTCTATCTAGATCAAACAGTAGACGTTTTAAATGTGGAATCAATAATGCACCTAAGGACTTCCCTTCATGTGCCTCTATTAAAATAGTTTTATACCCTGCTGTCTCCGCCTGTCTTTCAATTTCGTTAAGTAATACGGTTTTACCAACCCCTCGAAGCCCTGTTAACAAAAAGCTTTTTTCTGAGCGTTTCTTTAAAATGCGCTGTAATAATATATTACTTTGGCTAAGGATTTCTTCACGACCAACAAGTTCCGGTGGTGGTGATCCTGCCCCAGGAGAAAATGGATTTTTAATGGGATTCATAATATTTATATCAAAATATATGTATCTATAACCAAGTATACACATTTTTTGTTATAGATACATATATATTGTTATATTTTAGGTAAGCATGAATTTCAAAACTATACTTATCCATCTTTTTACAAGGTAGTTAGAAAGTTTATAAAATGGGGTTTTGCGAATATTACTGTTATGAGGATAAATAAATTTGTTTTTCAAGTAGTTCAGTTTTCTGCTTAAAGTCTACTTTTCGTGAATCAAACCCTTAAAAATTCACCTGAATCTTTCATAAAGTGCCTTGCATAATTATCGAATAAAAAAGTTGTTTAATACATTTTGAAAATCTCTTAGTGAGATTAAAATGTTAGAAAAATTTTGGACTTAATTATGACTGGACGTACACAACCCACTTTAAAAGAGTTTCAACAATGTCTTGATTTTTTAAACAGAGCAAGAAAACAACGAAAAATTATTCAAATTAATTTTACTATTGGTTTTTTTGTATCTCTGGGCGCTCTTTACTTGGGTTTATATGAGCCTTTCATGAATTATACTTCCCAGAAGTTCGATAAGCGTGAGAAAAAGTATCGTGAAGAATTAGAAAATATGGAATTAAGAATACAGCAGCTTAATGCTGAGATAAGTGATTTGGATGATGTTATAAAGAGAAATCTACATAAAATTTTGCAAGGATTCACCAAACAGCAAAGCCGTACAACAGAAGAAATAAACACCCATTATAGTAGCTTATTTTTTGATAAAAAAATTTCGTATGAAGAGTCTGATAATGGGATAGCACAACAAAGGCGTCAATTTGTCTGGGGTGATCACCCGAACAGGATTTTTATGGATATGGCTGAAGTAGAGCAATCTGTTAAAAAAGAAGACTATTCTTTTGCTCTGTTTGATGGGCGGTATGAGATACGGCGCCAAAGATGTGATAATAACCGTTTGATGAACAAGTATAATTCGTTAGGTATGCTGGCTTTAATAATTATAAGTCTTTTTCTTTTTTATTCGTTCTGTGCAGCCATAAAAAACACTATAAAATTTCCTTATTCAGAAAACTGTACCCGCTCTCTGCAATATATAGCTACACATCTTGGTTTTAAAATGCCCATTCAATATATAAAAGAAGAGGAATTCATTAAAGCATTAGAAGAAAAAATTAAAATATTAACAGCAATTGAGCCTGATGTTGAAAACCAAATTACTAATGAACACTTTATATAGTCAGTTTCACATTATCAAAGTATCTTGGCTGCACCACCTGTTTGATGATGATGAAAATAAATTGTCTCACCAGTGGTGAGACAATTTAACTGTAATAAGTTATTGATCTCATAAAATTTTTAAAAAACTTAGAGGAGTAATGTTCACTCTTCCGTTAAATTCAACTATTAAGGTCTGATGACAGTAATCAGACCTTAATCAATTGATTTTTGGTTCTTATACTGCCATCTTGCCCTGCGTTCATTTGTTTATTTTAGATTTGCTCAAGTAAATTAGGATTGTTAATAAGTTTATCTTTGTCAACGCGAGATAACTTTTTAATATAACGCTCTACTTGCATTGCTTTTAATTTGCCCTCTTTAATTTCCCAGGACTGAGCGATTTTTATGGGCTTAAAACTTCTCGTGTATTTACAACGACCTGTACCTTCAACATGCGACGTGTATCTCTTTTCTAGATCATTCGTATAACCTGTATAATAGGTATGGTTTTCGCAAAGTAAAATATATACCCAGTATGATACATTGCTCATTTTTCGATATCCTAATTCTGCTACTAATCTACAGAGATATCCTACCTTCATTTCTAAAATCATACACTAGAGTTAAGCAGCTCTAACCTCAACTTGCATATGTATACCGTCATGTTCGAGAGAGTCTTGAAACGCTAATGCTATAAAATGCTCTGGTGAATAACCAAGGATTTCAGCGAATTGTTTGGCTTTTTTTGCACTCACAATCTTTCTATCATGCTCTAAATCACATAAATATTGTTTAGAAACACCAAGACGTTGAGCAAAATCTATCTGACTCTCCTCCTCTCCTTGACGAATAGCACGAATAGCCTTTCCTAAGGACATACGCCCTATTAATTTCTCTAAATACTTTCTTGCATTAGTACTCATGTTTATTCACCTCAACTATAGAAATAATTATAATTTCCTTTTGTTCATTTTCAATGTATATCGCTCGATATGCCTTATTTAATCTAATTGAACGTTGTCCTTGGCGATCTCCTTTTAATGGTTCATCATGAAACCCAGGTATTGTTCTTATTTTTTGAATACCTAATCGCTCAGCCGAATCAACCCATAACAGCAACTTCTCTTTAATATATTGTGGTATTTTTGTTAAATCTTTCTGAGCGCCTTTAGTTAGCTCGATTTGACAAGGTTTTATCAATTTAAAATGCCTATATTATTATTTATATAAATAGTACACCAATTTAGTGTACTTGTCAATTGAACCCAACTCTAATGTAATTCACAATTGCTACTTAAAACTACACTATCAAAAAACTTAAAAAACACATCCTCTTATATACAAAAGAGGACCTGTTCAATGCTGACAAGGGTTTTTGCGATTGGACAATTTTTGCTAATCGCTTATTTTTGCCAAGAGTGCCTAATTTAGTTAATATATTAATAAATCAGGAATGAGTGAGTTTTTATGCCACGAGAAGGTAAAGCACGTGTTTTAAATGAGGCGGAATTTAAACGGTTACTTATCGTGGCTAAAAATGGATCAATGGGCACGCGAAATGTCGCCATGGTGTATTGTTCGTTTGGTTTAGGACTGCGCGTCAAAGAAATCGCGTCTCTTTGTATCGCCGATGTGGCTAACCCTCATTATCAATTGCTGGATGAAATTTGTTTAAAACGGTCAATGACCAAAGGTGAAAAACAACGCTATGCTTATTTAACCAATAAAAAATTGTGTGAAGCGCTGCAAACACACCTTAACGACTTAAAGCCTCTCTCTCGTGATAAACCTCTTTTTCAAACTCAACGCAAAAGTCGGTTTACGCCGAATGCTTTACAAAAATGGTTTAAGTCACTCTATGACCAGGCCGGTATCGTGGGTGCAAGCTCTCACTCAGGTCGTCGCACGTTTATCACCCGCCTCATTGAACAAGGAGCAGACATCAAAGCCGTATCACGCTTGGCTGGCCATGCGAGCATTGTAACCACGGCGATTTATGTCGAAGATAATCCTGATCGGCTGAAGAGAATTGCTAACCTGGCGCTTTTTTAATGTTAATGCTGACTTGGTTCGCCACCCTACCTTTTCTACATCTTATTAATTTTTCCACTTGCTCTGGGCAAATGGTGCGATTTGAAAAAGAGACACGATATTATGAACTTCATCTGCAGCAAGATTTACTCAAGGACTGGATAATCGTGGCTATCAATGGCCGAAAGCAATCGAAACTTGGTCAAAGTCGCACGATTGCTTTTCCAAATTACGAAGAAGCATTTGATCGATTCTGCACGATGATCAAAATGCGTTACCAGCGAGGCTATTGTGTGACAGCCTATTTCAGCAAACCTAATTTCATTTATTTGCTCTCCATATCGACTATTACTGAACTCCCAACTTCCTCAACAAAAAGACATAAATCTTTAATAATAAAACAGCGACCACAACTCAGTACCAATCCACTTGGACATCCAACTCAGCAACAGATTTCGTTCTTTTTTTAAGCAAAATAACTCATTTAATGTGCAATCGCTTTAAAAACAAAATTTAAGGTCATTTTTAGACGATACAATAAGAATATATCGTATGATATTAAGAAGCAGTCGATCGCGCCTCATACGTAAAATATAAAGGTCATTTTTTCTTGACTAAGAAACAATAACTCATTACAGGGGTATGGGGAGTAATGAAACGACTAACCGACTTAAGGAAAATTTTATAGGAAATACTGATAATCAACGCCAGATTTTTCAGCAATAATCTTAACTTTGTTTTTCCAATTGGACGTGTTCCATTTTCCATGGAGGATAAGTTTGCTTGGGTTGTGCCGATTAATTTGGCAAACTCAGTTTGATTCAACCCCTCCCGAATACGAATCCCTTTCAATAAAGCACCGGCCTTACCATAACGTTCTGTTAAATTTTTAAAAGCTTCATCTGCGGGAATTGCCTCGATACTTGTCTGATGTAATAAATATTCAAATTCATTTTGAAGTTCTCTAATAAATGATAAATCATCTATCTCTATTTTTTAGATAGAATCTCTTAAATTCAGAAAGATCTTCTTTGATTTTCGCTTTTATTGCATCTTTTTCAGTAAGGGGCATTTTCGTGTGGTCCCAACATAATATATCTCTATCATTTGAGTATCTTCAAAAACTTTCCAACAACATACATAGGTAGGATTTCCTTTCTGAAGATGACAGTGGCGCCAATCATCACTTTTTCTCTGACTTTTCAATCCTTTGAATTTTTTATGGTTAGGCCATTGAATACCCGGATCACCACCTTTATTTTTTAAGTCTTTGACTAATAAGAGCAAAACAAACTGTAGATCCTCAAAGTATTTTAATTGAGCATAAATATTTTTTATAGTGTTTTAAACGTGTCTTGCATCAATATCGAAAATAATTGATTAGCTATTTTGATTTATATTCATATTCTTAGATATTTAAATTAACTAAAATGTTGCCCGAAAATAGCTCCGACGTACATACTAAGCCATTATGACAAAAATGGAATTATGCTATTAAAGATTGGGTATGTAAAAGTTTTATGACAAAATAGTAAAAGAACATGGGTAAGAATAAGGATAGGAATCACATGAACGATATTATGTCATTTAAAATAAAAAAAATACTCCTTCTTAAAATTATTTTTGCGGCAATTTTTTCCTGCACGACACTCAATGCCTATGCTGGCATGCAATCCTATCACCTCCAATACCACAAGAATTCCAAAATAAACAATGTGTCCTTATTCAATGCTGAAGTATTAATAGAGTTCCACCGTGGTGGCAATTCACTGGGAAGACTTTTGACAAAAACGAATGATGCTCAAGACATCACCATCGACAACACCTATGGGAGCAATTTGGTTATTCACGTGCTATTCATCAATAAAGAGGGAAAAAGGCTAAGATGCTGGGGGGTATCTACTGCTAAAACAAATACCATTGAGATTCAGTGTGATAAAGTAGTTTTGTTGAAAAAGATAAAGGGAGAGACTGGAGAGTCCACTGACTCCACTAATTAAACGACTATGAACGATCAGATTAACAACTATTGACACAGAGAACCACATCGCAGGACACTCTATCCTACATTATTAAGGAAATAAACAAAAATGACTAATAAAATTCGTGGTAAAGTCAAATGGTTTAATAAAGACAAGGGATTTGGTTTTATTGAAAGCAGTGGTAAAGACTACTTTGTCCACTTTAGTTCGATTCAAAGCAGCGGCTTTAAAACACTTCCTGATGGTGCAACTGTTCTTTTTAAAATGGGAAAAGGACAGAAAGGACCTCAGGCCGAGGAAGTAGAAGTTATCAAATAAATGACCACCATTAGGTCTAGGCAAGACCATTAACTGATGACAATAACACTTATTTTTTTACTGTTTAAAACCATCAAGGAGGAAAGAAGTGAATCAACGAGTTGCTTTAGTCACAGGGGGCACTGGTGGTATTGGTACTGCCATATGCCAGGAAATGCAAAAGTTAGATTATCAAGTTATTGCCTGCTATTTTAAACAGGGCAATCATGACTTGGCGAAAGAGTGGCAGAAAAAACAAGCCATGCAAGGCTTTGATATCGACATTGTCTACGCCGATATTTCTTCTTTCAATGATTGTGAGAAAGTGACGGAACTGGTCATCGAAAAATACGGCAAAATCGATATTCTAGTGAACAATGCCGGTGTGACGAACGATGCCACTTTGAAAAAGATGACCCAAGAACAATGGCAGGGTGTCATCAATGCCAATTTGAATAGTGTCTTTAATATGACGAAAACTGTGTTATCTAGCATGTTGGACAATAATTATGGACGTATCATCATCATTTCTTCTGTTAATGGACGCAAAGGTCAATTCGGCCAGTGTAATTACGCCGCCACAAAATCTGCATTATACGGTTTTACTAAAAGTCTGGCACAAGAAGTCGCAAAGAAAGGCATTACGGTGAATACTGTCTCCCCTGGCTATATTAATACCGAGATGCTCGCCTCTCTGAGGGACGACATTTTAGAAGCAATTGTTGCCCAAATTCCTGTGGGACGATTAGGCAAACCTCAGGAAATTGCTCGTATTGTTGCTTTCCTTGCAGATGAGCAAAGTGGTTTTAT
Organism: Legionella stuttgartensis; assembly: GCF_977063405.2. Lineage (NCBI taxonomy): Bacteria > Pseudomonadati > Pseudomonadota > Gammaproteobacteria > Legionellales > Legionellaceae > Legionella > Legionella stuttgartensis. The sequence goes on from NZ_CDRUHA020000006.1 coordinate 18,874, forward strand.
TACCGGTGCCAATTTTGATGTCAATGGTGGGCAATACATGTAACTCACTCGAAAGGCCATTGAGCGTTTTTATTGTTCAAGAAGAGGGTTCTATTTCTGAAGCACATAAGTTCCTGGTGCCGCTGGCAGTGAGGGATTCATGACCGGTGGCGCAATGTGTTTTTTAGCGTTTTGCTGGACTAGCCACGCATGCCATGCTTGCCACCAGGAGTCCTCTCGCTTCTCTGCCATCGTAAGCCAGCTTTCAGGATTTAAGTAAGCCTCGCCTTGTTTCTGCTCATGAACACGATAAGAGCGTCCTGGGTGACCCGGCTCACTGATGATGCCCGCATTATGCCCACCACCAGTGAGAACAAAGGTCACATCCCCTTTTGTCATAAGATGGATTTTATAGACGGATTGCCAGGGTGCTACATGGTCTTTTTCAGTACTCACCGCAAAAACAGGCCACTTGATGTTCTCAGCAGCCACCGGCTTTCCTTCTACGGTGTAACGCCCTTCGGCAAAATCATTCCTTAAGAAGAGTTTTTCAAGGTATTCACTGTGCATTTTATAAGGCATTCGTGTGGCATCCGCATTCCAAGCGGTTAAATCAATCATCCCGCGCCGCATACCATGCATGTAGTCTTGAACCATTTTGGACCATATTAAGTCATAGGCGCGCAGCATCTGAAAAGAACCAGCCATTTGCTTGGTATCCAGATACCCTTGTTCCTTCATCATACTTTTAAGAAAATCCACTTGACTTTCTGTCACAAAAAGCATTAATTCCCCGGCTTCAGTGAAATCTCCTTGGGCGGCTAAAAGTGTCAAGCTGTTTAAACGTTCATCTTTGTCTCTTCCCATCGCGGATGCGGTAATCATAGCCAAGGTGCCACCTAAACAATACCCCATCAGATTGATTTTGGTTTCTGGCAAAAGGGTCGATACTGTATCAATAGCAGCCATAGCTCCTTGCCTATAATAATCATCCATCCCTAAATCACGGTCCTCTTTGTCAGGATTGCGCCAAGAAATGATAAATACGGTATGTCCCTGACTTACGAGCCACTTCACTAAGGAATTATGCGGCGATAAATCGAGAATATAATATTTCATAATCCAGGCGGGAACGATTAAGATAGGCTCTTTATACACCGTCTTAGTTTGAGATTCGTATTGAATGAGCTCAATCAAATGATTTTGAAACACGACTCGTCCTGGTGTAATGGCCACGTGTTGACCTGGGATAAAATGTTCAGAGCCCGTAGGCGGTACACCCGCTAGCTTTTCTAACCAATCTTCGAATGCGATTTGGCTGCCTTCAATGAGATTAAATCCTCCGGTGCGCATAGTTTCATGGAACAAATCAGGATTAGACCAAGCAAAATTGGAAGGGGACAGAGCATCAAGGCATTGACGTGTCCAGAATGAAACGGTACGTTCCACATGGTTGGGCAATCCTGGCACGTCCGTTGTGGCGCGTCGCCACCAATCCTCCATCTGCAAAAATCCTTCGGCAAATAAACGCCAAGGCATAGGCTGCCAACTGTCCTTTTTAAAACGCACGTCTTTACCACCAGCAGCACGCTCGACGCAAATGATATTATTAACGCAATCCTTGGCATGAAAAACTGGATAAAAAGCAAGTTCCCACAAAACCCCAGGGGATTGGGCCAATTGCCAAAGCCAGGTGGAGTAGGAAGAACCGAGGGCAGCAGGACTTATTCCTGCCGTCCATTTAGCCAAGTTAGCGTGCATTAATTGAGTTAAAAAAGGAAAAAAGCTATCGAGAGTACTCCTATCAGCAGGTGCACAACAAGAGAGATTCACCTCTTCTTGCAATTCTTGGTTCCGAGTGAGTATCCTTTCCTTAGGACAGCATTGTTTTTCTAGTCCCTTCATGAATGACATCCCTGGCATTACGCCCTATAATCAACAAGATATAATACAGAATAGCACAAAATTTAACCCATCAATAATACCACTTAGGAGTCGCTCTTTAAGGAATAAAAAGTGAAAAAATGCCATCTTGTAGATTTCCTATGACAGACAGCGTTTCTATTTTTTTCCTATAAAAAATACCCAATATTGTCTTTGGGCTCAATCACTCACTATTTCGTAGCCCAATTGGTGTTGCTTCTCGATGGGGAATGAAACAAGGCGAAACTACATTTCTTTGCAGTTCCTTCCAGCGATAAATTGTGTCATTTGTCCCACGGTTAAAGGTTTACTGCTGTAATAGCCTTGTACTTCTAAGCAGTGACTTGACCGTAAAAAATTGAGTTGTTCTTCTGTTTCTACACCACCCACCACCACATTCAATCCTAACTCTTTCGACAAAGCAATCGTCGATTTGATAATTAAATTGTCATTTTCTCTGAGATGAGTATCTTCAATGAAGGTTTGTTTCAATTTGATGGATTGGACTGGGGAATTTTTTAAGTGAGATAAAAAGGAATAGCCTGATCCAAAATTATCAAAAGCAAGTTTTACCCCCATAGTACGAAGTGCACTTAATGTGTCCTCAATCTTTCCCAAAAAATCGACCACAGTTGCTTCAGTAATTTCAAGCTCTAACAAATAGGATGGCATTTGATATTCTTGTAAAATTTGCTTAACAAAGAAAAGAAATCCTTTGTGTTGAAATTGACTCAGAGAAATATTAATTGCTAAGGTGTCATTGAACGCGTCATATTTCTTTTTCCAATCCATGTACTGCCTGCAGGCTGTTCGTATGACCCATTCACCAATCGGAATAATCAAGTTAAAATGTTCTGCAACAGAAAGGAATTCATCAGGAAAAACAATACCCCGCTTGGGATGTTGCCAACGTAATAAAACCTCCATCCCAATCATAGAATTCATTTTTAAATCAACGCGGGGCTGATAAACGAGAAAAAATTCTTGTCGCTCCAAGGCAAGATGCAACTCGGTTCCCATTCCTAAACGTTTTGAATATTGCTTTCTAAGGGATGGGGTAAAGATTTGGAAGTTATTGCGACCACATTCCTTGGCATTGTATAGAGCGATATCCGCATTCTTACGTAGCGTCATGGAATCATCACCTGCATCAGGAAAATAAGCGATCCCTATACTTATTCCAATAATAACTGTATTGCCCTTGATAAGGAATGGCTTATCAATTCTTTGAAGCATATTATTGGCCACTAATTTTGCCTGTTGCGGGTTATCAATTTCTGTCAGAATCACGGCAAACTCATCTCCTCCTAATCGAGCCACACCATCTTCTTCACGAATACTTGCTCGGAGACGCTTTGCTACTTCACGTAATAGACTATCACCAACATCATGGCCGAAGCGATCATTCACATTTTTAAAAAAATCCAGATCAATGCTTAACAGAGCCAGATGACGACCATATCTTTTTGACCTGGCAATCTCACGTTTTAAATCCAGTTCAAACTGCAATCGATTGGGTAATCGACTTAATACATCAAAATGCGCTAGTTTCGATAATTTTTTTTGTGTTCTCTCTAAGTCTTTTAGCGTCTTTATCAATTCAGAATTCTTTTTTTCCAAATCCTGGTTTAGTAAATGTAGTTCCCTTGTCTTATTTTCCAACAATAATTCAGCTTTCTCGCGAGCTTTTCTTTCGCGATAATAGGAACGCTCAAATAATGTTTTTTTATCATCACTCAAAGGTAATCTCCAAACGACAATGATCATCTTTTTTTAACATGCAGTGCGTCTGATTGATTATAATGTTCTTTTTAAAATGTTGAGCTGCCCCTTGGATGAGACCAATGGCAAAATGACAGAGTCTTCTGTGGGATCGATACAACATAACCAGTTGGTTTGAAGCCGGCTCTTCATAGCGAATGGTAGGTAATGTTTCATCCGGGTATAACTTTTCCACTTCCACATGAATGGTTCCATCAATACTTTTTAAAAACTCTTTTAATGTCATGTCCTGTTTTAAAAAAAATGAATACTTACTCGATAAGATAGGAAACATGTATTCACCAAAGGACTCTAAAAAAACAGAAGCTTGCTGATTTGTCTTCTTCGCTGTGGCCTGAATTAATTGTAGGAATTCTATATCGGAATAAGTACCGCCTGCTGTGTAACTCCCACCGCTAGGAAGGTCCAGCGAGGTGACTAATTCATCCCATAGTTCTATTCCATATTTTTCTATAATCATGTCATTTAAGGAGGTAAAAACGATGCCCTTCATTTATGGTCTCCAGCATAAAAATAATCTTTAAATCCCTTTTAATTAAGTAGAATGTCATTTCTCAATACTAAAATTGGTTTACTTACAGATAAAAATTCCGTGCGTTCTTACTCAATTTAACTAAAGACTCTATCCCTCTCTAATTCCTGATCACTCTTCACTGAGCCAGGTATTATTTTCTTCTTCTAATCGTATCAATATAGTTCAAATAACTATTGTTTACAGGGTTAAAAATTAACAAGATAGAAATTTATTTTTACCATTTCCTAAAAAACCAAAAAATGATAGACATACCGTGTGGCTATATATGAAGCATAGCACATATGCTTCTTGAATGAAAAAACAAACCGACTTAATTCTGCTAGGCAAACAAATTCGCAAAATTAGAAAAGAGAAAGGTTTTTCTCAAGAGGGTTTTGCCAATTTCATCGAAATGAATCGGGGTTACTACGGGACTGTGGAACGTGGCGAAGCCAATATAACCATTTTAAATCTTCTAAAAATTCTTAAAG
>NZ_CDRUHA020000007.1:0-16269 GCF_977063405.2 Legionella stuttgartensis
ATATCTTTAGAGAGGAGCCCCCATTTTAGCTTTAAGGTAAATGTCAGATCAAAGTGTGTACTTTGCGCGTACTTTGATCAATTTAAGCCTGCGCCATATTTCCGCGGTTTTATACCCCTGTCAACATCATTGAGATAATGAATAAAAATATCCGCTCCCTCTTGCGCAAATAAGCACGCTACGGCTTTACCAATTCCACTATCTCCTCCCGTGATTAAAACCTTCTTTCCTTTTAACTTATTACTTGCTTGGTAGTTTGGAATTAGAAAAATAGGTAAGGGATGCATTTTTCCTTCTACTCCGGGTTGCCTATTTTGGTGTTGAGGGGGGCGTTGAATCTTATTTTTTTTCATAATAGAAATCCTTTTTTATTCATTTCTTTATTAGAAATCATTTAAAATTCATTTCTTGCCCATTGTGATTTTAGAAAGATAAGCAAGATATTTCTATTGATAAAAGTTAAGATTTATTTAGTCAATTTTGCCCAAATATATCCTATACCTGCCGCAATTAAGACCGAAGTCATGGGTTTATTTTTTATTTTCCATGAAAGATTGTTTACATGCTTCTCTATAGATTGTTCAAATTCGCAAACTTTGTTCAAACCTTCTTCCAATATTTGACATGAAGCATGTTCTAAATGCTCTTTTGCTGTTAATGAGGCTTCTTTGTTGTATTCGTCCATGTGTATCTCCCTAAGATAATATCTCTAAATATAGTCGATATTTTTTAAATGAAATTTTATAAAAACCTTAATTAATACTAGTCATTTTCCTTAGATTGACTGGGAATTGGAATTCAGGAACTATGCTAAAGCTGTATTAACTCACAAAGGAAAGAAAAATGAATAACCAAATGGATAAAGAGAAATTACAAAAGCATCATACATCAGCAGCAGAGCATCATAAAAAAGCTTATGAGCATCATAATGAAGCTGCGAAACACCACCAATCTGGAGAGCATGAAAAAGGTCATCACCATGCACATTTAGCTCGTGGACACCAAGAGCACGCTCACCATCACTCTTCAGAAGCAGCAAAGCACTCAGCTGGGGATGAGCGTAACAATAAATAAGAGAATTTAAATCCACGAATTTGCTCTTCTTTAATTGTATGTTTTAGTTAAACCCTTCACATTTAGGAGAACATTGTGAATAAAGATATTTTTCAAGGAAAGTGGGAAGAAGTAAAAGGAAAAATGAAAAAAACTTGGGGTAAATTAACTGATGATGATTTTAAAGTTATTGAAGGGGCTCATCAAGAAATTTATGGAAAATTACAAAAGCACTATGGTTACTCGAAAGATGAGGCTGAGAAAGCGGTAAAAGATTTTCGAGATCAATTATAAGATAAGGATTAACATGAAAAAATTAATTTTAGCTGTTTTTATATTATCATCCAATGTAGGTTTTTCAGCTACGGATATGAATACTAATTGGAACTGTACTACCAATGCGAGCAGTAGTGATGTAGCTGCAGATAAGGCCGCCGATGATCAAATGGCTAATAAGCAAGGTCCAGTAGCAGATTCCTTTGCTTTTGCAGCAAAAAACTGTAGAGATTGTACTAAAATCACCTGCGAGCAGAAATAAATAAAAGTTAGACTAGGATTTCAAAAAAATCTTAGTCTAGTTACTTATCTTTTAAAAGTGGAATAATTTTATGAGTGAATCTATAAAAAATTCAAAACCTCAAACGCCACCTATGGAAGATCCTCCTTTGCCCGATTTTTATGAACCTAGTCCAGGTCAAATACCCCCTAACTCCACTCCAAAGGATAAGGATTATAAAGAAAAGAAAAAGGAAAAAATCAGAAGGAAAGATAAATAGATACTCTTTTTCAATAGCCACCTCTCGGTGGCTATTTAGATTGATTATTTTTTTAAGAGTCTTGAGATGATAAATCCTATTCCTCCTGCAATAAGCAAAGAAGTTAAAGGATTTTCTTTTACTTTTTGCAGCAGTTCATCTGCATACTCTTCTACACATTCTTCCATGTTGTTAAATTGTTTTTTACTTTCTTGATACATGTCCGACATAGAATCTTTCACTTGCTCGGTCATCGATTCAGCTTTGTCTTGAGCATTAGCACTATACTCATTTAATTTATTTTTTATTTCAGTAGTCCCTTTATTCATATCCATTTTAGTCTCCAAATCATATTCAAATATTGCACTGCACCATCTAAGACTAGCCTTCTATATCTTTTTGTCAACGTTAAATAAGGAAAACCCCTTAAGATAAAGGCTATACCTAGGAAAGAAAGTTTGGATTAAATTTAGAACTATAATAAATAAAATATTCTTTCAATAAAGAATATTCTCACATGGACGCTTTACTTTGACGAAAAAGGAGGTTGCTATGAGTAAAGGAGATAAATCAAGTTATACAGATAAACAGAAACGTAAAGCTGAGCACATTGAAGACTCTTATGAGAAAAAAGGAGTTTCTAAAAAAGAGGCTGAGGAGCGAGCTTGGCGTACTGTAAATAAACAAGATGGGGGCGGTAAGAAAAAGTAAGCCTCTAAGAGGTCTTAAATTCATTTAAGGCCTCTTTAAAAGCTCTAATTTTAAAAATTACAACTTATCTAAACCAAGTGATTGATTCACACTCCAAAAATCGTTCCATGGATCTTCTTTTAAATTTTTTAATCGGAGTAGTAAGCCTCTCATGTTAAACGTATTATCCTCCATCCGATCACTTAGTTCTTCCCAGGAAAGAGGAGTCGCAATAGGTGCATGAAGATGGGCTCGTGTAGAATAAGGTCCTATGGCTGTTGCAGTTTTTTGATTGCGTAAATAATCAACAAATATTTTCCCCGATCGTTTTGATTTAGTCATTTTACTAATATAATTTTCCGGTTTTATTTGTTCTAAAAATTGGACGAATACCTTCGTAAAGTTCTTTATTTCTTCCCAATCATATTCTGGTCTTATAGGTATCACGACATGTAATCCTTTTCCTCCAGTGCTTTTTACAAAAGATTGAAGATTATACTCTTCCAAATATTTACGGACTTCGCGCGCGCCTTCAACGACCTTTCTCCAAGGCACGTCAGGGGCAGGATCTAAATCAAAAATGATTATATCCGGTTGATCTAAATGGGAAATAGTACTTCCCCATGGGTGAATTTCTAAAACGCCCATTTGTATAAGACTTAACAGACCTTGCTTATCATTTAAATAAATATATTTCTCTATTTCATCTTCATTTTCTATCTCTACTGGATGAAGCGCTTTGGGAGTACCCTTGTTATAATGACGCTGATAAAAACAGTTCCCATAATCAGAAGGGCAGCGCACCAGCGTTAAAGGTCTTAACGTGATGTAAGGCAAAATGTAATCACTTACAGCGTCATAATAATCGAAAAGATCTTGCTTTGTTATATTATCCTCCGGATAGAGAATTTTAGAAGGATGGGTTAATTTAACGATATTTTGCGTTTTTGTTTTTGGATGTTCTTCTTTTATCTTTTCGACAGGTATTTCACGCTCTCTAATAACTTCATTTGCTTTTTTATCAAGTCGCATTCCTTTAAAACTAGGATGCCGTAAATGTCCATCTTGAGTCCATTCAGTAAACTCAATTTCAGCCACTAAGGTTGGCTTAACCCAAGTTGCAGTAGTATATCCCGGTGGATTCGATGTAAATGGGTTTTTTCGAGCTTTGTTTTCCACTAGCTGCTTATGAATCGTTTTCAAAGTAGATTCGGTAAAGCCTGTCCCTACATTACCTGTATACTCCAGTTCTCCTTTATCATTGAAAACACCTAAAAATAGAGAACCAAAGGATTGGCGCCCCCCTTTAGGGGGGGTATATCCTCCGATTACAAACTCCTGACGTTTTAGGCATTTTATTTTTAACCAATCTTTAGTGCGCTTGGAGGTGTACGTACTATCCATTCGCTTCGAAATGATCCCTTCTAAACCATATTGACAGGAATGTTCAAACATTAATTGACCTTCTTTGACAATATGATCACTAAAAGTCAAAGTTGAAGATTTAAAATTTAAAATATTTTTGAGAATAGATTTTCTTTCAATTAATGGCAGAGTTCTTAAGTCATATTGATCAAAATAAAGAATATCAAATAAAAAATATACAAAATTACTATTTTTTTTATTTTTTATTGCGTTTTGTAACAATTGAAAATCTGATTTTCCTTCTTTGTCTAAGAGAACGACCTCTCCATCCAAAATAATATGTTCATAGGGTAAATCTTTGATTGCTTCTGCTATAGAAAATAAATCGTCAGTCCAATCCTTATTGTTGCGTGATTTTAATGTGACATCATTCCCTTTCTTAAATGCTAAAATCCTATAACCATCAAATTTAACTTCGTGAAGCCAGTTTTCTCCACTCGGCGGTGTATCCACTAAAGTTGCAAGTTGGGGAGGGATAAAATGAGGAAAAGCCACCTTAGTTAGACCCTCAGGGAGTAAAATGACAGGGGGGGGCGATTTGAGCTGTGTACGTGTTTTTTTCCTGTTTTTAGAGTCACCACTCTCCCAAACATCTTCTGCATTTTTAGCAATTTGTTCCATGGTTTGATTGGTTTTAATACTTTTATTTAATTTCTCAGTTATCTTATAATCCGCCTGTTCTTTTGCATATTCATCATCATATTTTATTAAAAACCAATGTTTTTCATCTTTAAAGCGTATTAAATCCCATCGGCCTTTTAACTTTTCTGCATGTAACTCAAATCGCAAATGCCCTTTTTCATAAGCTAAGTAAGGATCGGGGTCTAATGGCTCCCATGTACCTTTGTCCCACAGCATTACGGTGCCTCCACCATATTGCCCTTTGGGAATAATTCCTTCAAAAGCCCCATATTCGATAGGATGATCTTCAACATGCATAGCCAATCGTTTCACTTTCGGATCCAGGCTAGGGCCTTTAGGTATGGCCCAACTTTTTAAAACGCCCTTAAGCTCAATACGAAAATCATAATGCATATGGCTGGCGGCATGCTTTTGAATAACAAATAAATAAGAATCTTGGGTATTTAGTATTCCCTTCGGTTCAGGAGTTTTAGAAAAATCCCTTTTTTTATGATAGCGTCCCAGTCCCATGAGCTTCTCCCTTAATATGTTCATCTCCATTTGGGTCTTTTATTTATATTTTAGACTAGGGATATCCCATAACTTGTTTTTTCTATAAAAATAATAGAATTTAATTAAATACTTAAAAACTCAATGTAATTGCTAAATTGTACCTTTTTGGTAATGATTTATAAAAAATCAAAGGATTGAAATGATTCGTAAAGAATTAACTGAGATTATTTCATTTTTAAAATTAAATAATCTCAAATTAAGCACAGCGGAGTCTTGTACCGCGGGCTGTATTATACATTTATTAAGTAAAATACCTAAGAGCGGAGAGGTTTTAGATACGGGTTTTGTTGTCTACTCAGAAGAAGCTAAATTAAAAATTCTAGGCGTAAAAAAGAAAACCATCGATGAGTTTAATCTTACTAGTGAAGAGGTGGCACGGGAAATGGCGGAGGGCGCGCTGAAGTTATCCTGTGGAAATATTGCTATATCAACAACAGGTATTGCGGGTTCTAAACCCATTGATGGAATCATACCCGGTACAATTTGTTTTGCTTGGTTAATAAATCACGAAAATAAAAAAGTAATATTTTCGGAAACCGTTATATTTTCAGGATCAAAGTCGAAAAAACAAAAATTAGCTGCATTATATTCTTTAGAGAGAATACCCTTTTATTTTAATAAACAGATAAAGGATATGTCATGAAAAAATATATTAAGAAAGCGCGTCAATTTTTTCATAGACTAGGTCCAGGTCTTATAACGGGCATTTCTGATAATGATCCTTCTGGAATTGCAACCTGCGCTCAGTCAGGAGCTAAGTTTGGGTTTGGACAATTATGGTCTATCTTACTGATGCTACCGCTAATGACCGCTATTCAAGAAATGTGTGCTCGCATTGGGGCTACCAAAAATAAGGGGATAGCTTCTACGATTCAAAAATATTATGGAAATAAGTTATTAATACCTTTAGTGTTCTTTTTATTTATAGCCAATACAATAAATTTAGGCGCTGATTTAGGAGCAATGAGTGCTGCTCTAGCATTACTTATTCCAATAAGTAACTATATTTCCTTGGTTTTTTTTACGGTGATTATTCTTTTTTCGGTTATTTATTTCAAATATGAGATGTATGTTAAAATTTTAAAGTGGCTATGTGTTTTTATCCTAGTTTATCCGATTTCACTTTTTATCGTGGAAACGCCCTGGAGCGAACTTATTAAAAATACTTTAATACCCAATATTACGTTCTCAAAAGATTATTTTTTTATGTTAACTGCTTTATTTGGTACGAGTATTTCTCCCTATATGTTTTTTTGGGAGTCATCCCAAGAAGTTGAGGAAAATAAAAAGAGAAAAATTTCTAAATCTAATGGTTTGGTGCAAGTATCCGCTATAAGAATGAGTTCTTTAAGAAAAGATAACTTTTTTGGTATGTTTTTGTCGCAAATTTGTACGTGGGCGATAATTGCTGTTATTGGAATTACCTTACATACTCACGGAATTAAAAATATTCAAACTGCAGCTGATGCTGCTAAAGCCTTAGAGCCAATAGTTCAGGGTTTTCCTTATGCTGGGTATATCGCCAAATTAATTTTTTCCCTGGGGATAATTGGGCTTGGAATGCTAAGTGTCCCAATCCTAGCTACTTCCTCTTCTTATGCGATTGCTGGCTTATTAAAATGGAAAAATGGACTGTTTCATGACTTCGATGAAGCAAAATGTTTTTATGGAGTCATTATTTTATCTTTTATAATAGGATTAATAATGAATTTATTGCATGTCAATTTAATCCAAGGATTAATAATTGCTGCAGTAATTAATTGCATTGTGGCCTTGCCGCTTATTTTTATTATCCTTCTTATTTCAAATAACAAAAAAATCATGGGTAAATATAAAAATAAATGGTTATCTAATACGCTAGGGTGGCTCACTTTTGTGCTAATGACTTTTTCTGTAATCTTGATGTTTTATTCCTTTTTCTTTTCCTGATTCGCAATTCCAATCTGTCTTGTTTTAGGTAGATATTCGGAATATTTTTCTTGTAAAATATTAAAAAACTGCTCTCTAATTTCAGCGCGGAATTCTGAAATTTTTTCACCTTCAGTGGTGCTGACTTGAACACGAATTTGAACTGAGTTTTCCTCTAATTTATTAATTAATATTCTTTTAATATTTTTATCCCAATAAGATGATTTATTTAAAACCTCATCTAATTCTTTTCGCAGAACTGAAATAGGTAGCAAATAATCAATATAAAAATAAACACTTGTAATTAAGCTATTTCCTTTTCGTCCAAGACTTTCTACTTTATTTTCTAAAAAGTAACTGATTGGCATAATCATACGATGATTATCTTTCATACGTAATAGAACATTTGTTAGAGTAATCTCTTCAATAATGGCCCATTGTTTATCAATAAATAACGTATCACCGATTTTAAGAGAACCATTTAAGATAATCCAAAATCCTGAAAAGATTGCACTTAATGTTTTTTGACCTGCAAAACCTATTATCGCAGTTAAGAATCCTGCAGAAGCTAAAAGACTAACTCCCATATTACGTACATTGCTGAAGCTCATTAAAATAGCGGCAATTGCTATAAGGCCAATAACAACAAACCCTATATCTTTCAACAAATGCATTTTGGTATATATTTCAGTAACCTGTATCCGTGTTTCTATTGATAAGGAGCGCATTTTTTGTTCGTAAATATCTTCCAGGGTATTTAAAACTTGGATTCCTATCCAGCTGATTGCCAAAATTAGGGTAATCGTAAAAATTTTATTAGCATATATCATTTGTTTTAATGGAAGGAGCATTGTAAATAAAATATTTAGCCACACTAAGATAAAAATAATTTTTGAACTACTTTTTATATTTTTTAATATTAATGCTAAGGAAGAATTTGAGACGCTCAATTTTTGAGAGTAATACGTACACGTGAAAATGAGTAAGTTATATAATGCCAGAAGTATTGCTGTAATTATAAGTAAATTGGCTGCCTTTTCACTAATAATGAAGAAAACCGACCAGCTTTGCAAAGATGGATAAACGTTTAGGAAGCTAGTAAGTAAAAAAATTAAACTTAAAAATAAAAGAATAAGCGGCCATTTAACAGAGCGCCAAATAATTCGTTCTTTTAAGTTTTTTTTCTTTATAATCGGCTTCATAGCTTCTCTTCCATAAAGTGATCGTTAAAAATTTAAAAAAGAGATTTGATAAAAATATAAGCTTTATAGGTTAATAAAAGGGCTGCACGTAGTAGATAAAAAAGTATTAAGAGATATATTAAACTTAAAATAAACGTCATTAGGATAAGAAATCCATCTCGTTCAACAATTCCCATTGATATCATAATGATAGCCGAAGAAGAAATAAAATCCACATAAGGAGCAGGCAACATTAATAGAAAGCTCAATATAAATATAAAAATTACTAAAAAATATCTAATAATTGGGGAACTAAGAAATGTAGCTCTTTTTTTAATGTATCGTTCTAGAAATTGAATGTATGGAATTATTTTTAAAATACCCTCATTTATATTTGAAGGTACTTTCCTTTCTTTTAATTTCGAAGGGAGCCAAATTTTTTTGCGACCTGCTAATAATTGCACACTAATTAACGCAATCATCAATCCAAAAAGGGCGGAAAATCCAGGAATAAAAGATAATGGAGTAGCAGGAGGTATTGCTAATAATATAATCAAAAAGAAATTATCTTTTTGATTAAATTTATCTAATAATTGCTCAAAGGTAATTTCTTTGGAATTTGATCCAGTAGCTAATTTTTTTAAGCGAGTGGATATTTTCATTTAAGATCTTTTAGCATCATTTCAAAATCCTTTTACTATAATTTGGAAAACCCAAAGGTTTTTAGTCTCATTAATTTCTAATTGTTACAAAGTATATTTGTTATTATTTTAAATTCAAATTAAGAAAACTTATTATGGAAGATCAATTGGATTCTTATTCTATTTTTTATGGGGATGACTCGATTCCGGGTATTTCTCGTGAAAAAAATAAAGATTCATTTATATATTTTGATCCCAACGGAACTAAAATAACCAATAAAAAAACATTACAAAGAATAGCTTCTTTATGTATTCCGCCTGCTTATACCCGTGTGTGGATTTCTCCTTTTGAAAATAGTCACATCCAAGCCACCGGGCGAGATATTAAAGGGAAAAAACAATATTGCTATCATCCGCTGTGGAAAGTAATTAGAGATGAAAATAAATTCAAATCTCTGATACCTTTTGGAAGGATGTTACCTATCGTTCGTAAAAAGGTAAAAAGAGAATTAAATAAACCAGCATTAATGAATAAACCCCAGGTCATATGTGCAATAATTTATCTTTTGGATAATTTTTTTATAAGAATTGGTAATACAATATATGAAAAATTAAATAACTCTTACGGAATAACTACTCTAAGGAAAAAACATCTAGAATTAAGTTCTACAAAAGCTATTTTGGATTTTAAAGGTAAAAATTCTCATCCATGGCATGTCATTCTGAAGGATAAAAAACTTATTAAGATTTTAAAAAAATGTGAGTCTATTCCAGGTTATAGGTTATTTAAATATTTAGATGAAAACAATAATCCTATAGAAATTAGCTCACAAGATGTTAATTTATATTTACAAAATTTAACTCAATGTGACTTTACAGCAAAGGATTTTCGTACGTGGGCAGCATGTAAGGAAGTGCTCTATCGTTTATCTAAAATTAACTATGATGCAGAACAATTAAAAAATATTATATTAGAAGTTGCAGACTTATTAGGACATACACCTACTATTTGTAAGAAATGTTATATTCTACCCGAAATAATTAATCAATGGAAAAAAAATAATCTTGAACTTTGGGTGAAAAAACATCCGACATTAAAAGAAAATAAAGATCGTTTATTATTAAAGTGGTTAGAAGAGAATATAAACGACATTAAATTTTAGATTTAAAGTTAATATTAATTTTAAATCAAATTAAAAATAAAAAATTATTTTTAATTGCGTCAGGGAGGAATCATAATGCTTTCTTATATTTACTCAATAAATCAAGATCATGGTTTAATATATATTTTCATTCGCGCTATTTTACTCTTAATCTTTTGTACCCTAATTTTAAGATTTGGAAATAGACGCTTTAAATTAAATAGTTCTTTTGATCTATTAGCTATTGTAATTTTGGGAGGATTAATTAGTAGAGGAATAACGGGTCCAGCTACTTTAATTTCTACTCTTATAGGAGTATCCGGTATCGTAGTAGTACATAAAACCTTGGCTATTCTTTGTCGAAAATTCTCATTCTTTGAAAATTTCTTTAAAGGAGAACGGTATCTTCTTATAAAAAATGGGACTCTTAAACACAAAACATTAAACCAATTAAATATCACCGAAAAAGATATCACAGAACAGATGCGGCAACAGATAAATCGCTCTTCTTATAAAAATGTTATTTCTGCCTATTTAGAAAGAACAGGTCAAATTTCCTTTGTCTTAAAAGAGTAATTATTAGGGATAAACTTAATTGCGAGATGTTTAAATTACTCTACTCTTATAAAGGATGTATAAAATTCATTTTTAAAAGGAATCGATATGAATTTACTTCTATTTATCATTTTAATTGTTATCCTTATAGGCCTTCTACCTACATGGCCTTATAGTTCTGGATGGGGGTATTATCCCAGTGGCGGTATTGGATTAATACTTCTTATTTTAATTATTGTATTACTAGCACGCGGTGGTTAGCAAAGGGCCGCTTGGCCCTTTTTTCTCTACAATTGTCAAAAATAATACATTTTTCATCTGAGTTATTTTTTATATGTCCTATAATGTCTAATGAAAAACCACAGGAGAGAAATTATGGAAAATTTTAATATAGTAAGAACAGAGGATGTCAAAGGAAAAGACGTAAAATCACCTGAGTTAGAATCTCTGGGAGAAATTGAAGAAATTGTACTTGATAAATTCACTGGGGAGGCAAGATATGTGGTTTTATCTTTCGGTGGATTTTTAGGGTTAGGTGAAAAATATTTTGCCTTTCCTTGGAAAAGTATCAGTTACAATCCTGATGAAGAGTGTTTTATTTTAAATATTAATAAATCAAAACTAAAAAAAGAATATGGATTTGATAAGGATCACTGGCCCGATATGGCAACATGGCCTAAGACTATAGATGCCTACTATGATCCATTAATATAAAAACAAGAAAATAAAACGGCGCTGAAATTCGGCGCCGTTTTATTAAATTTTGGTGTAATTTTTTGCCCCTCAAAAAACTATACTATAATTTATAAAATATGATGAGAAATGAACACATCACGTTGTTTTCAAATACCAAAAGTGGCTGGATAGTAGTAAAGAGGGAGCCACATCAAAAGCAAGTTTACCATTTCGAAATCAAAAGAAGCTGTAGAGTGGGTATAAAGATAGGCATGGAAATGATCCACGAAGTATTAAGGCTAAGAAATAAATAACTCAAAATATTATTTCATATATAAAACTAGGGGAAAGTAGCTTACAGTACTCGAGCTAGAACTGGACAATTAATAAAAGCTTTTCGTGGTCAATCTTATTTTTAAAGAATTTATAATTGGGAGTAAGAGAATGGCACGATCAATATGGAAAGGCGATATTTCTTTTGGGCTTGTATCAATTCCTATTTCTTTGATTTCTACAGAAGAAAATAATGAAATCCATTTCCATTTATTGAATGCAAAAACTAAGTCGAGAATAAAATATCAACGAGTGGATGAGAGCACAGGAAAAGAAGTAGGATGGGAAGATATTGTTAAAGGGTATGAATATGATAAGGGTAGTTATCTTATAGTAAATGAAGAAGCATTTGAAAAAGCGAGTCCTGAATTATACAAAACAATAGATATTGAAGAATTTGTGGATTTAGATGAGATCGATAGTCTCTACTTTACTAAACCTTATTATTTAATCCCTGAGGGAAAAAATAAGAAGGCATATGTTCTACTTCGTGAAGCATTAAAAAAAACAAATAAAGTGGGGGTGGCCAAAACAATATTGCGCACTAAAGAATACTTAAGTCTAATTCTTCCACATCAAAACACTATATTGCTTTATTTAATTCATTTTCAGGATGAAATACGTTCAGAAGAAGAGTTAAATGTTCCTAAAGAAGAGGTCAAAACTTATAAAATTTCTGAGAAAGAAATTAAGATGGCAATGGATTTAATAAAGGATATGTCAAATAAATGGGAGCCTGAAAAATATCATAATGAATATAGGGAAGTTTTACAAAAATGGTTAGATAAACAAACAGAAGCTCTTTTGAAATCAGGTAAAAAGGTTACTAAAGCTGCAAAAAGCCACGATTCAGTAATTGATTTTGTATCTCTTCTAAAAGAAAGCATGAAAAAGAAACCTGTTAAAACCAAAAAATCAGGATAGAAACAAATTCTTTAATCCAAAGGTTTCGATTTAATGAGTACATCTGCTGTTCAATCATGCAATATCAAGAATGAAAAGTAAAAATAGTTTGAGTCAAGACTATTTTTTTAAATTTTATTTGTATAACATAGCTATGTTCTAGCTTTCGTCAAAGTCTTGACTCCCTGTGGATATTTATCTCCATCCAAAAATCAATTAACAATCTCCTGAACGGATAAGTCTTGCTGCGCTTGTTTTGTTTCTACTGAATTTTTCAGTTATCTTATTTAAGTTATTCACAATTTCTGTGGATAAGTCTGTTTATATGTGGGTTAATTCTTTGTGGGTAGATACTACTCTTCTTAGTCCACTTTGAGTTGCCCAAAAATGAACCATCAATGGATGGAACAGGGGAATTTCCTGTAGCATCTGTGATTTAAGAACGCTTCATTTAAGTTGGAGGTTTGATTCTTCTGTCTTTTCTGGCATTTGAAAGTCTTTTTTATCTGGGAGACTTTTTAACTCCTCTGCTGATGGAGACAAGGAGCCACCGGTAAACTCCTGTTTGCTGCCGTCAGGTCCTGGTTTATAGAGCTTTCCATCGCCATTTGAAAAAGCAATGACTTTATTGGTTTTGTCATCAACCATCAGAAAGCTTCTTCCTTCTTTGGCTTCCTCTTGAAAAAATTCTGCCATATCCTTTTCTGATTTAAACGTCATACTTAAATTTCCGTCTTTATCTTTCTTGGGTTGATTTTGTTTGTACCAATCGTCGGAACCAAATTTTTTATCGAAGGCTTTAAGAAGTTCATCAGTATGTTCGCTTTGAATTTTTGCAGATCTTTTCTGACTCTCAGTAAGCTTATCCAAAGCAGTTGCAATTTGTACCTCTGGTTTGGCTACACTGCCTGAAGGAGATGATAAACTTAAACCATCCTCCCTGTTACTTTGCGCCTGTTGAACCGCTTTTGCTTCGTTTCTATTATGTTCACAAATATCAACATAATCTTTATACGCTTTTTTACTGGCTTCGTCGTTTTGCGCTTTGATTTGAGTATATTTTTCATAGGCCTTATCTTTGGCATCTATATAATCCTGATGGCGTTGAAGGTATTCTTCATAACTGATTTTTCCTTGGGCTTGAAGTTCTGAGTCTTCAGCATGTTTTTTATCAAGAGCATCCCAGGTTTTTTGTGCTTCTTCATAGGCAGCATCTGATTTGGCGTTGTTAAGATTATATGTACTCTTATAAACATTATAGGCTGCTTTATTGGTTGCCTCTATCGCATTATGAAGACTTTGAGGATAGTTAGATAACTTCATTGCCTGTTTTAATTTTTTTTCAAGTTCACGTTGCAGTCGTAGATATTCTTCCAAATATTTTTTGTGAACTTGTTCGCTTTTTTCTACTGACATGATTATTAGATAAGCAGGTATTCATAATAAAATTATAGGCAATTAGTTAAAGATATTTGAGCGTTTTGAATATTTACTTAATTTGAAGTTGCTTTAATGGGGCTTAACAGTTATTTCGGAATTAACTATTAGCCCCAGTGGGTTACCATAAATAATTAGCTTTCTATGGCCATTTTATTATTATCCAATTGATTTTACTAATGTATCCTTGTTCGTGATTCATCTTTCTTTAATACTTTTTTATAATGCATTTTCTTATTATCTGTCTTTTTAATTGTGGTAGATTTTTTAGAGCGTTCTTTTTCTTGTAAAGAAAGGAATAACTGTTGTTTTAAATAGTGCATCTGTTCTTTTATGTCATAAGCTTCCTCTCTAGATAGAACTTTTTTTGCTTTATCAAAAATAGTTCCTTCTTCTTCACTGACATGGTGTTCGACAATTCTTTTTAACTTATTAACTTTATTTACCCAGGGAGCACCATATTCTGTTGAATGAAGAATTAATTTAATTTGATTTTCAATTTCCTTATGTTCTTTTTTTCCATGAGTCGCTTCTTCTTTAGTTAAATCATAGTGTTTTAAGGCTTTATAGAACGTTTCTTGCTCAGAATGAGCATGTATAAGGAGTTCTTGAGCAATTAAAGCAACAATTTGCTTTCTACGGGTTGGAAGCTCAGATTGTTCAAATTGATCGAATAAATGAGCTACATGATCATGGTCCATTTTTAAATATTCATAAATATCCATATTAATTCTCCTATTAAGGGGTCATTACTACTTTAATGCATCCATTTTCTCTCGCATTAAACGTTTCATAAGCATCAGGAGCATTTTTTAATTTAATACGGTGGGTGATAATTTTAGAAGGGTCAATTGCTCCATCCAAAATTTTGTTTAACAGAAGTTTCGTATATCGTGGTACGTGTGTTTGTCCCATCTTAAAGGTTAAACCTTTATTCATAGCCATTCCTATAGGAATGTTGTCTAAATTTCCTACATAAACACCTGGGATGGATAAAGTTCCCCCTTTCGCACAGCATTTTATTGCTTCTCGCAGAACATGAGCTCGCCCTGAGGTCATGTAAGCCGCTTGCTTTACACGATCAATTATAGAGTCGTAGGAAGGGCCTACATGAGCCTCACATCCTACGGCATCAATACATGAATGAGGTCCTCTTCCTTTTGTCATGACCATTAAAGCCTCATAAACATCTTCCTTTTCAAAATTAATAATTTCCGCTCTTCCATAAGTTTCAGCCAATTTTAAACGCTCTGGTACGGAGTCAATGGCAATTACCCGCTCAGCTCCTAACATCCATGCGCTTTGGATAGCGAATTGGCCTACTGGCCCACAACCCCATATTGCCACAATATCACCAGAGCTAATCTGACAATTTTCCGCAGCCATGTAGCCAGTAGGTAAAATATCGCTTAAAAATAAAACTTTTTCGTCTTCAATATCGGAAGGTACTTTAATAGGGCCAACATCAGAGTAGGGTACTCGAACAAATTCAGCTTGCCCCCCTGAATATCCACCTAATAAATGTGAATAACCAAACAATCCTGCAGGAGATTGCCCTAGTTGTTGTTTAGCTAATTCACTATTGGGGTTGGAACATTCGCATAGAGCAAATAATTTTCGTTTACAAAAAGAACATTTACCACAAGAAATGGTGAAAGGAACAACTATTTTATCACCTGCTTTTAATTTTTTATTTCCAGGGTGCACATCTACAACCTCTCCCATAAATTCATGGCCTAAAATGTCTCCTGACTCCATAGTAGGCATCATATCGTTATAAAGATGTAAATCCGAACCACAAATTGCAGTAGATGTAACTCTAATTATGGCATCTTGCTCATTGATTATGTGGGGTGCGGGAACTGTTTCTATTTGAACATCATGCTTTCCATGCCAACATAGTGCTTTCATAATTAGCCCTCCTCATCCGTGATTAATTGGTTGCTATTCATTAGAGTTTAGTTTAAGCTTCACCTGTTTTGTTAAGGAATAGAATAAAAGATGGGCTGAAATTGCTCTATTTGATTTTTATTTGACAAAACGTGAATTAAATATTATATTTAGAAACGTGGTTAAGAAATTTTCCTCATTTCCCTATTAGCAAAGCACCGTATGGTGATTTGTAAGAGCTCAATATTAATAAAAATAGTAGATTTTTTCGATAAATATCTTCTTGTATTTAATCCCTGAGCAAATTATTCAGCGAAAGCGAAACATTATAGCCTTTTGGGCGCGATCATTAATAAATGAAAGACAAACTGTGTGGGCACTTTGAATAACCTTTGAGTGCTTAGAAGTATAAAGAAGTAAAGAAGCTGGTTTTAAACTAGCACAGGAATTGAACTGAAGAGTTTGATCCTGGCTCAGATTGAACGCT
>NZ_CDRUHA020000008.1:0-15398 GCF_977063405.2 Legionella stuttgartensis
TCCACCAAATTTCTTCGCCATAATCGTGGTAATAGCCGCTGTTAATGTCGTCTTACCGTGGTCTACGTGACCAATCGTGCCAACATTTACGTGTGGCTTCTTACGTTCAAATTTTTCCTTCGCCATTTCAATAACCTCGTTAACTTTATTGTTTCTTAATAATTGCTTCAGCAATGTTATTTGGTGCTTCCGCGTACTTACTAAATTCCATTGTATATGTTGCTCTTCCTTGCGTCGCAGAACGTAAATCGGTTGAATAACCAAACATCTCTGCTAATGGAACTTCAGCCCGAACAATTTTACCTGCTGGTGAATCTTCCATTCCTTGAACCAGACCGCGACGTCGGTTAAGGTCACCCATAACATCCCCCATATAATCCTCAGGGGTCACGACTTCAACGCTCATTATAGGCTCAAGCAATACAGGTTTAGCTTTTAATGCACCTTGCTTGAAGCATTGTGAACCAGCGATTTTAAATGCCATCTCACTAGAATCCACCTCGTGGAATGAACCGTCAAACAATGTGACTTTAACATCCACTACTGGATATCCAGCAATAACGCCATTTTGCATCTGCTCTTGAACACCTTTATCAACCGCAGGAATGTATTCTTTAGGAATAACACCACCAACTATTGCGTTGATAAACTCATAACCCTTTCCAGGTTCTTGAGGTTCAATTTTCAACCAAACGTGACCATATTGTCCACGTCCACCTGATTGTCTTACAAATTTGCCTTCTTGCTCCACAGGTTGTTTCAATGTTTCGCGATAGGCAACTTGAGGCTTACCAACATTAGCTTCCACATTAAACTCGCGTTTCATGCGGTCAACAATAATTTCCAAATGAAGTTCACCCATACCTTCAATAATAGTTTGTCCAGATTCTTCATCAGTATGAACTCTGAATGAGGGATCTTCTTGAGCTAACTTACCAAGAGCAATACCCATTTTTTCTTGGTCTGCCTTAGTTTTTGGCTCCACAGCGACAGCAATTACAGGATCGGGGAAATCCATTCTTTCTAATATGACAACACTTTCAGTATCACATAAAGTATCACCAGTCATTACTGTTTTCAGTCCCACAGCTGCAGCAATATCACCGGCTCTTACTTCTTTAATTTCTTCGCGTGAATTTGCATGCATCTGAAGCAAACGACCTATACGCTCTCTTTTGGCTTTTACTGAGTTATAAACAGTATCGCCACTCTTTAAAACACCAGAGTAAGTTCTAAAATAGGTTAAAGTACCTACGAATGGGTCAGTTGCGATTTTAAACGCCAAAGCAGAAAAAGGAGCATCATAGCTTGTTTTGCGAGATGCTGGCTCACCATCTTCGTCAACGCCTTGAACGTCAGGAATATCAGTTGGAGAAGGTAAATATTCAATCACTCCATCTAGTACTGCTTGTACGCCTTTATTTTTAAATGCTGAACCACAGAAAACAGGGACGATTTGGTTGCTAATAGTCAGTTGACGTAGCGCTTTCTTAATCTCTGCTTCAGTAAACTCTTGACCTTCAAGATATTTTTCCATGAGGTCTTCGTTTGCTTCTGCAGCTGCTTCTATAAGTAGAGCACGATATTCTTCACATTGTTCTTTGAGATCTTCAGGAACATCTTTATATTGAAAAGTCATCCCTTTGTTCTCTTCATCCCAATGAATTGCTTTCATTTTAATAAGGTCAATAACACCTTTAAACTCTTCTTCAGCACCAATGGGCAATTGAACAACGACAGGATTTGAACCTAATCTTTGTTTAATTTGGCTCACTACACGTAGGAAGTTCGCACCCATTCTATCCATCTTATTGACGAACACAATACGGGGCACGCCATATTTGTTTGCTTGACGCCAAACTGTTTCAGACTGTGGTTCCACTCCAGATACTGAATCGAACACCACAACAGCACCATCAAGCACACGCAATGAACGCTCTACTTCAATCATGAAGTCAACGTGTCCTGGCGTATCGATAATATTGATACGATGTGGCTCAAACTGCTTGTCCATCCCGGACCAGTAGCACGTTGTTGCTGCTGATGTAATGGTAATACCGCGTTCTTGCTCCTGAACCATCCAGTCCATAGTTGCAGCACCGTCATGAACTTCACCAATTTTATGAGACATACCAGTATAGTACAGTACACGCTCTGTTGTTGTGGTTTTACCAGCATCAACGTGCGCTGCAATACCTATGTTTCTATATAACTTTAATGGAGTAGACACGGGATTACCTCTCTATTAGTTCCATCTAAAATGTGCAAACGCCTGGTTGGCTTTTGCCATCTTATGTGTATCTTCGCGTTTCTTCACTGCAGAACCTTTACTTTCGTAAGCATCCATTAGTTCTCCAGCCAAACGTAGCATCATACCCTTTTCTCCACGAGTACGTGCTGCCTGTACAATCCAGCGCATTCCTAAAGCAATGCTTCGGTCAGTTCTTACTTCAACTGGCACTTGATATGTAGCACCACCAACTCGGCGTGAACGAACTTCAACGCTTGGGCGAACATTATCTAAAGCATTTTCAAAATAACGAAGAACTGTCGCTGAACCACTTGAACCTGATTCACCTTCATCTTCATCTGTTTTTTTAAGTTTCTTTACGCGCTCTTCCATAACGGATAAAGCACCATAAATAATTTTTTCAGCAGTAGATTTCTTACCGCTAACCATTAGTACGTTGATAAATTTTGCTAATAACTCACTATGATGTTTAGGATCTGGCAAAATTTCTCTTTTGGGGACTTCTCTTCTTCTAGGCATTTCGATTTCCTACAATCAGTTATTTTTTATCTTTTGGTTTTTTAGTACCGTATTTTGAACGACCTTGTTTACGATCATTAACACCTGAGGTATCTAAGCTACCTCGTACAGTGTGATAGCGCACACCAGGTAAATCTTTAACACGACCACCTCTAATTAGAACAACTGAGTGTTCCTGAAGGTTATGGCCTTCTCCACCAATGTATGATGAAACTTCAAATCCATTAGTTAAACGTACACGAGCAACCTTACGCATAGCTGAGTTAGGTTTTTTAGGTGTAGTAGTGTAAACGCGTGTACATACACCGCGTCTTTGTGGACATGATTCCAGTGCAGGCACGTTACTTTTCTTTTTTACGTCCACACGAGGCTTTCTTACTAACTGATTAATAGTAGCCATTTATACTTAACTCCGATCTGTCTCTTTTGATTATTTCGAATGCATAAGGAGGCCGGATTCTATATAGCTACGGCAGATTTGTCAAGTTTAATCTGCCGTTTTCGAATCCGAACTAGTGTTCTTGATTGTCTGCGTTTAATGCTTCACTCAACGCATGCTCAACATCACTTGCAGTAACGGTATGCACTGGGTGCTCACCGGCTGCAGCCTTAGCTCTTTTTGCCTTACGGCTTTGATGGTATGCATAACCTGTTCCTGCAGGGATCAAGCGACCTACCATAACATTTTCTTTTAAACCACGTAAATCATCAACTTTACCACTTACAGCAGCTTCAGTTAGAACTCTTGTTGTTTCTTGGAACGAAGCAGCAGAAATAAATGACTCAGTTGCCAAAGAAGCCTTTGTAATACCTAACAATATAGGAGTGCCTCGGGCTGGTTGCTTCTCTTCAGCAATAAGCTTGTCATTTTCTTGCAATAAGACGCTTTCTTCTACCTGCTCTCCCGCCAAGAATTTAGAATCCCCAGCAAAAGTAATAACTCTTTTACGTAGCATTTGTCGTACGATTACTTCGATGTGTTTATCATTAATTTTTACACCTTGTAAACGATATACGTCTTGAACTTCATTTACGATGTAATTCGCTAATGCACCAACACCAAGTAAGCGCAATATATCATGAGGATTGAGCGCACCTTCAGCAATAATTTCACCGCGTTCAACATGCTCCCCTTCGAAGACAGAAATATGTCTCCATTTGGGTATCAATTCTTCATGACATTGATCTTCAGAAACATTAATAAGTAATCTTCTCTTACCTTTTGTTTCCTTACCAAAGCTAACCATTCCTGAAACTTCAGCCATAACTGCTGAATCTTTAGGTTTACGTGCTTCGAATAAATCAGCTACTCTAGGCAGACCCCCGGTAATATCGCGAGTTTTAGAACGCTCTTGAGGAATACGGGCAATAACATCCCCGATACCTACGTGACCACCATCTTCAAAGTTAACAATCGCATCTACAGGTAGATAGTATTGAGCAGGAACGTTTGTACCAGCAAGATAAATATCTTCACCATTCTCTGCGACTAGTTTTACCATAGGACGTAAATCACGGCCTGCTGCACTTCGTTGTTTCGCATCGATAACTACGATGTTGCTCAAGCCTGTTAGCTCATCAGTTTGTCGATTCATGGTAATACCATCAATCAAATCAACAAATTTCAGATATCCGGTTACTTCCGAAATAACTGGGTGGGTATGAGGATCCCAAGTAGCAATTACTTGTCCAGCCTCTACCGGTGAATTGTCATGCACTGAAATAACAGCACCATATGGTAGCTTATAACGCTCGCGCTCACGCCCGAATTCATCAACAATGGTTACTTCACCAGAGCGTGACACCGCAACCAGGTTTTTGTTTTCGTGAGTAACTGTTTTAATGTTATGTAAACGAATAACCCCTTTCGTTTTAATCTGAATATTATTCGCTGCAGTTGCTCTAGAGGCAGCCCCCCCAATATGGAAGGTACGCATGGTTAACTGAGTACCTGGCTCCCCAATTGACTGGGCAGCAATAATACCTACAGCTTCACCTGTATTAACGAGATGACCTCGAGCCAAATCACGACCATAGCACTTAGCACATAATCCAAAGCGGGTTTGGCAGGTAATTGGTGAACGAACCATAATTTGGTCCACACCTTGTTTTTCGAGTTTCTCAACCCATTCTTCATCCAATAACGTTCCAGCCGTAACAACCGGTTCGCTTTGGTTAGGGATATAAACATCAGAAGCAACGACTCGTCCTAGAACACGCTCATGTAACGGTTCAACGATATCACCACCCTCAATCAGAGGCTGCATTAAAATACCAGTGTCAACTCCGCAATCATCTTCGGTAATTACTACGTCTTGAGCAACGTCCACTAAACGACGAGTCAAGTAACCAGAGTTAGCGGTTTTTAACGCTGTATCAGCCAAACCTTTTCTCGCTCCATGAGTCGAAATAAAATACTGGAATACGTTCAAACCTTCGCGGAAGTTCGCAGTAATTGGGGTTTCGATAATCGAGCCATCTGGAGCAGCCATCAATCCACGCATACCTGCTAGCTGTCTTATTTGCGCTGCGGAACCCCGCGCACCAGAGTCAGCCATCATAAAGATTGGGTTGAATGATTCTTGTCGAACTTTATTGCCTTTTGCATCTAAAGCTTCTTCTGTTGCTATTTTAGTCATCATCGATTTAGCAACTAATTCGTTAGTTCTAGACCAAATATCGATTACTTTATTGTAACGTTCGCCATTGGTTACCAAACCTGAACGGAATTGTGATTCGATTTCACGAACTTCGTTATCAGCATGATCAATGATGCTGGCTTTATCATCAGGTATTTCCATATCTTCAATACCAATTGACACACCAGAACGTGTTGCATACTTAAAGCCAGTATACATAAGCTTATCAGCAAAAATAACAGTTTCTTTCAAACCAAAATTTCTATAGCAGGTGTCAATAACCTTTGTAATAACTTTCTTGGTCATAGTACGGTTTATCTGAGCAAAAGTCATACCCTTAGGGAGTACCTCAGCAAGAATTGCTCGGCCAACTGTTGTTTCTACTAAATGGTGACCTTCTCCGTCTTCTTTTGGCATGCGGATTTTAATTTTAGCATGAATATCAAGATGACCTGACTCGTAGAAGTTTTGTGCTTCTTGGGCACTAACAAAAATTTTCCCTTCACCTAAGGCATTAACCTTTTCACGAGTTAAGTAATATAAACCTAGTACAACGTCCTGACTGGGAACAATAATTGGCTCACCACTCGCAGGTGATAAGATGTTATTTGTAGACATCATTAATGAGCGAGCTTCTAATTGTGCCTCTAAAGTCAACGGCACGTGAACCGCCATTTGGTCACCGTCAAAGTCCGCGTTGTATGCTGTACAAACTAATGGGTGAAGCTGTATTGCTTTACCTTCAATGAGCACGGGCTCGAAAGCCTGAATACCTAATCTATGTAAAGTAGGAGCACGGTTTAATAGGATAGGATGTTCACGAATCACATCATCTAATATATCCCAAACTACAGACTCTTCTCGCTCTACCATTTTCTTGGCAGCTTTAATTGTTGTAGCTAGGCCTCTGAATTCAAGTTTAGAGAATATAAATGGTTTAAATAACTCAAGAGCCATTTTCTTAGGAAGACCACACTGATGCAGTTTCAAAGTCGGACCAACTACAATTACAGAACGACCTGAATAATCCACACGCTTACCCAACAGATTTTGACGGAAACGACCTTGTTTTCCTTTAATCATGTCGGCTAGCGATTTAAGTGGTCGCTTGTTGGTACCCGTAATTGCACGGCCACGACGTCCATTATCGAGCAGAGCATCGACTGATTCCTGTAACATTCTCTTTTCATTACGTACAATAATATCTGGTGCATTTAGATCCAGAAGACGTTTCAAACGGTTATTTCGGTTAATAACACGTCGATACAAATCATTCAAATCAGATGTAGCAAAACGGCCACCATCTAATGGAACTAAAGGTCTTAAATCAGGTGGTAGCACAGGTAATACATCCATGATCATCCACTCTGGCTTATTCCCAGACTCATAAAAAGCTTCAAGTAATTTCAATCTTTTTGTGATTTTCTTAATTTTGGTTTCAGAGCTGGTAGTTGGTAACTCTTCACGCAAATTCTTGATTTCATCTTCCAGATCAACTTGGCGGAGTAAATCTCGAATTGCTTCGGCACCCATACGTGCGTCAAACTCGTCACCATATTGTTCCATTGCATCAAGATACACTTCATCATTCAGTAATTGACCACGTTCCAATTCAGTCATTCCTGGATCAACGACAACAAACGCTTCAAAGTAAAGAACACGTTCAATATCTCGTAAAGTCATGTCTAGTAATAAACCTATTCTGGAAGGTAATGACTTCAAGAACCAAATATGTGCAACTGGGCTTGCGAGTTCAATATGCCCCATACGTTCACGACGTACTTTAGCCAGCGCAAGCTCGACCCCACACTTTTCACAAATAACGCCACGATGTTTAAGACGTTTGTATTTACCGCATAAGCATTCGTAATCTTTTACTGGGCCAAACGTTTTAGCACAGAACAAACCATCTCGCTCAGGTTTAAATGTACGATAATTTATTGTTTCTGGTTTTTTAACTTCACCATATGACCATGAACGAATTAGCTCAGGAGAAGCCAACGCAATCTTAATTGCGTCGAACTCTTCACTTTGTCCCTGTTGCTTAAGGATGCCGAGCAAATCGCTCATTACAGGAGCTTTTCTCATTGGCTCATTCATTGGATCGTCGTTTAGAGTACTCAAGTCTATGCCTCCAAAAATTGGTTAATCAGTATGTATCGCTGAAAAAGTTAATCGTGTTCGAGTTCGATATCTATTCCCAATGCACGGATTTCTTTCAACAATACGTTGAAAGACTCAGGCATTCCTGGGTCCATACGATGATCGCCATCGACAATATTTTTGTAGATCTTTGTTCTACCTCCAACGTCATCTGATTTCACAGTCAACATTTCCTGTAATGTATAAGCTGCACCATAAGCTTCGAGAGCCCAAACCTCCATCTCCCCAAAGCGTTGTCCACCAAACTGTGCTTTACCACCTAATGGCTGTTGCGTTACTAGACTGTATGAGCCAGTTGAGCGAGCATGCATCTTATCATCAACTAAATGATTTAGTTTTAACATATACATGTAACCTACAGTTACTGGGTTATCAAATTTGTTTCCGGTTCTACCATCAGTCAAGTAGGTTTTACCATCAGAAGACAAATCTGCCAGCTGCAGCATGCTTTTTATTTCTTCTTCAGAAGCACCATCAAAAACAGGTGTTGCCATGGGCACACCAGCGCGTAGATTATCTGCCAATCTAAATATCTCTTCATCATTCAGACAATCTAAATGTACGCGTTGTACGTCATCATGGTTGTATATCTTCTTCAAGAACGATTTGATTTCAGTCGCATTTTGTTTTGTATCAAGCATTTGAGCAATTTTATTACCCAACCCTTTTGCAGCTAATCCAAGGTGGGTTTCAAGAACTTGCCCAATATTCATACGAGATGGTACGCCTAATGGATTAAGAACGATGTCTACTGCTGTTCCATCTTCCATATGCGGCATGTCCTCAACAGGAACTACAATAGAGATAACCCCTTTGTTCCCATGTCGACCTGCCATCTTATCACCTGGTTGTATACGTCTTTTCACAGCAAGATAGACTTTAACAATTTTTAACACCCCAGGGGCTAAATCATCGCCTTGAATTATTTTCTTACGACTGTCGTTAAAACGTTTTTCCATTTCTTTAGACAACATTTCAAGTTGTTTTGAAAGTTGTTCTAATTGTTGGCTTGTTACGTCGTTTTCGAGACGGATATCAAACCATTTGTCTCTTCCTATTTTATCCAGATATTCTTGATTTACTTTGGAGCCTGGTTTCAGATTTCCTGGACCACCCGTTGCTACTTTATCAAGAACAATATTTGCTACACGATGGTAAATATCCTCTTCACGAATACGTCGCTCATCAACTAAGTCTTTACGAACTCGTGCCAAATGTTCTTCTTCGATACTTTTCGCACGCGCATCCTTTTCTAAGCCATCACGCGTAAAGACTTGTACATCAATAACAGTACCGTTCATTCCAGATGGAACTCGAAGTGAAGAATCCTTAACATCAGAAGCCTTCTCACCAAAGATAGCTCGTAATAGTTTCTCTTCAGGTGTCAGTTGTGTTTCACCCTTAGGAGTAACTTTTCCAACAAGAATATCGCCAGCTTTAACTTCAGCGCCTATGTACACAACTCCTGACTCATCCAAATTAGAAAGTGCTGACTCGCCTACATTAGGAATATCTGAAGTAATTTCTTCAGTACCTAATTTAGTATCACGAGCGATACACGTTAATTCTTCTATATGAATTGTTGTGAATCGATCATCTTGTACGATACGTTCGGATATAAGAATAGAGTCCTCGAAGTTGTATCCATTCCAAGGCATGAAAGCAACCAACAAGTTCTGACCTAAAGCCAGTTCCCCCATATCGGTACAGGGACCATCAGCTAAGATATCGCCTCTTTGAATGATATCGCCGGTATTTACAATTGGACGTTGATTAATACATGTATCTTGGTTTGAGCGGAAGTATTTAGTGAGGTTGTAAATATCAACCCCGGTTTCGCCCGCAGTAGTTTCATCATCATTAACACGAACAACGATACGAGATGCATCAACTAGATCAATTATTCCACCTCGTTTTGCTACTACAGAAACTCCAGAGTCAGACGCTACAATACGCTCCATTCCTGTACCTACTAAAGGTTTTTCTGAGCGCAGAGTAGGTACCGCTTGTCGTTGCATGTTTGAACCCATTAAAGCGCGGTTCGCATCATCATGCTCTAAGAATGGAATTAGAGAAGCCGCTACAGAAACAATCTGTTTCGGGGAAATATCCATGTAGTTAATATTATCGGGCGTAGTTAATGAAAATTCATTTTGATGTCTACAGGGAACTAGATCGGCAAGGATATTACCTTCTTTATCAAGAGCAACGCTTGATTGTGCAATATACTGATCTACTTCTTCAATAGCCGAGAGATATTCAATCTCATCAGTAACACGACCGTTGATTACTTTACGGCATGGAGTTTCAATAAATCCATAATCATTTGTTCTAGCATAAACAGACAATGAGTTAATCAAACCAATGTTTGGTCCTTCAGGAGTTTCAATAGGACAGACTCGACCATAGTGCGTTGTATGTACGTCACGCACCTCAAATCCTGCACGCTCACGTGTTAAACCACCTGGGCCTAATGCAGAAACTCTTCGTTTATGAGTAACACCTGATAAGGGGTTAACTTGATCCATAAATTGTGACAGCTGGCTTGAACCGAAAAACTCTTTGATTGCTGCAGAAACAGGTTTGGCATTAATCAAATCCTGAGGCATCAGATTTTCAGACTCAACTAGACTTAAACGTTCTTTAACAGCTCTCTCAACACGTACAAGGCCCACTCTAAATTGGTTTTCAGTCATTTCACCAACACTTCGTACCCTTCGGTTACCAAGGTGGTCAATATCATCAACCATGCCAATACCATTTCTTATGTCAATTAGTGTCTTGATAACTGACATAATATCTTCTTTAGTCAAAGTACCTGGACCATCATCATTCTTTCTACCCACACGTCGATTAAACTTCATTCTTCCGACAGCAGATAAGTCATAGCGCTCATCGACAAAAAATAGATTTTTAAATAAAGCTTCAGCAGCCTCTTTAGTTGGGGGCTCGCCTGGGCGCATCATACGATAAATTTCTACAAGAGCTTCTAATTGACTTGAAGTAGGATCAATTTTAACTGTATCTGATATATAAGAACCATGATCCAAATCATTGGTATAAATCATATCAAATTCGTGGATCCCGTTAGAAGCCATTACATCAAGCAATTCATCAGTAACTTCATCATTGGCTTGAGCAATAAACTCTCCGGTAGAAGTATCGATAATATTTTTTGCTAAAGTTTTACCTATTAGATAATCACGTGGCACAATCAGATCTTTCATCTGACTTTTTTCCATTAATTTAATATGGCGTGCTGTAATTCTTCTACCTTGTTCAACAATTAGTTCCCCTGTCTCAGGAACATGAATATCAAATGAAGCAATCTCTCCACGTAAACGTTGCGGGATAAGATCAATATGATATTCGCCATTTTTAAGATGGCAGCTTGTCATTTCAAAAAATTCGCTCAGAATATCTTCTGTTTCGTATCCCAAAGCTCTTAAAAGAATGCTAACTGGTAATTTACGTCGTCTATCAATACGAACATAGACACAATCTTTTGGATCAAATTCAAAATCTAACCAAGAACCACGGTAGGGTATAATGCGTGCAGAGTATAATAACTTTCCAGATGAATGGGTTTTACCTTTATCATGTTCAAATATTACCCCTGGAGAACGATGTAATTGAGAAACAACTACCCGTTCAGTACCATTTACTACAAACGTACCGACGTCTGTCATTAATGGTATTTCACCCATAAAAACATCTTGTTCTCTAATATCTTTAATTGGCTTAGGTTCTTCGCTTGCGTCTTTATCTAGAACGACAAGTCTTATTTTAACCCTCAATGGTGCAGAATATGTAAGACCTCTTAATTTGCATTCACGAACATCGAATGCTGGTTCGCCTAACTTATAACCAACATATTCTAATCGTGCATTGCCAGAAAAGCTTTCAATCGGGAATACAGAAGAAAATGCAGCATGCAATCCTGTATTAAAGTGTTCATTTGACTTGCTATCAGCCTGAAGGAAATCCCTGTAAGATTTGAGTTGAATTTCAAGCAGATTTGGTATTGCCATTTTATCGGCCTGCGTACCAAAGCTTTTGCGAAATCGTTTTTTCTCAGCATGCGAATATTGAGGTTTAGCTTCTGCAACGGCCATGGTGTTTCCTCTGTAAATTATTGATGACTTCAAACACGTAAACCCAGCCATGAAACCATGGCTGGGTCCTATCTCACTGATATAACTTTATTATTTAACTTCTACTGAAGCACCAGCTTCTTCAAGTTCTTTCTTGATATTAGCAGCTTCTTCTTTAGATACACCTTCTTTAATTGTTGAAGGAGCACCTTCTACTAAGTCTTTAGCTTCTTTTAAGCCAAGACCAGTAATACCGCGAACTGCTTTAATAACGTTTACTTTGTTAGCACCGAAACTAGTCATAACAACAGTAAATTCTGTTTGTTCTTCAGCAGCAGCAGCACCAGCAGCTGGAGCAGCAACTGCAACAGCAGCAGCGGCAGCAGAAACGTTAAATTTCTCTTCCATTGCTTCGATTAGTTCAACAACTTCCATAACAGACATATTTGCTATGGTTTCTAAAATATCATTTTTTGACACAGCCATTACTAGCTCCTGATTTAAAATTAATTTAATGATTAAAGGTGATTTTAACCTGCTTTTTTATCTTTTACCGCTGCTAAGGTTCGTACTAATTTAGCATGAGGCTCAGCAAGAGTTCTGACAAATTTCTCAACGGGCGCTTTCATCACATACATTAACTTGGCGATTGCTTCATCACGAGTCGGTAAGCTAGCAACAGCATCAATTTGATCTGCTTTGTATACTTTTCCGCCTACAGATAATGCTCTAACCTCAAGTTTGTCGCATGTCTTAGTGAATTCTTTAAGTAGTCTTGCTGCATCACTAGGTGCTTCTAGTGACAACGCAATGAATAACGGGCCAACAAGCAAGTCATTCAAGCATTCAAATTCGGTGTTTTTAAAAGCTCTTCTTGTTAACGTATTTCTTACTACTCGAAGATAAACACCTGATTTACGTGCTTCACTACGTAAGTGCGTCATTTGATTAACAGTTAAACCACGATAATCAGCAACTACTGCCGAAATAGCCTTTGAGGCGACCGCAGTCACTTCTTCAACAACAGCTTTTTTTGCAGCTAAATTTAATGTCACGTTACTGACCTCCTAATTATACAAATCACAAGGATTTGCCAGTTATGGTGGCCGCCTCTTTCATTAAGTTGGAGCCGGTTCACCGTCTGCGCAGGAAATTAAGCGTACGCACCTGCGGTCTTCGACGGCATGGAACCAAATCTATGCCGTGAATTCCTAAAAATGGGTGGTTATATTACACAGGTATTGATGAAATATCAATAGCAATACCAGGACCCATAGTTGTAGATAAAGATATTTTCTTTAAATATTGACCTTTTGACGAAGAAGGCTTCGCTTTTTTAAGATCGTTAATTAAAGCAACAATATTTTCAATGATGTCTTCAACAGTAAAATCTACTTTTCCAACAGTACAATGGATAATACCATTCTTATCAGTTCTGTAACGTACTTGGCCTGATTTAGCGTCTTTAACTGCGGCTTCTACGTTCGTAGTAACAGTTCCAACTTTTGGGTTTGGCATTAAACCTCTTGGGCCTAAAACCTGACCTAACTGACCGACGATACGCATCGCATCTGGTGTTGCAATAACAACATCGAAATCCATTGCTCCGCCCTTAATTTTTTCAGCCAGATCTTCAAATCCAACGATATCAGCGCCAGCATCTTTTGCCTTGGTAGCGTTGTCACCTTGTGCAAATACTGCTACACGGACCACTTTCCCAGTACCTTTAGGTAAATTAGTTGATGAACGAACTACTTGATCTGATTTACGAGGATCAACGCCTAAATTAACGCTTATATCTAAACTCTCACGAAATTTAGCTGAAGCAAATTGTTTTAAAAGATTAATTGCTTCACTAGCGCTATATAGATGGTTTGTTTTAATTGTCTCTAAAATCTTTTTTTGTTTTTTCGATACTCTTGGCATGGCATCCCCCTTACTCTAAACCTTCAACGTCAATACCCATACTGCGAGCAGTACCTGCGATACTTCTAACTGCTGCTGCTAAGCTTGCTGCAGTTAAATCAGGCTCTTTAATCTTCGCAATTTCTTCAAGTTGTTTGACGTTAAGCTTGGCCACTTTTTTAGTGTTAGGTGTACCACTTCCACTTTGAATACCTGCAGCCTTTTTCAGTAGAACTGAAGCTGGTGGTGTCTTAGTAATAAAGGTAAAACTACGATCACTATATACAGTGATTACAACTGGGGTAGGTAACCCTTGTTCCATTTGTTGTGTTGCAGCATTAAAGGCTTTACAAAACTCCATAATGTTAACACCACGTTGACCCAAAGCTGGACCGACTGGTGGGCTTGGATTTGCTTTACCTGCTGGAATCTGCAACTTTATATATGCTTCTACTTTTTTTGCCATCTTTACTCCTTATGGGTCATACGCCAGTTTTTTGAAAAAGTAAGGATTTACTTGTTCTTATGTCTAGCTCCCCTCTTTACACAAAATAGCCCTGGATAACTCTTATCTAAACTAGATGTTTATTAAGACTTATCCAGGGCACCTTAGCGAACTAAGTTTTCTCTACTTGACTAAATTCAAGTTCAACTGGAGTAGATCGTCCAAAAATCAGGACTGCTACTCTTAATCTGTTTTTCTCATAATTGACTTCTTCTACTACGCCATTGAAGTCAACGAATGGACCTTCTTTAACTCGAACCACTTCACCGGGTTCAAAGAGAATCTTCGGTCTTGGTTTGGTAACACCATCTTCAACTCGCTGCATAATTGCACGAGCTTCTTTATCAGTAATTGGTGTAGGCGTCTGACTAGTTCCACCAATAAAACCTAATACACGTGGAATTGCCCTTATCATATGCCATGTCTGATCATCCATAACCATGTTCACTAATACATAGCCAGGAAAGAACTTACGCGTACTTTTGCGTTTTTGTCCTGAACGCATTTCAACAACTTCTTCTGATGGCACAACAACTTCACCAATTTTTTCTTCTAAATTATGGTGTTGTGCACGTGATTTAATCTCGCGCATAACGAAATTTTCGTACCCGGAATAGGCATGTACAACGTACCATTGTTTCGATTTGTGTTCTTCCACCGAATTCACCCTAAATGCGTTATTTTAGCAATTGCCCACATCATCACTGAATCGACTCCCCAGAGTATAAATCCGGTTACGGCAACCATAACAATAACAATAGTTGTTGTTTGTATCGTTTCTTGACGGGTTGGCCAAACGACTTTTAACAATTCAACTTTTGACTCTTGAGCAAATTTAAATACTTGTTTACCTACAGATGTCATATAGGCAAAAAATAAAGTCAGCAATAACCATACAAGCCATATTATTGACTGGATGGGACCTGAAAAAGTGTAGTGATATGTACAAAAAAAAGCTGCTGCAGTTATAAGAACTACAGACATCCATGAAAATATATTTTTAGTAGCACTTTGATTTTCGTTCGAACTTTTCATATTCACTTGTAAGTTGGCAGGCCAGGAGGGAATCGAACCCCCAACCTGCGGTTTTGGAGACCGCCACTCTGCCAATTGAGCTACTGGCCTAAATTAATTGGCATGAATCTGTATAACTCATGCCAACACAATTTAACTTTATTACTCGATAATTTTCGCAACAACACCGGCGCCAACAGTACGGCCACCTTCCCGAATTGCGAAACGTAAACCTTCGTCCATCGCAATAGGTGCATGCAGGTTGATAGTCAATTGTACGTTATCACCAGGCATTACCATTTCTACTC
>NZ_CDRUHA020000009.1:0-11454 GCF_977063405.2 Legionella stuttgartensis
ATTTTAATATGATTTCAAAAAAAGTGGCTCATGAGCATGAAGCCCGTGTCGATCAATGCTTCCTTTGCCACCAAACCACGTTGTGGACTGATATTAAAGGAGTTGGGTTTTATAAGCATCATTGAGGGACTCCTTCTCTACAATGGAAAATTATAAGTGCCATAACAATTTATTATGGCACTTACCAGGACTATTGATTGGGTGACTGTTTCTGCATCGGTATTTGATGTTGCATCAACAGAGGCATACCAGTAGGCGTTTGAATATATCCTTTATGCCAATACACAGTGGCATAATAAGCACTACAAATCATTCCTAAAATCGCAAAGAGAACGATGAGCCAACCAAAAACTTTTGCCAACGAAATACCGAAACCTTCGTGACGTGAAGTCCAGACAACCAAAATAATACCAAACGCTATAGCAATCAAAGACAACATCTGAGCCACATGAAATAGGAATGCTTCACCTGACATCATTGGCATCTGGAAATAGCCTGCATACCAGTATTTAATTGCGTAATAAGAACTGCATAATTCCCCTAAAATCCCAATAATGACAATCAGCCATCCAAATACTTTGCTTAATCCAGTACTGTTGCCTTCATTACGTAATGCCCAGACGACCAACATGATTCCAAGCGCTATTGCGATAAGGCCGAGCATCTCGGCACTGTGAAACATAAACATCATGGTGCACCTCCTTTACTGTCTTGTTGTTTACCAAAACGAGGTATAAACCCAGGAGTAACCGCAGCGTAGCGTTGATATTCCTCACCAAACTCCGCCAAAACCTCTTTTTCTTCCCTACGTGCGAGACGAACATACATATAAACCAGTATAGGAAACATGATTAAGGTCAGAATGGTTGGCCATTGCAATAAAAAACCAATCATCACCAGAATAAACCCATCATATTGCGGATGACGAATTTTGGCATACAGCCCACTGGTTGCAAGTTGATGCTTCTTTTGAGCACGATAAAGAGTACCCCAGGCGGATGCAATCATCCAAAGACCGCCGATAATGAAGACAAAACTTAAGATATGAAAGACATCAAAATGGGGATCACCTTTCAAGCCAAGCAGGGTATGGAGTAAATGACCACTGTCATGACCGTATAAATCTACTCCAGGATAATATTTAGAAAGCCATCCTGACAGAAAATAAATGGTTAAAGGAAAACCATACATTTCGGTAAAATAAGCGATGACAAACGCAGAAAAAGCACCAAAGGCGCGCCAATCTCGCCTTGTTTTAAACGTGGTGGTAAAACTGTACGCAAACAAAATGAAAATAGCCGAATTGACAATGACCAATAACCACAAACCATAGGCATACGAAGTATGTTCCATTTTCGATTAATCCTTATCCTCAGACGAGTCGTCCTCATTATCAGACTTATGATGATGCTCCTCTTCATGACCTCCATGTCCTCTATGCATAAACAGATGCATTAGTGGACAGAGTAAGACTAACAGCAAAAAAGGCGAAGCCCCAAGAAAACTCGCAATGTGAGCACCATGCTCTACAATCAAGAAATAGCCAATAATCCCAATAATGATGATGGCCACCATACCAGAAGGAGAACTCCAAAAGTGCATCTCTTTTTGTGGTTTTGATGACTGCGGGTGATGCTTAGGTTCAGGCGACATGATGTGCCCTCCTTTGCTCATTAAATTTTATTAGTATAGTCCATCCTGATAAAAGATTGCGCCAGTAAAGTATCACCCATATATTGTTCAAATTTCGAACTAAAGTGCTATCTTGTCTATACTTAGATTGATAAGTATTGGATTTAGACTAGCTTAGAAATAACGCTATCACATCCTTTACAAGGAGCGGCAATATGTGGACTTTAAAGACGTTGAAGCGGTTTGTTGCTGTAGCCGCTTTGATAGGCTCAACTGCTGTAGCCGCTGCTTTTGATACCTCAGTCAAAAATGATTCCCAATTAGGTTCTATGATATTGGCTGCCAGTGTCCATCATCCACCTCATTGGACACCTCATGGTGGACATGGTAAGTGGCATTGGGATGGACATAGATGGCATTGGATTCAATACCACTACAAGTGGCATCATAACTGGCATCAAAATTGGCACCAACAAAACTGGCATCACGGTGGACAAGGTGGACACGGCTGGCAAGGCGGGCATGGCAGCGGACATTAAGAAGAAGGGAGCTCATTCTCTTGATGCGTGGTACTGTATTAACATGTTGTTAAGAGGTTTTTTTTGTGCCAAATATATTCAGTCAGGTAAATCAGTCACCGTCATAAAGACGTGGGGAAGGACCTTCTAATCTTTGGGGAGAGTAAGCCTAATACCCCAATCAACACCAATAATAGGACAATGAGCCCCAGTAAGAAGAGGCATGAAATTCAAGCAGGATAACTCTCCTTATAGGCTTAGGCTTAAATTTGAAAAATATCCGCGAGTTCCTTGGGCTGTAACTGCTTTATCGTATCGACTCAAGGCATGAATGTATGCCGCTTGCCGCATATCTGTTTGATATTGTTCCATCAGCTGCCAAATATTCTTGAATTCACGGGATATGATAGTCTGTAATTCTTCTTGAACTTTTTCCATACTCCAATAATAACCTGATTTATTTTGAACCCACTCAAAATAGCTTACGATGACCCCACCCGTATTGGCTAATATGTCGGGTACAATTAATACTCCCTTTTTCTGCAATAGTGCATCGGCCTCTAAGGTTATTGGACCATTTGCAATTTCAATGATTATTGGCGCCTTAATTCTGGCTGCATTTTCTTGGGTAATTTGATTTTGTGCAGCAGCTGGGATAAGTAAATCGACATCGAGTTCCAATAACTCTTCATTCGTAATGGTAGCATCCTTCGCAAGTTTACAAACAGACTCTTTGCAATATATGGACTGCACCTCTTTAGAGCTGTTTTTTATTTCAATCATGCGAGGTATATCGATGCCTTTGGTATTATAAATTCCTCCTTTCGAATCACTTATCGCAACAATTTTATAGCCATTGTCGTAAAGCAGCTTAGCAATACTTTGTCCCGCATTACCAAATCCTTGAACAGCAACTCGTAGCTCAGAAGACTGCCATTTTTTCTTTTTTTCAAGAATTTTAATGCAATAGTAGGCACCTAGACCGGTCGCACCCTCACGCCCCAAGCACCCTCCCAAAGAAATAGGCTTGCCTGTGATTACCGCTGGACTATTTTGCCGAACAATGGTGGCATACTCATCCATCATCCAGCCCATGATCATCTCATTGGTATACATATCAGGAGCAGGGATGTCTTTGTCTGGTCCAATAAAATCCGCTATTAACTCAATGTAGCTTCGACTTAATCGCTCCAACTCCATGCGAGATAATTGTTTTGGATCAACAATTACCCCACCTTTTGCACCACCAAAGGGGATGTCGACGACAGCGCATTTTATTGTCATCCATAATGCAAGAGTTTTTATCTCATCTAAATCCAATTTTGGATGAAACCGTATGCCCCCTTTCATAGGACCACGGCTGTCATTATGATGGACTCGATAAGCTGTAAAAATTTTTAATTCACCATTATCCATCCGAACTGGGAGAGATACTTCCAGACAGGATTTAGGGTGTTTCAGTTTCTCTAAAGCTTCGGAATCAATACGACAAAATGAAGCGGCCTTATCAAGCCGTGAAAGAGCATCTAAATACATACATTCCTCCAATTAGTGCATTCACGAGGTTTCTTCTGGACAAACCATGGGTACTAACTATTTGTTATTTGGCCTACTCTGAACTCAAAATAATTTCAAACCCATGAGCAAGAGCGTGGGCTTAAACCGGTACTTTTATCTAGTGCACCAGGACTCCAGTATCCTGGTATAAGCAACTCACGTGACCGTTTAAAAAAGAACAGCTACTCCTAACGTGATTGTATCTTGAGTGGTAGGCTCTCCTTGACTTCGAAGAATTCTCTTAAGAGCACCATATTCTTCATCATGTTCGTACTCTGTAAAAATATTAAGCCCTGGCTTAAGACGATAATAAGGCCTAAGGATGTAACGCATTTGGTTTAAGCCATTGCCAATCTCGTTTTTGACGACGGTATGAGTGGCCAGAATGCTGCGAAGCCCAGTGAGGAAGAAGAAGTTATTGGTCAGTTGGTTAGCCCGTGCTAACTGAATGTCAAACTTCACACTGCCATCACGATAATACGTTCTAATATTGGTATCAATATACCAAGGCATTAACCCTTCAATACCAATACCAGGTTGCCAATAAGGGCCTCCGGGGCGATAAAAATAATTGACTCCTCCTTTAACTGCCCAAAATTGGCTAATCAAATGCCAATAGAACACATCGATATCTGCGTTTTCAACGGTTCCTTTATAAATTTCAGCGTCCTCAGTATACAACTGGAGCTTATTGTAATCTGGGCCATAGAGGCCTCTAAACGTCATTTCCTGAGCATTATGAAAAGGATCTTCACCGAGTTCAATATAGCTTGAACGATAGAAACCTTGATGATGCCCTGCGGGGTGTTTGATGAGAGAAGCATCCAGTGGCATGACTTCGTCTTCTCGTACGACCGGCCGATTGATGTAGGCTTGCTGATAGGCGTAATTGTCTGGCTTTCGAGTGCCTTTGGCAATCTCAATGATGGTGGTGTATTGAAATACCCGCGCCATGCCTGCGGTCATGTGCAGAAGATGGTGGCAATGGAAAAACCATTGGCCGCTGGCTTCAGTATCAAAATCGGCAACGGCAGTAGCTCCTGGAGCCACCTCAATGGTATGTAATAAGGGATCGTAAGCCCCATGACCATTGCGTAAAATAAACCAATGACCATGAATATGCATGGGGTGACGCATCATCGAATTGTTGGTAAAAATAATCCGATAACGCTTGCCTGGCTCAATCAAAATCGGTTTGGCCTTGTATTCTGGTAGGCCATTAATAAACCAGATATAACGGTCCATATAACCAAACAATTCCATTTTAATAATCCCATCGACTGGTTTATTCGGATTATTGGTTTTCACTGCTGCTTTTAACTCTTGGTATTTGGTTCCTAAGGTGGTGGCTTTTGCTGAATCAGGCGGCTCTATTTTATCGCCTATGATGGTCGGCTCAATAGGCATCTGCATGTTCATGGAATCATTCATCGACATGCCATGTTCCATAGGCCTATCTGACT
Source organism: Legionella stuttgartensis (assembly GCF_977063405.2). Lineage (NCBI taxonomy): Bacteria > Pseudomonadati > Pseudomonadota > Gammaproteobacteria > Legionellales > Legionellaceae > Legionella > Legionella stuttgartensis. Next base: position 5,171 of record NZ_CDRUHA020000009.1, read on the forward strand.
TCATGTTCCTATTCATAGACATGTCATTAGCAGAGTGAGATGTCTTACTCTGGCTCATTGCGCTATGATTCATGTCCGGCATAGCCATGCTGTTGTTCATTGCGGTCGACGAGGAGTCAGACTTCATTTGAGCAGAGTGAGACTTCTTACTCTGACCCATTGCGCTATGATTCATGCCCGGCATGGCCATGCTCTTGTTCATTAAGGTCGACGAGGGGTCAGATTTCATTTGAGCAGAGTTAGGCGTCTTACTCTGACTCATTGCCCCATGATTCATACCTGGCATGTCCATACTCTTGTTCATCGAGGTCGATGAGGATTTGGACTTCATTGATGAGGTGTGAGCGGAATGATTGGATGCATTGTCCATTTTCTTTTGGATAGTCTTAGAGGACATCGAATGATTAGCACTTTGCGAACTCATTGCTTGAGAGTGCGAAGGCATGGTCATGGAGGGTTTCATCGCCGTTGATGATGTTTTTTTGTTCATCAAGGCGTGTTGTTGATTTCCACTCATCCCCCCGCTATTCATAGACTGCATCATGTTGGCCATCATTTCTCTTGTGACAGGAAGTGGCTCAGGGAAAGGAGTCACGTGCTGATAGTTGACGACTTGATTAGGATGAGTCACTAAAGCCCCATACGCTTTGCCCAGCGTGTCAATCGACTCGGCATAAATAATGTAAGGCTCGTTTTTTTGAATGGTCACCAGGATATCATAGGTTTCACCTGGTGCAATCCAAAAATCCTCAATGGGATAGGGGGTTACATCATTTCCCTGAATATGCACCATCTCCACTTTGGCATCAGGAATTTTAACACGATAGATGGTGCTTGCTCCTGCGCCAATGAAGCGTAGCCGCACCCTATCCCCTACTTTCACAGGGGCGGTCCAAGGATGAGATTTAGGGTGACCATTTAATAAATACGCATCATACGCCACGTCACTTAAGTCATAGATACTCATGCGCATTTGTTGCATCATTTTATAATCAGCAATTAATTTTTTACGCTCTTCGGATGACGCTTTACGATAATCATGAAGAAACTTCATAAGCGAGGGTTGTAGGGGAAATCGAGGACCGTAATAGTCGCCGTCTTTTTTTAAATTCGCAAGTACTTGTTCCGCAGGGGTGTTGCTCCAATCGGATAACACCACCACATAATCTTTGGTGTAGTGATAGCTTGGAGGATTAGGCGGGTCAATAATAAAAGTCCCGTATAAGCCTTCTTGTTCTTGAACCTTGGCATGGGCATGGTACCAATAGGTCCCTCGTTGGTAAAGCTTAAAGCGATAATGGAACACGCCTCCTGGGGGAATTGGTTTTTGACTCACCCCGTCCACCCCATCCATTTGCCAAGGGACTAAAAGACCATGCCAATGAATGGACGTTCCCTCATCCAAATGGTTATACACATTGATGGTGACATCGTCCCCTTCTTTAAAATGCAACGTCGGTGCTGGAATTTGCCCATTAACAGCAATGGCGCGTCTTGGTTTGCCTGCAAAATTCACCGTTTTATAAGCAACCACCAAATTAACCGTACGCTTTGCTCCACCTGTAATAGTTAGAGGCGTCACCGCTTTAGGAGATTGTTTTTTAGTGGTAGGTTGTTCCATTTTGTATTGTGCAGGTTTCGATTGAGATGGTGTACTCTTCGAGGAAGTTAACGGTTGTGTTGAGGCACCATGTTGCTCATGCTGGGCAAACACAGCAGAAGAACCGAGCAGTAAAAAGGAAAAAATAAAGCAATAATTCCTAATTGAACAACGCAAATCCTTTTGTAACATGTTTCCATCCTTCCATAAAAATCGTATTAATGCGGTGATACCGTCTTTTCTGCTGTGACAGGCAAAACACCATACCCATGCCGATAGACTAATTCCGCCCCATACCAAGCGGTTGTGAGCAACAGCACTTGCACAAGGAATAAAGCCATTAAGAAGAGCAGCGTCGGTTTTTGGTGTTTAATATAACGCCAAACAACCCAAAACGCCATAAGTAAAATGACACTTGCAGTAGCCAGTGCCCAGTTGCGGTGAATCACTTTTACGGCGTGCGCCATAGCACCATGTTTTACCGTATAAAAGGCATAAAACCCAGCGGACACGGTGGTCATCGTGCTCAATGCGGCCAGCCATAAACACCAACGCGCCACAATTTCCAATTCGACAATCAATGGCTTGGTGTTCCAATGAATGTAAGAGGATACATAGGTTAGGGCATAAAGAATCACCGAAACAGTAAATAAGGCCACGGTAAAATGGACAAAAATGGGGTGCCAATTGGGGATAATTTCTATCATGGTCGATGCGTTCCTTATTCCAGTTTGGGGAACCAACATCCCATTCCCTCGTTTCTTCTTATAAAAAAATAGCCAAATGGCTATTCAGTTGACCCCTTTTTATTTCTTATTTTTGTTCATTGAATCGTATCCGTTATGCTAAATGTCAGAGATGAAAATAGCAACAATAAACCGGGTTGTCTTTAGTCGTTGGCAAGGACAAGAACAATCATTTTGAAGGAATTGTTATGAACGCTAAGGATTGTTTTGTAGAGAATGACTACGAAGAAAAAGCTCGAGAAACTAACCCTCTTTTTGATGAGAAAGGGGTTCATGAAGCGGACTTAGAGAGTGAAATGAACCTTGACGAGGAATTTGATGCCATACGCTCCATGAATTAATTTCCTCGCCTGTTAATCGGGATCCTTATAAAGGGCTTCAAACCAATTTGCCATCACGTCATTACGCATGATTCGGGAGGATTCCAACGAATCCCTCATCATCTGCGCAACACCATGCTCTATTTTTTTAAAACAATTGCTCTGTGTAGCCATGCGGCGATTGGCTTGAATGGGTGGGCTTAATAGTTCGATTGCTTTCATCAGCGGATTCACTTTTTCAGAAAACACATAGCGACTTAGGCGCATGGGATGCGTTTTCTCAAGGCACCAGGATAAAAAAGGATTACTTAAGCTCTGCACGGAAGGTTGGATAACTTTTTGATAAATCGAGTCATTGGCTTCGGATGTTTGACGAACCTTGTCAAACTGTTGCGTGGAGCTCGTTGTGCAAAGTTCTGTGAGTTCGCGCGCTTCAAAACGCACATGATATTGTTCTTTACTGCAATCGGGATCGCCTGTTGGGTTAACGATTATCATTTCATAAAGCCCTGGCTGCAATTGCTCAATGGCATCACTATGCTCTAAAATAGCACGATGGTGCAAACGAACGACCTTAGCCGATACAAAGATTCCTAAATGCCCAACGGAAGGATGAAGCAGATACACCACTCGCTGTTTGGCCTTCTTCAATGCTTGTGTCGTAGGATAAATTGTTCTTATCCAATGTAAAGCCTGCCTCGGTGGGGTAATTTGATCGCCTTGGGAAGCAAAGAGAACAATAGGGCTTTGAATGCGTTTCAAATCGTAAACACATCCTTTATGAATCCGCATTTCACCGCGCTCTAGTTGATTGCCAATAAAAAGATTATTCACGGTGGCCATTATCTCTTCCTGGCTAAATTGGTAAAACCCATTCCACCAGCGTTCAAACTCCAAGAATCGCTCCTGCTCTGTGTCAATTTCATCAAATAAGCCATAATACTTATCCCAAATGGCTGTGGTGGGATTGAGTAACTCAAAATTAGAGACCAACCACGCCCCATCAAAGATCCCTTCTTTTAAATCCGATAGAAAACGGGCACTCCAGGAGCCACCCAAGAGTCCCCCTAATAACTGCATGGGATTGGCTTCTTCTTCGCTGTTGGACCAATAAGAAACCGGTGAGCCATTCATGACTGTCAAGCCAACCGATCTCGCGCAATCAGAGGCCAATAAAGCCAGCATCCAACCGGCTTGGCAATTGCCATAAAGAATGGGGGCTTTACCTTCATGCCAGGCTTGGACTTTTTCAACAAAATGGCGCAAAGTCATCAGGACATCGGCGAGCGTTTGATGAGGCACAGGATTAGGATAAAAAATAACAAAATACACAGGATGACCACTATGAAGTGCTACGCCCACTTCAGAGTCCCGTTTGAAACCACCAATCCCTGGCCCATGGCCTGATCTGGGATCCACAATAATCACCGGATGAGCATGAGGATCAAAACACTCTTCAAAGCACACATCACCGACCTCAAGAATTTTAACCAATGCATAATTGGTTTTGGGTTCCAATGATTTCCCATCCAAAACTAATTCATATTTGAAATTAAGCAGTGGTGGCAACCCTTGTTGTTCGTGCTCCATCATATTATTGGCGCGTTCACGCAAGGTATCCCAAAATAAAATAGAACGCTGCCAACAATCCAGTTGATAAGAAATAAAATCATGCCCCATTTGATAAGGCGAATCGGTGTTTTCCTTGTCCATGCGTCACCACCATCCTGAATAATCCACATCTTTATCTGTTGTGGACAGATTTTTACAAAAATGTTCAATCCATTGAATTCCTGCACCCCTCATGACTCATTCCTTGATTAATTAGGGGCATTGGGAGTATACAGCGCACGCAGCTGTGCTAACACTTTTTGCAATTTTTGCCAGTTGGCTTGCGTCCCTTCTTTATCATTGGCATCTCCTGTTTTATCAAGACGAGTCGCCAATTGACCAACATAGCTTAGATTTTGTTGCAGTGTCTTTTTCTGCTCCTCTGATAAATCCTTGCTTAAAGCAGGTAATGCATTGGCTAAATCACGAATGGCAAACGCATGCTCGTGTATGGACGTTAAATCATCCCCGCCTAATATTTGATTAATGGATGCAGAATGCTTGTCTATTGCTTCCCAAATGGCTGGGACGGTTTTAGGAATAGATTCAGTTGGATTAGCAAAAACCTGGGAGCTCCCGAAAACCATCAAAACACTGGCTATAAGCCCCAACCAGAAGTGGTTTTTTTGTTTCAAAGTAATGTGCTTCATGTTATTTCTCCTTGTTCTGTTTCATTGAATTGCATCCGTTTTTTTCGCCATACTTCAATGGCGTTATACACCGTAGGTACTACCAACATATTGAGAACCGTAGAAGTCAATAACCCACCTAAAAGCACTTGGGCCAAAGGTCGTTCAAGTTCCTTTCCGGCAGGCGAACCCCACAACAAAGGAATCAAGCCCAGTGCCGCTGTAGCAGCTGTCATTAATACGGGCACCAAGCGGTCCATGGTGCCATCAATGACCACCTGCTCCCGAGTTTTTCCCTGCAATCGTAATTGATTATAGTGGCTCACCAAAATAATGCCATTTCTCGCCGCAATTCCAAACAGCGTAATAAACCCAATCATGGCGGCCACACTCATCTCGCCACTCACCACAAACAATGAAATGACCCCACCAATAAGTGCCAAGGGCAAATTAAACATCACCAATAAAGCCTCTCGAAACGTCCCAAACGCTTTATGCAGCAAAATCAGCATCACAAAAATCACCAAGCCACCAAAAACCAAAATCACTCTGGAGGCTTGTTGCTGGCTTTCAAATTGGCCGCCGTATTGAATAAAATAACCAGTGGGTAGTTTGATTTTTTCCTGCACTTCTTGTTGCACTTCAGCAATCACGCTACCTAAATCCCGCCCCTCCACATTAAAAGAAATCACCAGCAACCGTTGCACGTTCTCACGATTAATTGCAAAAGGTTGCGGTTCCAATGCAATCTCAGCCACAGCCCGCAATGGGATTTGCGTAATGGTATTTTGCCCCACGCCATGAGCATCAATCAGCATGTTTTGAATGTTCTTGACGCTGTCACGCCCTGGTTTATCCATTCGAAGATACAAATCAAACGTGCGTTGCCCCTCTAAAACGCTGGAAACACTCACGCCATTCAGAAGCACTTGCACGTCTTCCGAAATCTGCCCCACATTGACTCCATAGCGCGCTGCTTTTTCGCGATCGAGTTGAATCACCAATTGAGGGACTTTAATCTGTTGTTCCTTATTCACATCCACCACCCCTGGTACTGATTTTAACAGGGTCTCCATCGATTGTCCTAGTTCATTGAGTGTGGATAAATTATCCCCAAAAATCTTAACGGCCACTTGAGCGCGTACCCCAGAAAGCACTTCATCCATACGATGAGCAATGAATTGCCCCACGTTAAATACGGCTCCAGGAATATTCGCCAAATCCGCACGAATGCGACGCAGCAATTCATCAGGTCTCATGGACTTGTCTTTATCAAAGTTAAGAAGCACATCAAATTCACTGATGTTGGGTGGTAGCGCATCTTCATCAAGCTCACTGCGCCCTGCCCGCTGCGCAATGGAAATCACTTGCGGATAGC
>NZ_CDRUHA020000010.1:0-11411 GCF_977063405.2 Legionella stuttgartensis
GCTATCCGCAAGTGATTTCCATTGCGCAGCGGGCAGGGCGCAGTGAGCTTGATGAAGATGCGCTACCACCCAACATCAGTGAATTTGATGTGCTTCTTAACTTTGATAAAGACAAGTCCATGAGACCCGATGAATTGCTGCGTCACATTCGTGCGGATTTGGCGAATATTCCTGGAGCCGTATTTAACGTGGGGCAATTCATTGCTCATCGTATGGATGAAGTGCTTTCAGGTGTACGAGCACAGGTCGCTATTAAAATTTTTGGTGATAACTTATCCACTCTCAATGAATTAGGGCTGTCAATGGAGGCTTTGTTAAAATCAGTACCCGGGGTAGTGGATGTGAATAAGGAGCAGCAGATTAAAGTACCCCAATTGGTGATTCAACTTGATCGCGAAAAAGCAGCTCGCTATGGGGTCAATGTGGGACAGATTTCGGAAGACGTGCAAGTGCTTCTGAATGGTGTGAGCGTCTCCAGCGTTTTAGAGGGGCAACGAACGTTTGATCTATATCTGCGAATGGATAAACCAGGACGTGACAGCGTCAAGGACATTCAAAACATGCTGATCGATGCTCATGGTGTGGGAGAAAACACCAATGCGCAAATCCCGTTGCGGGCTGTGGCAGAGATAGCATTGGAACCGCAACCTTTTGCAATTAATCGTGAGAACGTGCAACGATTGTTAGTGATTTCTTTCAATGTGCAGGGACGCGATTTGGGCAGCGTGATTGCCGAAGTGCAGCAGGAAGTACAAGAAAAAATCAAACTCCCCACCGGTTATTTTATTCAATACGGCGGCCAATTTGAAAGTCAGCAACAAGCCTCTCGAGTGATTTTAGTTTTTGGTGGCTTGGTGATTTTTATTATGTTGATATTGCTGCATAAAGCCTTTGGTACGTTTAGAGAAGCGTTATTGGTGATGTTTAATTTGCCTTTGGCACTCATTGGCGGGGTCATTTCACTGTTTGTGGTGAGTGGCGAGATGAGTGTGGCGGCCATGATTGGGTTTATTACGCTGTTTGGAATTGCTGCGAGAAACGGAATCATTTTAGTGAGTCATTACAACCAATTGCGATTGCAGGGAAAAACTCGGGAACAAGTGGTTATTAATGGCACCATGGACCGCTTAGTGCCGGTATTAATGACTGCCGCCACAGCGGCCCTTGGCTTAATTCCCTTGTTATGGGGTTCGCCTGCGGGTAAAGAATTGGAGCGCCCTTTGGCTCAGGTGCTTTTGGGCGGATTATTGACTTCTACAGTACTTAATATGCTGGTGGTGCCTACGGTATATAATGCCATGGAAGCATGGCGAGAAAAGCGCAGACAAGAAGATAAAACAGAGCAAGGAGAAAAAAAATGAAGCACATGACCTTAAAACAAAGAAAGCATTTCTGGTTGGGGCTTATTGCCAGTGTTTTGCTGGTTTGTGGGTATTCTCAAGCCATTGCTGATTCTACTGAAGAGCCAACGAAATCCATTCCTAAAACCATTCCGGCCATTTGGGAGGCGGTAGATAAGCATGTGGCATCGATGAATCAAGTACTCAGTGGTGATGATTTAACGTCCATACACCAGCATGCGTTCGCCATTCGTGATTTAGTCAACGCATTACCTGCTTTAAGCAAGGATTTGTCAGAGGAACAGAAAAAAACACTGCAACAAAATTTAAGCTATGTCAATCAATTAGCCACTCGCCTTGATAAAACCGGTGATGCCAATGATAAAGAAGGAACTGAAGCCAACTGGCAAAAATTACAAAAAGTGTTGGCACAGCTGCGTACTTTGTATCCTTCGGATGCCCCTAATTAATCAAGGATTGAGTCATGATGTCTTGTGTTGTTCCGTGGTTTATTTGTAGATTACTGTCGCCAAGTACCGAGGCTGCAGAGGTAAATGGCCATATCAGAGGCACTGACATCATGACCAACAAAGCATATGGTGGATTTATTCCCTATTCAGCTCATGTTGAGTAGCATCAGATTTTTATGCACTAATTTGCTTTTAAATCCAAGGTAATGACATCGTCCGCTTTTCCACTTTGGGGAATGACAGTCACAGTGCCTTTTGTAAAAGAGCCCACTTGATAGCTTTCTTCTTCTAGGGTCACGGGATTTCCTTTTTGATCTCGTGCGGAGGATAAATCCGCAACTTGTGCTAACTCGTCAAGAGTGATCGAGGAGCCACGATACATGTGCTTGGTTTGGTTCGCATTCTCTGAAGTTCCAGTGATTTCATGACCCATGGTTACAAAGGATATGGCGAGCATGGTTAATAAATACAATAGAAAATTGATTTTTTTCATGAGATTCTTCTTAACCCAATGATTTATTACCATAATAGATTATCTGTTGCTCAACAACAAACGGTTAAGACTTGATTTTATTATTCTTTAAGCACGTCCTTGAGCCGTTGTTGTCGTTAATAGGTCTTGTGCCTATCGGTTATCGGATGGAGAGAAAATTTTTGTAAAAATCTTATCTCTAGTCCACAATAGGTAAAGAGGTTGAGATTTAGGATAGTGGTGATGCATGGACAAGGACAACATCGACTCGCTTTATCAAATGGGGCATGATTTTTTTTCTTATCAACTGGATTGTTGGCAGCGTTCTATTTTATTTTGGGATACGTTACGTGAACGTGCCAATAACATGATGGAGCACGAACAACAAGGGTTGCCCCCACTGCTTAATTTTAAATACGAATTAGTCCTCGATGGGAAATCATTGGAGCCTAAAACGAATTATGCTTTGGTTAAAATTCTTGAGGTTGGTGATGTTTGTTTTGAAGCGTGTTTTGACCCTCATGCGCATCCAGTTATTATTATCGATCCCCGATCAGGCCATGGACCAGGGATTGGTGGCTTCAAACGAGACTCTGAAGTAGGCATTGCACTTCATAGTGGCCATCCCGTGTACTTTGTTATTTTTTATCCTAACCCTGTTCCTCATCAAACGCTCGCCGATGTCTTAGCCACTTTGCGCCATTTTGTTGAAAAAGTCCAAGCATGGCATGAAGGCAAAGCGCCCATTCTTTATGGTAATTGTCAAGCCGGTTGGATGTTGGCATTATTGGCTTCTGATTGTGTGGGATCGGTTGGTTTGACGGTCATGAATGGCTCACCGGTTTCTTATTGGTCCAGCAGTGAAGAAGAAGCCAACCCCATGCAATTATTAGGGGGACTCTTAGGTGGTGCCTGGAGTGCCCGCTTTCTATCGGATTTAAAAGAAGGGGTATTGGATGGGGCGTGGTTGGTCTCTAATTTTGAGTTACTCAACCCAACCACAGCGATTTGGGATAAATATTATGGTTTATTTGATGAAATCGATGGGGAGCGGCAGCGATTTTTAGAGTTTGAACGCTGGTGGAATGGTTTTTACCAATTTAGTCAAGAAGAGATAATAGCCACAGTGACCCATCTTTTTATTGGCAATCAATTGGAGCGTGGTGAAATGCCAATTCATAAAGGATGCATTTACGATTTAAAACGCATTCGAAGTCCCATAGTTCTTTTTGCTTCCCAGGGCGATCAAATTACCCCACCGAGGCAGGCTTTGCATTGGATACGAACGATTTATCCTACGACGCAAGCCTTAAAAGAGGCGAAACAGCGAGTGGTTTATCTTCTTCACCCCTCGATTGGGCATTTAGGAATCTTTGTTTCAGCCCAAGTCGTTCGTTTGCACCATCGTGCCATTTTAGAGCATAGTGATGCCATTGAGCAATTGCAGCCAGGGCTTTATGAAATGATGATTATTAATCCAACAGGCGATCCCGATTGCAGTAAAGAACAATATCAGGTGCGTTTTGAAGAGCGTGACCTAACACAACTTTGCACAACGAGCTCCACGCAACCGTTTGACAAGGTTCGTCAAACATCCGAAGCCAATGATTCGATTTACCAAAAAATAATGCAACCCTTGGTGCGAAGCTTAAGTAATCCTTTCTTATCCTGGTGGCTTGAGAAAACCCATCCTATGCGCATCAGTCGTTATGTGTTTTCTGAAAAATTGAATCCAGTCATGAAGGCCATCGAATTACTAGAGCATCCCATAGAAGCCAATCGCCGCAGGACTACTGAAGACAACGTCTTTAAAAAAATAGAGCATGACTTGGCACAGGGGATAAGGGATTCGTTGGAATCCGTCCGAATCATGCGTAATGATGTGATGAGGCATTGGTTTGACGCGCTCTATAAGGACCCTGATTAACAGGCGAGGATGTTAATTGATGGAGCGTATCGCATCAAACTCTTCGTCAAGGCTCATCTCATTCTCTAAGTCCCTGGCTTCATGACACTCGCTCTCATCAGCCAGAGGAATGGGTTCTCTTGCTTTTTCTTCGTATTCATTCGCTGCAAAACAATCCTTAGCGTTCATAACCATTCCTTCAACATTATTTTTCTTGTCCTTGCCAACGACTAAAAACAACCCGGTTGATTGTTGCTATTTTCATCTTGGACCTTTAGCATAACGGATAACAATTTAATTGACAAAAATAAGAAATAAAAAGGGACAACAGAATAGCCAATTCGCTATTTTTTGTAGGAAGAAATGAGGGAAGGAGATGTTGGTTCCCCAAACTAAACTAAGGAGCACATCGACCATGATAGAAATTATTCCCAATTGGCACCCCATTTTTGTTCATTTTACCGTGGCCTTATTTACTGTTTCGGTGATTCTTTATACCGTAACCTATTTAGCCTCTTACACTCATTGGAACACCAAGCCGTTGATTGTCGAATTGGACATAGTGGCTCGTTGGTGTTTATGGCTGGCGGCATTGAGCACGATGACCACCGTGTCCGCTGGGTTTTATGCCTTTTATACAGTGAAACATGGAGCCATGGTGCATGCCGTCAAAGTGATTCACCGCAACTGGGCACTGGCTACTGCGAGTGTCCTTTTACTTATGGCTTTCTGGGTGATTTGGCGTTATATTAGACACCAAAAAACGACGCTTCCCTTCTTAATGGCATTGTTCCTTGCCCAAGTGCTGTTACTCACGACGGCTTGGTATGGAGCGGAATTAGTCTACCGCTATGGGTATGGTGTTCTGCCTGTCAAAGCAGAAAAGACGGTATCGCCGTATTAATACGATTTTTATGGAAGGATACAAACATGGTACAAAAGGATTTGCGCTGTTCAATATGGAGTCATTTCTTTGTTTTTTCCTTTTTACTGCTCAGTTCTTCTGCTTTGTTTGCCCAGCATGAGCAACATGGTGCTTCAACTCCAACACTGACTTCTCCCAAGGCAACACCGTCTCAACCCAAATCTGTGAAAAACAAGACAGAGCAACAGGCTACTAAAAAGCAACCTGTTCAAACGGTGACCCCTCTCACCATGACCGGTGGCGCAAAGCATACGGTTAATTTGGTGGTTGCTTATAAAACGGTGAATTTTGTAGGCAAACCCAGGCGCGCCATTGCTGTTAATGGGCAAATTCCAGCCCCTACGTTGCATTTTAAAGAAGGAGATGAGGTCACCATCAATGTGTATAACCATTTGGATGAGGGAACGTCCATTCATTGGCATGGTTTACTGGTTCCTTGGCAAATGGATGGGGTGGATGAGGTGAGTCAAAAACCAATTCCCCCAGGAGGCGTGTTCCATTATCGCTTTAAGCTTTATCAACGGGGGACCTATTGGTATCACGCCCACGCCAAGGTTCAAGAACAAGAAGGTTTATATGGGACTTTTATTATTGACCCACCGAGTCCCCCAAGTTATCACTACACCAAAGATTATGTGGTGGTGTTATCCGATTGGAGCAACACCCCTGCCGAACAAGTGCTTGCGAATTTAAAAAAAGACGGCGATTATTACGGTCCTCGATTTCCCCTGCAACCCTCACTCATGAAGTTTCTTCATGATTATCGTAAAGCCTCCCCTGAGGAGCGTAAAAAATTAATCGCTGATTATAAAATGATGCAACAAATGCGGATGAGTATCTATGATTTAAGTGATGTGGCGTATGATGCCTATTTATTAAATGGTCGGCCTAAATCTCATCCTTGGACTGCCCCTGTGAAGGTAGGGGATACGGTGCGATTACGCTTTATTGGCGCAGGAGCAAGTACCATCTATCGTGTTAAAATTCCTGATGCCAAAGTGGACATGGTGCATATTCAGGGAAATGATGTGACCCCTTATCCCATTGAGGATTTTTGGATTGCACCGGGTGAAACCTACGATATTCTGGTGACAATTCAAAAAAACAAGCCTTACATTATTTATGCCGAGTCGATTGATACTCTGGGTAAAGCCTATGGAGCCTTAATAACCTATCCTAATCAAGTCGTCAACACTCAGGAAGTGACTCCTTTCCCTGAGCCACTTCCTGTTACAAGAGAAATGATGGCCAACATGATGCAGTCTATGAATGGCGGGGCGATGGATGGAAACCAACAGCACGGCTTGATGAACAAAAAAACATCATCAACAGCGATGAAATCCTCCATGACCATGCCTTCGCACGCGCAAACAATGAGCTCGCAAAGCGCGAACCACTCGATGTCCTCCATGACTCCCCAAAAGAAAATGGACAAGGCATCCAATCATTCCACTCACACCTCATCCATGAAACCCAAATCCTCTTCGACCTCGATGAACAAGAGCATGGCCATGCCGGGCATGAATCATAGCGCAATGGGCCAGAATAAGACGTCTAACTCTGCTCAAATGAAATCTGACTCCTCATCGACTGCAATGAACAAGAGCATGGTTATGCCGGACATGAATCATAGCGCAATGAGCCAGAGTAAGACGTCTAACTCTGCTAATGACAGGTCTATGAATAGGAACATGAAGTCTGATGGGCCTATGGAACAAGATATGTCGATGAATGGCTCCATGAACATGAAGATGCCTATTGAGCCGACCATTATAGGCGATAAAATACAGCCGCCTGATTCGGCAAAAGCCACCACCCTGGGAACTAAATACCAAGAGTTAAAAGCAGCAGTGAAAACCAATAATCCGAATAAAGCGGTCGATGGGATTATTAAAATGGAATTGTTTGGTTACATGGACCGTTATATCTGGTTTATTAATGGATTACCGGAATACAAGGCCAAACCAATTCTGATTGAGCCAGGAAAGCGTTATCGGATTATTTTTACCAACAATTCGATGATGCGTCATCCCATGCACATTCATGGTCATTGGTTTATTTTACGCAATGGCCATGGGGCTTACGATCCTTTATTGCATACCATTGAGGTGGCTCCAGGAGCGACTGCCGTTGCCGATTTTGATACCGAGGCCAGCGGCCAATGGTTTTTCCATTGCCATCATCTTTTGCACATGACCGCGGGTATGGCGCGGGTATTTCAATACACCACCATCATCGAGATTGCCAACGGCACTCGAAAGCCAGAGAATTACGCCTATCAACAAGCCTACATCAATCGACCTATCGTACGAGAAGATGAAGTCATGCCACTGGATGCTTCACTCATCAAACACCCCGCAGGGCATCATCAAGGCTTCTATCGCGCAAGCTATATGGAGCTCGGTGAAGATCCTTTTCATAATGCTCAGGAAATGACGTTTAGAGGTCTCTATGGCACCGATTACAATAAACTCCAGCTGTATACTGAGGACGCTGAAATTTATAAAGGAACCGTTGAAAACGCAGACATCGATGTATTCTATTGGCATTTGATTAGTCAATTTTGGGCCATTAAAGGTGGGGTCAATTATTTTTATCGCCCGGGAGGCCCTTATTGGCAACCGGGTATTGGTATTGAAGGATTGATGCCTTGGTATATTGATACCAACATTAGAACGTATTACCGTGATGGCAGTGTGAAATTTGACATTCAGTTAGCACGGGCTAACCAGCTGACCAATAACTTCTTCTTCCTCACAGGAATTCGCAGCATTTTGGCCACTCATACCGTCGTCAAAAATGAGATTGGCAATGGCTTAAACCAAATGCGTTATATTCTTAGACCTTACTATCGTCTTAAACCAGGTCTTAGTATTTTTACAGAGTACGAACATGATGTAGAGTATGGTGCTCTTAAGAGGATTCTTCAAAGTCAAGGAGAGCCTACCACCCAAGATACAATAACCTTAGGAGTTGCTGTGCTTTTTTAAAAAGCCAAACATCCATTGGAATTATTTTATGAATTCATAGGAATAAATAGTCACCTTCATGATATGAATCCATCAATGAGGAACATTATCACCTATCAATGATCTTGTTTATTGGAGTATTGGGCTTTCCCTTCCCAAGAAAAGCCTTCCTCATGTCTTTAGGATGGTGACAATTTATCTGACAATCCTGGATTTTTTAATCATTTATCTGCAGATCATCATTTTCAAATAATGGAGTTTGCTTAATTTCTAAATTTCTTTGTTGTAATTGGTCAATTTTCACATGGGGACAATAATATGCATTAGCTATTACGGAATGGATATTAATAGTTGTTAAATTTTTTGATCCCCTTACATATCTCTTTTGAGCTTCCTTTGGTGTATGGGTTACAAGAACGATAACATTTGCTCCTAACTTTGCGCCTTCATTTTTTAAAAAATTATTATCATCTTTTTCTAGATCTTTTAAAGAGGAACGGATATCCACAACTTCATGTACATTTGGGTTTTTAATAATCCCTAAGAAACGGCAATTTCCTGTAGGATAGGACAAATACAAGTTAACATTTTTCGCATCTGCATTTACTTGACGTAATCCGCCACAGCCTGAATTCAAAAGAAGAATCATAAAGCTAATTATTAAATAAACAATTTTCATATCTATAATTCCTTTTATTTAGCGTGCTCTTAACATACTCATATAAGACTATTACTTACTTTGATTATGAATAAAAGTATTAATTGTAAAAATATAAAATTAATATCGCTTTCAATTGAGTAAAATAAATTCGCCATTTTGCATAGTGAAGGCTAAGATGTATACCTGATTTGCGAGCTAAAGTCCCTTGTCACACTTGCCATCATATTTTCGGCTACTTCTTCCTCTTGTTTTTGATGGATGCTAATAATCTGCTTAAAATAATTAATCCGTTGTTGCAATAAATTGCTTAAGGTATTTAAATGGCTTAATTGATTTTTATTATCTCGAACAAGATATTTAAGTGCTTCAATTTTTTCTGTGGCTAGTTATACTTTTTTTCATAGTCTCTTGATGAGGGCTTTTCTGGCTCGCATTTGTCCTGTTTCTGCCTTATTTCCGAATATTTGGCACAAAAAAACCTTCTTAACAAAAGGTTAATGCCTTTACTCACACATCAAGATTTGGGAATGAATTTCCCACTCTTAATGTCCGCCATGGCCACCGTGACCACCACCGTGATGCCAGTTTTGATGCCAATTATGGTGCCAATTTTGATGCCAGTTGTAGTGATATTGAATCCAATGCCATCTATGTCCATCCCAATGCCACCGGCCATGTCCACCATGAGGTTTCCAATGAGGGGCATGAGGTATATTGGAAGCTAATATTATGGAACCTATTGGTGAGTCAGTTTTGATTGAGGCATCAAAGGCAGAAGCTACAGCACTTGAACCCATCAAAGCGGCTACTGCAACAAACCACTTCAACGTCTTTAAAGTCCACATATTGCCGCTCCTTGTAAAAGAGCTGATTAAGCTACTCTAAATCCAATACTTATCAATTTAAGTATAGACAAGATAGTACTTAAGTTCAAAAGTCGAGCAATTTATGAAATGATGCCTGACTGGCGTAATCTTTTATTAAGGATGGACTATACTAATACAAATTGATGAGTCAAAGGAGTGCCTATCATGTCGCCTGCATTTGGGGGCCACTCGAAGCCACCAAAACCACAAAAAGAGAAGGGCTTTTGGAGTTCTCCTTCAGGACTCATGGCCATCATTATTATTGGGATTATTAGCTATTACTTGATTGTAGAGCACGGTGCTCATATTGCAAGCTTTCTGGGGGCTTCCCCTTTGGTGCTGTTAGTTTTACTCTGTCCCTTGATGCATCTTTTTATGCACAAAGGACATGGGGGGCATGAAGAGAATCATCACCATAAATCGGATAGTAAGGACAATGATTCCTCTGAGGATAAGGATTAATCGAAATGGAACATACTTCTTATGCCTATGGTTTGTGGTTATTGGTCATTGTCAATTCAGCGATTTTCATTTTGTTTGCTTACAGTTTTACCACCACGTTTAAGACAAGGCGAGATTGGCGATCTTTTGGGGCGTTCTCTGCGTTTGTGGTTGCCTATTTTACCGAAATGTATGGTTTTCCTTTAACCATTTATTTACTGTCTGGATGGCTTTCAAAATATTATCCTGGAGTGGATTTATACGGTCATGACAGTGGCCATTTACTCCATACTTTGTTGGGGTTGAAAGGAGATCCCCATTTTGATGTCTTTCATATCTTAAGTTTTGTCTTCATTATTGGCGGTCTTTGGATGATTGCATCAGCCTGGGGTACTCTTTATCGCGCTCAGAAGAGCCATCAACTGGCCACAACAGGACTGTATGCCAAAATTCGTCATCCACAATACGATGGATTTATTCTGGTGATGATTGGTTTTTTACTACAATGGCCAACCATTTTAACCTTAATCATGTTTCCTATATTAGTTTATATGTATGTTCGTCTTGCACGTAGAGAAGAAAAAGAGGTCTTGGCAGAATTTGGCGAGGAATATAAAGACTATGCTGCGGTTACTCCCGGGTTTATACCTCGCTTTAGTAAACAACAAAAGAGCAAAGGAGGTGTGTCATGATGTTTCTGTTTCATAGTGCTGAAATGTTCGGTCTTATCGCAATAGCGCTTGGAATCATGTTGGTCGTCTGGGCATTACGTAATGAAGGAAAAAGTATTGGATTAGCCAAAATATTTGGATGGCTGATTGTTATTATTGGGATTTTAGGGGAATTATGCAGTATTTTTTATAGTATTAAATACTGGTATGCAGGTTATTTCCAGATGCCAATGATGTCAGGTGAAGCATTCCTATTCCATATAGCCCAGATGGTGTCTCTCATTGCAATAGCTCTGGGTATTGTTTTAATCGCATGGGCGTCACATAACCAAGGACGTGGTGTTTCGTTGGCCAAAGTCTTTGGTTGGTTGGTCGTTGTCTTTGCGATTTTAGGCCTGATCTGTAGTGGTTATTATGCCACAGTGTATTGGTACAAAGGATATATTCAAACACCTGCTGGTATGCCTATGCTGATGCAACATCAAATACCGAAACAGTCACCCAATCAAGTGCCATAACAAATTGTTACGGCACTTATAATGTTCCATTGTAGCGAAGAAATTCCTCAATGATGCTTATAAAACCCAACTCCTTTAATATCAGTCCACAACGTGGTTTGGTGGCAAAGGAAGCATTGATCGACACGGGCTTCATGCTCATGAGCCACTTTTTTTGAAATCATATTAAAAT